>CAIPFK010000314.1 GCA_903864315.1 uncultured Burkholderiales bacterium | reverse complement strand
TGGCCTATGAACTCATGTGCGGATTGAGTACTCGCGTGCCAATCAGCATGGACGAGGGCAGCGACGCCTGATATTGAGGTGCTTATTCAAAGGCGCAAGAAGTCAAATAGCCAGGGCGCCTGGGCCTGGCTCCACCCACGACCCACGACCATGGGCATCATGGACATCATGGGCCTCAACGGTCTTTAAAGCGCTGCGCCAAGGCGCTTGTTTGGCGTGCAAACATGATGTGGTCCGTCCCCACGGCCATAAAAATACCACCCTTGCCCAAATAGTGGCGTGACAAGGACTCATCGAGCGTTAAAAATCCTGGGGCTTTGCCTGCTTTGACGATTTTTGCAAAGGCGTCTTCAATGGCCTCGCGCACCTTGGGATGGTCTTGCTGACCCACATGGCCCAGGGATGCCGAGAGGTCCGAGGGACCGATGAACACGCCATGCACGCCGTCAACCTTTGCAATTTCCTCGATGTTGTCCAGCCCCTTTTGGGTTTCGACTTGCACCAAGAGGCAAATTTGCGCATTGGCCTCGTGGCCATGGTGTTCATATCTGCCCCAACGCGAGCCGCGAGCCCCCCCCATGCCGCGAATTCCCAAGGGCGGGTACAAGGTGGCTTGGACCAAGTCGCGGGCTTGCTCGGCGCTCTCGACCATGGGCACCAACAGGGTTTGCAAACCCAAATCCAAATATTGTTTGATCAGTGCGACTCCCACATGGCCGTGTCCCACGGGGACCCGGGCCACGGGGTGGGTCTCAGGATAGGCCGCGATGGCCTGGAGTTGCGCCAAGATGCTTTGCAAATCGTTGGGCGAGTGCTCTGCGTCAATCAAGAGCCAATCAAACCCCGCACCAGCACAGATCTCTGCCGTGACGGGGTTGGCCAATCCCATCCAAAATCCAATTTGAACTTGTTTTTCTTGAAGGGCGACTTTGAAGCGGTTGATGGGCGTTTGCATGGTTTAAAACTGTGAGAGTGAAGGGGTACGGAGCAAGGACTGCGGGTCGGGCGAGCGCACAGCCCACACCACAGCGAAGATGATAGGCGATTTTTGAGGGTGCTCTCCTGCCAGCGTTGAGGGGCTTGCGTTAAGATCGAGACGTGATGCTCGCCACGGCGAGTGCCTCAACAACGACTTGTTGGTTCTTCGCCCCACCTCCTTGGCCATGCAGCATTCACCCTCGCCGTCTTTCAAGCCCCAAGCCCTGGTGCTCTGCGCTGGACGCGGGGAGCGCATGCGCCCCTTGAGTGACCACACTCCCAAGCCCTTGCTTGAAGTCCATGGCAAACCCTTGGTCTCTTGGCATCTTGAGCATTTGGCGAAAGCCGGTATTGCACAAGCGCTCATCAACACCGCTTGGCTGGGCGACAACATCCCCAACTATTTCAAGGCCCATCCACCTGTGTCCATGCAACTGGGTTACTCCCGCGAAGACCTGGATTTTGGTGGGGCACTGGAGACAGCAGGCGGTGTGGTGCGGGCATTGCCAACACTGGCAGATCCGTTTTGGGTGGTGGCCGGGGACGTGTTCATGCCAGGCTTTGATTTTGCGCCTGCGGTTTTTGAATCCTTTGCTCAAAGCCCACACTTGGCGCATGTGTGGCTCGTGCCCAATCCCCTGCACCACCCCAAGGGCGACTTTGGCTTGAGTCCTGAAGGACTGGCGCTTTGCTTGGATGCACCCCATCCCACGGCATCGAGCTCACCGCAAAACGAACAAACCTTCACCTTCAGCACCGTTGCACTTTACAAAAAAGCGTTCTTTGGCGCCCCTTGGTGTGACATCCCTGCAGGCAACCCACTGGGTGTCAAAGCCGCCTTGGCCCCCATGCTCAAAGCGGCCATGAAAGAGGGCCTTGTCGCAGCCAGCCTCTACCAGGGCTTTTGGTGTGATGTGGGGACACCAGCGCGTTTGGCTCAGTTGAGTGAGCAAACTCCCCGCACCAACTAAGGCGCCTGGCGCTTGGTGAAACGGGACCGAGCGCAGATGGATGAAATCCGTGCTTGAAGATTTCCAGCAGCAAGGCAACTCCTGCACACCCACCCAGCCCTACACCCATACAGCCATCCTCACCATCACCATCACCACCACCATCACCCCGAGCGGTCCAAATGCAAATTCTTGGATAATGAAGCGTTGAGCAGTGCTTGGTCTTTCCTCCTTGATCGGGCCCTTTGCGCTACCTTGCTCACCGGATACTTCCAATTTGACCGTTTTTTTAAAGTCTGACACCATGGATATTCACGCCCAACGACGCCAGCATTTGGCCCAATCCCTCGGATCTGGCGGGGTCGCCGTGA
>CAIPFK010000313.1 GCA_903864315.1 uncultured Burkholderiales bacterium | reverse complement strand
GACTTTGACCATCAAATGATGGTCAACAAAGGGTCCCTTTTTGAGTGAACGTGTCATTGGCTACCCCGTATTTCTTACGACGTGACACAATCATCACTTGTGTGCGCTTGTTGTTGCGGGTACGGTATCCCTTGGTCATATTGCCCCAGGGATCCACGGGTACACGGCCTTCGCCGGTACGACCCTCACCACCACCGTGTGGGTGATCAACCGGGTTCATGGCCACACCGCGAACGGTGGGTCGAATACCCATCCAACGCTTGACGCCGGCTTTGCCCAATTGACGAAGACTGTGTTCTTCGTTGGCCACTTCACCAATGGTGGCGCGGCATTCAATGTGAATTTTGCGCACTTCGCCTGAGCGCATGCGCACTTGAGCATAGGTGCCTTCGCGAGCCAACAAGGTGGCTGAGGTACCTGCCGAGCGAGCAATTTGCGCACCCTTGCCAATTTGCAATTCGATGCAATGGATCGTGGAACCCACTGGGATGTTGCGAATGGGCAATGTGTTACCAGCACGGATTGGAGCTTCTGCACCACTCATGAGTGTTGCGCCAACTTCCAAACCGCGAGGAGCGATGATGTAGCGACGCTCACCATCTGCATAGCAGACCAACGCGATGTGCGCTGTGCGGTTGGGGTCATACTCAATGCGCTCAACTTTGGCGGGAATGCCGTCTTTGCTGCGCTTGAAGTCCACCACACGGTAGTGATGCTTGTGACCACCACCTTTGTGACGTGTCGTGATGTGACCGTTGTTGTTGCGACCTGCTTTTTGAAATTGCGGCTCTAGCAAAGGCGCATAGCCTTCACCTTTGTGCAAGTGGTCACGTGTGACCTTCACCACGCCACGTTGGCCTGGTGAGGTGGGTTTCATTTTGATAACAGCCATGATTACGCGGCCTCCCCAGACAAATTGAGCTCTTGACCAGGCATGAGCGTCACATACGCTTTTCTCACATTGTCGCGACGACCCATGGAGCGGCCAAAGCGCTTGGCCTTGCCCTTGGTGTTCACGACAGAGATGCCCTTGACAGAGACTTTGAACATCAACTCAACAGCAGCCTTGATTTCTGGCTTGGTCGCGTCTTGCAACACCTTGAAAGTCACCGCATTGTTTTTTTCTGAAACCATGGTGGCTTTTTCAGAAATAATGGGTGCAACCAAGACTTGCATCAAACGACCTTCATCAAATTTGTGTGCGCTCATGCGAACATCTCCTTCAATTGATCGATGGCCGCTTTGGTGACCAAAACCTTTTTGTAATGAACCAATGACAAAGGATCTGCATACCTGGGCTCCACCACCAACACATTGGGAAGGTTGCGTGAGGCCAAATACAAATTGTCATCAACTTGGTCAGAGATCACCAACACCGAATGCAAATTCATGGCCTTGAATTTCGCGGCCAAAAGTTTTGTTTTGGGGGCTTCCACTGTGAGCGAGTCGACGACTGCCAAACGGCCTTCGCGCGCCAACTGAGAGAAGATAGATGCCATGCCTGCACGGTACATCTTTTTGTTGATCTTTTGCGTGAAATTCTCATCGGGCATATTGGGAAATATGCGACCGCCTCCACGCCACAACGGGGAAGACGTCATACCAGCACGCGCACGACCCGTTCCTTTTTGTTTAAAAGGCTTCTTGGTCGAGTGCTTGACTTGTTCACGGTCTTTTTGAGCGCGTGTGCCTTGACGGGCATTGGCTTGATAAGCCACCACGATTTGGTGAACCAAGTCTTCGTTGTAGGCGCGGCCAAAAACAGTCTCAGGCGCGTCAAATTTGGAGGACGCTTGTCCTTGTTCGTTCAAGAGTTCGAGCTGCATCAGTTCGCTCCCTTATCTTTGGCTTTGACAGCCGGTCTAACGGTCACAAAGCCACCGGCTGAGCCAGGAACTGCGCCCTTGATCAGGAGCAATTGGCGAGTTTCGTCAATGCGAAAAACGTCCAAATTTTGTGTGGTCACGGTGATGTCACCCATGTGGCCAGACATGCGCTTGCCAGGAAACACACGACCAGGATCTTGCGCCATGGAAATGGAGCCAGGCACATTGTGCGAACGGCTGTTACCGTGTGACGCTCTTTGTGAATGGAAGTTGTGGCGCTTGATCGTTCCTGCAAAACCTTTACCAATGGAGGTGCCTTGCACATCCACTTTTTGGCCCACAGTGAATACATCGGTCACAGGCACTGCTGCACCAGCTGCATACTTCGCAGCCAATTCAGGAGTGACTCGGAATTCTTGAATGATTTCGCCAGCTTGTACGCCTGCCTTGGCAAGGTGTCCGGCAATGGGTTTGGTGACGCGAGAAGCTTTTTTCTCACCAAACGTGACCTGCAAGGCCACATATCCATCATGTTCCTGTGTTTTGACTTGTGACACTCGGTTGTTGGATACGTCCACCACCGTGACAGGCACTGCGTCGCCTTCGTCGGTGAATAGGCGCATCATGCCCACCTTGCGTCCAAGCAAACCCAAACGGGTGCTTTGACTCATTTTTTTCTCCAAAACCCCCACCACAATCACTGCAATTGGCAATTGTGTTTTGTATGTGAGAGACGG
>CAIPFK010000312.1 GCA_903864315.1 uncultured Burkholderiales bacterium | reverse complement strand
GTAGGCCTTGGCCTCGCCGCCAAATTTCAAAGAGAGCACGGTCGTGATCGCCGCTGTCAGCGTCGTCTTGCCATGATCCACGTGACCAATGGTGCCCACGTTCACGTGAGGCTTGGTGCGTTCAAATTTACCTTTTGCCATGATATTTCGATCCTAAAGAACAACTCCGTGTGAGGGTTTAAAGTTTGCACAACACTGCTGGTTCACTGCGCACGGGTACACAGTGGCGCGTTATCGCAGACTGACTTTTTTACTTGGCGCGGGCTGCCACAATGGCTTCGGCCACATTCCTGGGTGCTTCAGAATAATGTTTGAATTCCATCGTATACGTTGCCCGCCCTTGGGACATGGAGCGCAACGTTGTTGAATAACCAAACATCTCTGACAAAGGCACTTCGGCTTTGATCGCTTTACCACCACCAGCCATGTCGTCCATGCCTTGCACCATGCCACGGCGTGAAGACAGGTCGCCCATCACGTTTCCAGCATAGTCTTCAGGCGTTTCCACTTCAACGGCCATCATGGGCTCCAAAATCACGGGGCTCGCTTTGCGACACCCTTCTTTGAAACCAAAAATAGCGGCCATTTTGAAGGCCATTTCAGACGAGTCAACATCGTGATACGAGCCAAAGTGGAGTGTGACCTTGACGTCAACCACGGGGTAACCCGCCAACACGCCTGTGTTCAAGGCTTCAATCACGCCTTTTTCCACAGCAGGAATGTATTCACGCGGGACCACACCACCCTTGATGGCGTCCACAAACTCAAAGCCTTTTCCGGCCTCATTGGGTTCAATTTTGAAAACCACGTGACCATACTGACCTTTACCGCCGGACTGGCGAACAAATTTGCCTTCTGAGTCCTCAATGGTTTTTCTGATCGTTTCACGGTAAGCCACTTGTGGTTTGCCCACATTGGCTTCAACGCCAAACTCACGCTTCATGCGGTCAACAATAATTTCTAAGTGCAATTCACCCATGCCGGCAATGATGGTTTGTCCAGACTCTTCGTCGGTTTTCACGCGAAAAGATGGATCCTCGGCCGCCAAGCGTTGCAATGCAATGCCCATTTTTTCTTGATCAGCCTTGGTCTTGGGTTCAACCGCCTGTGCAATCACGGGCTCAGGGAAAATCATTCTCTCGAGCATCAAAATTGCATCTGGGTCACACAAAGTTTCACCCGTGGTGACGTCTTTGAGTCCAACGCAAGCGGCGATGTCGCCAGCACGAATTTCATCGACCTCTTCGCGATTGTTGGCATGCATTTGAACAATACGACCAATTCTTTCTTTCTTGCCTTTGATCGGGTTGTAGACGGTGTCACCCTTGTTGAGCACACCGGAGTACACCCGAATAAAGGTCAACTGTCCCACAAACGGGTCGGTCATCAATTTGAACGCCAACGCAGAGAATTTTTCCGTGTCTTCTGGTTTGCGTGATACTGGCGCCTCATCCTCGTCCATCCCGCCAACGGGTGGGATGTCTGAAGGTGACGGCATCAATTCAATCACCGCATCAAGCATTCGTTGAACGCCTTTGTTCTTGAAAGCGGATCCACACAGCATGGGCTGAATTTCACCAGCAAGTGTGCGAACACGCAAGCCGTGGGTGATTTCTTCTTCTGATAAATCACCTTCTTCAAGGTATTTGTTCATGAGCTCTTCAGAGGCTTCAGCGGCTGCTTCCACCATGTTCTCACGCCACTTTTTAGACTCTTCGACCAAATCTGCGGGAATTTCTTCAAAGTTGAATTTCATGCCTTGTGAGGCTTCATCCCAAATGATCGCTTTCATTTTGCGCAAATCGACCACGCCGGTGAAATGCTCTTCAGCACCAATGGGAATCACGATGGGTATGGGATTGGCTTTCAAGCGCAAACGCATCTGGTCATACACTTTAAAGAAGTTGGCGCCTGTGCGGTCCATCTTGTTCACAAAAGCCAAACGCGGCACTTTGTATTTGTTGGCTTGGCGCCAAACGGTTTCACTTTGAGGCTGGACTCCACCCACAGCGCAATACACCATGCAAGCGCCATCGAGCACACGCATTGAACGCTCAACTTCAATGGTGAAGTCAACGTGGCCAGGGGTGTCAATGATGTTGATTCTGTGCTCAGGGAAAGACATGTCCATGCCCTTCCAAAAACAAGTCGTAGCAGCAGATGTGATCGTGATGCCGCGCTCTTGCTCTTGCTCCATCCAGTCCATGGTGGCCGCACCGTCATGAACTTCACCAATTTTGTGGTTGACGCCCGTGTAGAACAAAATGCGTTCTGTTGTCGTTGTTTTACCAGCGTCGATGTGCGCAGAAATACCAATATTTCTGTAGCGCTCAAGAGGAGTCTTGCGAGCCATGATGGAAGCCTTTAAAGATGATAAGAAGGGTCAAGACAATCAGGGTTTCGCAAAGAAAAACTCAAGGAGAAGATTCACCTTGAGTTTGCCGCTCACCCCATTGAGATCAATACAATAATTTAGAAACGGAAGTGTGAGAACGCCTTGTTGGCTTCAGCCATGCGGTGAACTTCATCGCGTTTTTTCATCGCGCCACCACGACCCTCAGAGGCCTCCAAGAGCTCATTGGCCAAACGCAAGGCCATGGACTTTTCGCCACGCTTGCGTGCGGCCTCTTTGAGCCAGCGCATGGACAAGGCCAGACGACGCACGGGTCTCACCTCAACAGGAACTTGGTAGTTTGCACCACCAACACGGCGAGACTTGACCTCAACCATGGGTTTCACGTTGTTGATGGCGACATTGAACAATTCAAGCGGATCTTTGCCTGATTTTTGCTCAATTTGCTCAAGCGCGCCGTAGATAATGCGCTCTGCAACAGCTTTTTTTCCGCCTTCCATGATCACGTTCATGAATTTGGAGAGTTCTACATTGCCGTATTTGGGATCGGGCAAAATTTCACGTTTGGGGACTTCACGACGACGTGGCATATCATTTCCTTTGTTTCTTCAGTTGGGCCAGTTTCTTTGGCACCTGGGGGATCAATGTGTAACCCCCACTTACTCGACCGGGCTGGACTGACTGGGCAATCAACCTTGGGCCAATTCGCCTCATGCCTTGCCCGCAAATCACGCGCAAGACCATCGGCACCTAATTAAGCCTTTTTAGGCCTCTTCGCACCGTACTTGGACCTCGATTGCTTCCGGTCTTTCACGCCTTGCAAATCAAGAGAACCACGCACAATGTGGTAACGCACACCAGGCAAATCCTTGACGCGACCACCACGAACGAGAACCACTGAGTGTTCTTGCAAGTTGTGGCCTTCACCGCCAATGTAGGAAATGACCTCAAAGCCGTTGGTCAAACGAACTTTTGCAACTTTACGCAAAGCTGAGTTAGGCTTTTTAGGCGTTGTCGTGTACACGCGGGTACAGACTCCACGCCTTTGCGGAGAATTTTGCATCGCAGGGCTTTTTGACTTGGTCTTTTCGACCTCGCGCCCCTGACGCACCAATTGATTAATGGTTGGCATTTAAACGTCCCAAACGTGATGTGTTATTCGTGAATAAAATATCCCAGAAATTTCTGGAAAGCCTATGAGTATATCAGCTCCCAGACTCAGGGGCAAGCTGAAAGTTTACGAAGCCGCTTCGGCTGTGTTGGTGAGCGCTCACTTAACCCAAAGTCGAACTGCGTCCCATGCACGTCCAAAAATCGAGGCTTGATCGACTTTTTTGAGCGCGAGCAAAGGCAGGGCACTCAACTCGGTGTTACCCAATTTAAGGTGCATTTGTGCAATAGGGGCATCCAAGTTGACCGGTGCCACCAAAGGGTCCTTGAATTCAATTTGAGTGTTGACCAGCTTTGCTTGCCCCAGTGGTACAGACACCACAATCGGTTCATGACGACCGGCCAACACCTCATTGTCTTGCCCTTTCCAAAGTCGCAAATGCGCAACGGCCTGATCTGCATTGAAGAGTTTGACCGGTTCAAACGCTGCAAAACCCCAATTCAAGATTTTTTGCGCTTCCGCAGCGCGGGCGTTTTCACTGCTCGCACCCAGAACCACGGCCATTAATCGATGTCCTGCTAGGCCTGGTGCGTCCCGCTTGGCTGTTGCAATCATGCAATAACCCGCGGCATCGGTGTGTCCGGTTTTCAAGCCATCAACCGTTGGATCTCTGAACAATAAGCTATTGCGGTTGGTGTCATTTGCAGCGGGTGTGCCCGGATAGCGGTATTTTTTGATCGCATAGTAGCCAATATATTGAGGATAATCTTGGAACAAACGTTGCGCCAAAACGGATAAGTCTCGCGCCGATGTGAGATGACCCGGAGCGGGAAGACCTTCGGGATTTTTGTAAACGGTAGAACTCAAACCAAGGCGTCGGGCTTGCTCGTTCATGAGCTCAACAAAATGCTCAACACTCCCGCCAACGCCTTCGGCCAAGGCCACTGTGGCATCGTTGCCGGACTGAACAATCATCCCTTTGATCAAGTCCTCCACAGGCACTTGCATTTTGGGATCAATGAACATGCGTGAGCCTGGCATCTTCCAAGCCCGCACTGAAACGGGGAGGGTTTGATCGAGTCGCATTTTTTGACTCTTCAAAGCATCAAATACCAAATAAGCCGTCATGAGCTTGGTCAACGACGCCGGCTCCACTTGCTCTGTAGACAAATGCTCCGCCAACACCTGATGAGCACTCACATCGACCAGCAAATACGCGTGCGCATCGACCTCAGGAGGACTCATGACTTGTGCGCTGGCCAAGGTGCACAAGTTTGCACTCCACACCAAAAACAATGCAAGCGTCCAGTTATTTAAATTGACCATGGGGTGACTTCACCAATCTTTAAAGAGTTCAAACACATTTCAAACGACGATCCTTCAAACCACGTGCCTCACAACCAAACCCTTTAACAAAGGGAGTTGCCCATGGAAAAAATGTCCGGTCTTGGGAACAACGCACACGGGCAAAATCATCTCTTGTGCCCAAGCCATCACATCGGCCAAGGGCACCACTTCGTCGTCTTGACCATGGATGAGCAAAGTGCTGTTGTGCAAAGAAGCGTCAATGAGTGGCACTTCAAAGCGCGAGACCGCCAACCCGACCAACACAACACGGGTAATTTCCCTCGTTGTTTGCAGCCGCTTCAAAGCCTTTGCCGTGATCATGGCGCCAAAAGAAAATCCTCCTAGCGCCAAGGGGCCTGCGGGTGCAAAGTGCTCAATCACACTGAGCAAGTCATCGATCTCACCTTGGGCGTTATCGTAGACACCGCTACTGAGCCCAACACCTCTGAAATTGAAACGGATCACCGCCCAGCCGGCTTGAACAAATGCACGGGCCATGGTTTGTACCACTTTGTTGTCCATGGTACCCCCATGAAGGGGATGGGGATGACACAAGACGGCCGTGCCGATGGGTGTTGCTGGTATCGCTGGTGAGGTCAACACCGGCGTGTCTTTCAAGACTTCAAGTTGACCTTGACTCACACTCAACAAGATTTTTTGCGTGGCCGAATTCAAGGGGTCAACGTCCTATCTCATTGGGCAACAAGAGTCGCAGCACAGGCTTGTCCTCGACCAAGTGACTTTGAATAATCTCTTCGATGTCTTCGTGGTCCACATAGGTATACCACTGGCCTTGCGGATAAACCACCATGACAGGGCCTCCAGCACAACGGTCCAAACAGCCGGCTTTGTTCACTCGCACGCCTCCAGGTCCTGAGAGACCCAAGGACTTGACCTTTTTTTTACAAAAGTCAAATGCACCCATCGCATCGTGTTGGGCGCACGAGCTCTCACTGTCTTTTCGTTCATTCAAACAAAAGAAAACATGGTGTTTGTAATAAGGTTCATTGTTCATGATTGCATTTTAAATCTACAAGCTGGGCTCATGTTGTCGTTTGGTAAATTGCACTTGTTTTCGCCGGCTTGGTTGGCATGATCAAATGGATCAACATCAAAGAAATCACCCAATAGGGCCAAAGCCAGCCCAACCATTGCGCCAAGCCGTTGAATCTAACATAACGCCCTTGCTCCCAAGTCTGCAGTGTTTGCGCCAAATACACATCTTGCTCAAATGAGTTGGCCAAGAAAACGTGGAAAATAAGCACGCCCAACAAGACCACTTGGTTCACTTTTGTGCTCAATGTCGCCACCCCATAGGCCAGCGCCCACGCAAGGATCAGACTTACCAAAACCTTCGCATTGACCCACGAGCCTATGTGCGCCCAACCGTAGGTCAACGTGGTGGAGAGCACACTCACGCCAACAGCGATTGCCATCAACAACATCAATGCCCAGTGTCTTTTTTCGGATTTCACCACAATGGAGTTGGCCAACAAACAAGGAATTAACAATCCACTGAGGGTCGAGAAAAAAGAAATACTCTCCCTCCATGGCGCGGTGATGGTTTGCATCAACCCATCGCTCAAAGGCTGGACTAGATGTATTGGCAAATACTCTTCTACTTTTTGATGCATGCGCGACAACATTTGCCCCGTCACAAACGGAGCGCCTGATGGAAAAAGCAATGCAAACGGCCACATGAACAAACTCACCATGAGCCACACCGAGTCAGGGGCCAACCAACGCTGTCTGTATTGACGCCAACCCTCGATCCAGCCAAATCGATTGATCAAAACACACGCCCCCACCCCCCCCAATGCACCCAAGACATTGAGTACAAAGTCCATGATGGACGGTACCCTTGAGGGCAAATACGTTTGGAGCGACTCCATGGTGACGGACAAAAGGGCCGCCAAAAGCCAAAGCCAAGGCCATCTCACTGCACGGCTGGCATGCCGAAACTCCATCCACGTCAGACCAAAACCCAAAGGCACATAGCCTAAAAAGTTCATCGCCGCATCATCCGCACTCCAGTAAAGTGGCCAAGGTTCCCACAAAAAAGTCCATGGGTAAATGTGTTGATTTCGCCAATCATCAAATGGATACAAACTTGCATATGCAATGAGCGCCACATAAAGTAGCGTCAAAGGGGATGCAGAGGTCTTCAATCGTGACATCGCACAATCCGTTTGATGAGCAAAGAGTTCATTGCCGGGGTTTTAAGCGCCGCAACACCACCATCACCAGGCCCACAAATACCGCCAATACCAGGGTCATTTGTTGCAAAAAACCGAGCACATTATCCGGCTTATGGATCACCAAAGCGACAATGAAGAGCATGAGCAACACAGGAATTTCATTGAATACCCGATACCAAACGTGACTGCGCGTGCTCACCCCCGCGTGAAGCTCTTTGAGTTGTCGTGCACATTGGTGGTGGTACCAAACCGTCAAGACGACCAAGGTGAGTTTGACATGCATCCAACTCGCCTGCTCGCCTTGTCCGATTCCATAATAAAGCCACAAGATCAAGCCAAACACAAGTGCTGGAATCATCAAGAGGGTCGTGAATCGCATGAGTTTGTCCGACATCAATAAAAGGCGTTCACGTGTTGGTTTTTCGTCCTCCTTGAGCATGGCCAAATTCACGAAAATTCTGGGCAAATAAAATAGTCCAGCAAACCAACTCGCGACAAAGACGATGTGTAGTGTTTTCATCCAAAGCATATTCTCTTCTCCTGGCCTGATTTTGACATCGTTTAAGCGTTGAACCAAGTCATGCGTATTTAAGCCAATGACTTGGGTTGCATAATCTGTTAAAAACACACATTGAATTTAATTTCATACTATTGAATGAGGATTTTCATGAACAATTTCAGCCCCTATCCTGGTACTCGCATGAGAAGACTGCGCGTTGACGATGCCACCCGTCGTTTGGTCGCACAACACCGCTTGAGCAGTGATGATTTCATCTACCCTGTCTTTGTTCTGGATGGGCAAAAACGGCGTGAGCCCATCGCTTCGATGCCAGGTGTTGAACGACTCAGCTTGGACTTGTTGTTTTCCAAGGCTGAGGAGTGCGTTCAATTGGGCATTCCAGTGATGGCTCTTTTCCCCGTGATTGAGCAGTCTTTGAAAAGCCCCAATGGTCAAGAGGCCTTGAACGACCATGGATTGGTTCCCAAAACCGTGAAGGCCTTGAAATCACGCTTTCCAGAGTTGGCCATCATGACCGATGTGGCTCTTGACCCTTACACCAGTCACGGCCAAGATGGATTATTGGATGCGTCGGGCTACATTTTGAACGATGAGACCGTGGAGATTTTGGTCGGACAAGCCCTCAATCAAGCTCATGCTGGAGTGGACTTTGTCGCACCCAGCGACATGATGGATGGTCGAATTGGTGCCATCAGACAAGCGCTTGAAAAAAATCATTTCCCCTTGACTCGCATCATGGCTTATAGCGCCAAATTTGCCAGTGCGTTCTACGGCCCATTTCGAGATGCCGTGGGTTCATCTGGTAATTTGGGCAAAAGCAACAAAAAAGTCTATCAAATGGACCCCAGCAACGCCGATGAAGCCTTGAGAGAAGTTGCGTTGGACTTGCAAGAAGGGGCCGACATGGTCATGGTCAAACCGGGAATGCCTTATCTGGATATTCTTCGAAGTGTCAAGGACACATTCAAAGTACCGACCTTTGTTTATCAAGTCTCGGGAGAATATGCCATGCTCAAAGCCGCAGCACAAAACGGGTGGCTCGATGGCGAGAGCTCCATGCTCGAGAGCCTGCTGGCGTTCAAAAGAGCAGGCGCCGATGGCATCTTGACTTACTTTGCCATCGATGCAGCCAAAAAATTACGCAACTCTTGAATCCTCCCCTGTCACTTGGTGTGGTGACCGGGGAAAATTCAAACAGTTATTGGCCTCAGAGCCAGTGAGTGTTGTTTATCGTTATGCGAGTTTTTCGCCAAAAAACGCCAAAGTTCGCTCCAAGGCCTGAGCAGCGGCTTTGCCCTCATAGGCGCCTCGATGATCACAATTGAAGCCGTGATCTGCGTCGTAGAGATAAACCGCCACCTCAGGATGACGAGCCTTGAACGCTTCAACGCTTTCCAGCGTGATGTGCTGGTCTTTTTCTGCAAAATGAGCAATGGTTGGTGCTTTGGATTTCAAAGACAAGGCCGGCTCAAATGTCATGCCACCACCATAATATGACGCAGCAGCGGACACGCCGTCAACCAAACACGCGGCTCTCCATGTGAGCAAACCGCCCCAACAATAGCCCACCACGCCAACTTTTCCATTGCATTCATGTGCAGCCCAGTCCACTGCAGCTTGAATGTCGGGCAAAGCACCCGGTTGAGGCAGTCCCTCGATGGCCGCCTTCAAAGCAACGCCGGCCTTCATGTCCTCAGGTTGATAACCAAGATCAACGTCGGCCTTGTTTCTGGTGAACATGGCGGGTGCAATGGCCAAATAGCCTTCTTTGGCATATCCATCGGCCACCGCTTTGATGTGGGCATTCACCCCAAAAATTTCTTGTAAAACGACCACAGCCCCTTTGGCTTTGCCACTGGGTCTCGCTACATAAGCGACATTTTTAAAGTGATCCTTTGCTACCAATTCAATCATTTGTCCCATGCTGATTCTCTCCTGTTGTTGATGTAAAAGTAAAAACTGCTGTACTGGCCAATAAATTGGCCCATATTGATATGGGCTTGTCCCCCACTAGACCGAATGCTTTTGAAACATGCAGTCTATTTTTTTGGGCCAAGTCTTGAAAATCATTGAACGTGGCAACGCGAATATTGGGGGTGTCATACCACTCATAAGGAAGATGTTTGGTCACCGGCATGCGCCCTTTGAGCACACTGAGTCGATTGGGCCAATGGGCAAAATTTGGAAATGTGACCACCCCCATCTTACCAACGCGAGCGGTTTCCCTGAGCATCGTCTCTGCGTTTCTCAAATGTTGTAATGTGTCCATTTGAAGCACTACATCAAAGGAGTGGTCATCAAAAAGTTTCAGTCCCTCTTCCAAGTTGAGTTGTAAAACATTAACACCACGCGCAATGCAAGAGGCCACATTGGGATCGCTTAACTCAATGCCGTATCCAAAGCATTGGCGATTTTTTTGCAAATGCTCCAAAAACGCACCATCCCCACACCCCAGGTCGAGCACTCGGCTTCCCCTAGGGATGAGTTCTCCCAAAATTTCAATTCTCTTTTGACTCAAAGCGGACTTTGACCTTACAAATGTTGAAAGTAACTTCTCACCACACGCATGTACTGGGGGTCTTCTAGCAAAAACGCATCATGTCCATGTGGCGCATCAATATTGACGTAACTCACTTGTCGGTGATTATCCAACAAAGCCTTGACCAATTCTTGACTTCTTTGTGGTGAAAATCTCCAGTCGGTGGTGAAGCTGATGACCAAGAATTTAGCCTCAATACAAGCCATTGCTTCACTCAAACTTCCCCCATATGCTTTCGCCGGATCAAAATAATCAAGCGCTCTTGTGATCAGCAAATAGGTGTTGGCATCAAAATACTCGGCAAATTTGTCTCCTTGGTGGCGAAGATAGCTCTCGATTTGAAACTCCACCTCCAGCGTGGAGTACAAGTAATCTTGTGCGCCCTTGGTGATTGGATCGGACGCATCACTTACTCGCCTTAACTGTCGTCCAAAACGAGTATTCATCACATCATCGCTCAAATAGGTGATGTGGCCAATCATGCGGGCAATGCGCAAACCACGCTTTGGGATAACCCCGTGCTCATAATAGTGTCCATCATGGAAGTCCGGATCGGTGACGATGGCTCGACGGGCGACTTCATTGAAGGCAATATTTTCAGCGGTCAAATTGGGTGCCGATGCGATCACGATGGCATGTTTCAAGCGCTTTGGGTAGCGCATGGACCAGGCCAAAACCTGCATCCCACCTAGGCTGCCGCCCATAACCGCCAATAAATTTTCAATGCCCAATTGAGTCACCAAGCGCTCTTGTGCGTCGACCCAGTCTTGAACCGTGATCACCGGAAAATCGGCACCATATGGTTTTTGCGTCGCGGCGTTGATCTGCATGGGGCCGGTTGAACCAAAGCAAGAACCTAAGTTATTCACACCAATCACAAAAAATCGATCGGTATCCACGGGCTTGCCCGGTCCAATCATATTGTCCCACCACCCTTGGCTATTGGCCTGCCCAGCGTACTCTCCAGCAACATGGTGTGAGGCATTGAGTGCATGACAAATCAAAATCGCATTGCTTTTGTTCTCATTCAAATGGCCATAGGTCTCATAAGCCAACTCATATGACGCCAAGCTTGCTCCACTCTCCAGAGGTAAAACCTCAGTGAATGGCATGGTTTGGGTCTGGACGTAAAAACTCATGGATGCTTCGTTGTAAATATTTCGGTGAAATACAAGGTTGATTTTCTTGTTCTTGCGAGTCCACATTTTGTCACGGCTTTTGTATACAAGTTTTTCTACCCTTGTTTCATTTTTTCAAAGGCAATCTCTTTTCAAGGCAATAGACTAGGATTTTCCCTAATTGTGTGGTTTTTAACCCATTGATTCGAAATAATCCTGTCATGAATGCACCTAAATAGTGAACTTGATCCATAATAATTAAGCATGCCTCCTCTCAACTTTGTTGGGGTGTTTTGTGCATGTTTGGTGATCGGTCAGTTTCGCGCCCCCGCTTTTTTTTCTTGCGTTGTGCCCTGGGACCCCATCGCGTTATTCTTTTTGTGTTTATAGGAGTCCCTTTCATGGGCAACAAGCTTTACGTGGGCAACCTGCCGTACTCGGTGCGCGACAGTGATTTAGAACAATCTTTTGGTCAATTTGGTGCTGTAACAAGCGCCAAAGTCATGATGGAACGTGACACCGGCCGATCCAAAGGTTTTGGTTTTGTGGAAATGGGCAGCGATGCTGAGGCTTTGGCCGCCATCGAAGGCATGAATGGACAGCCTTTGGGCGGTCGCAGTCTTGTGGTGAATGAAGCTCGTCCCATGGAAGCTCGTCGTCCTCCCCGTACGGGCGGATTTGGTGGCGGCGGTGGCGGCGGCTACGGTGGTGGTGGCGGCGGTGGTTACGGCGGCGGCGGCGGCGGTGGTGGTCGACGTGAAGGCGGCGGCGGTTATGGCGGCGGTCGACGTGAAGGCGGCGACAGCAACTACTAAAATTGCCATTGCGCAATCTAAAGGCTTCTTAGGAGGCCTTTTTTTTCGTCTCAATATACCCCTTGACCTTCCCCCTGAGCTTCAAGATTTGCGTTGTATTGTCATATTCCATGCCTTGTGCACTGAATGTGTCTTTGCCTTTCTTTAGCACAACACTTTGGGTCGTTTTAACCTGATCTAGATCGATCATGAAGTCAAGGAACTCACTCCTGAGCTCCAAGTCTTGTGGCTTTGGCAAACCAGCTTTTACTATTGCGTTCTTAATGACCACAGCATCGCCTATGAGCTCCAACTCAGAACCGTCGACATTGGTGATGGCGTGATTCGCGGTTGCACGGATGAGATTGTTTTCTTTATCAACACTTTGCAAACGTGGCTTTTGAATTTCTAGCGTTTGTGTGTCTTCAAAATGGTTGGCTTGTTCACCAAAAATCACCGATTGCAAATGGCCATCACCATGGTATGTTTTAACGGAAAAATTTTTCAGAAAGTAATCGACTTCATGCCTTGTCGCAGGTGTTAAAACCTCATCTTGAATGACCGGTGTATTTTTAACCAACCAATAAGACAACATCGCCAAGATACCCATGAGCAAAACGGGAACATAAGCCAAAACATTGTCGATGAGGTGTCTCGCCTTTTGCCAAGGAGAAAGCACTCGAACTGCAATTGGCTCTGGTTTACTCAAATTCACGTCAAGTACTCCAATAACAATGCGTCATAACGACCTTGGCTTTTTAAAATCAAGTCACACATTTCTCTCACCGCACCATAACCGCCTTTTTCTTGAGAGACCCAATGTACTCGTCGCCTGAGTTCAACGTGTGCGGTCAACGGTGCACACGAAAAACCGACCCTATTCAAAATCGGTAAATCAGGCCAGTCGTCTCCCATGGCTGCAACTTGCGTCCAATCTAGCTGCTGCCTGTTTAAAACCTCTTGTGCTTTAAGCCGTTTGTTTTGCACATTCATATGCAGTTCTTTGATGCCCAAATCCAGCGCTCTTGCTTTCAAGCTCTCGCTACCCCTGCCTGAAATGATGGCAACATCGATGCCAGCATTGAGCAAATACTTAATTCCTTGGCCATCCAATGTGTTGAACGGCTTGAGACTCTCCCCTAGAGAAGAATAATAAATGGTTCCGTCTGTCAAAACACCGTCAACGTCCAAAAAAACAAGCTTGATCGATTTTGATTTTTGCGACAACACTGAGTCTTGGTTTTGATGTGACATGGTTTAAATTACTTTGGCTTGCATGAGATCATTGCTATTCAATGCACCACAGATCTGATTCTTGTCGTTGACCACAAAGATACTTGTGATTTTATAGTTCTCCATCATTTGTGCTGCCTCAACGGCCATTGAACTTTGTAATATTACTTTAGGGATTTTATTCATCACGTCAATTGCTTTGAGTCCCCGCAAATCATGTCCTTTCTCAACCAAACGCCGCAAGTCGCCGTCTGTAAAAACACCCTGCATCATGAGATCTGATGACACCATGGCACACGCACCCAAACCTTTGTCGCTCATCTCTTTCATGAGGGCTGTGAATTCAGTGTCTTCATGAACTCTTGGCACTTGATCCATTGGGCGCATCACATCACTGACCAATGTTAATAACCTTCTCCCCAGAGCACCTCCTGGGTGAGACCTTGCAAAATCATCCTCTTTGAACCCTCGGGCATCCAACAAGGCAACGGCCAAGGCATCGCCTATGGCCAATTGAACCGTAGTCGATGCTGTGGGAGCCAAGTTCAACGGACACGCTTCTTTTTCGACTCCACTTTCTAAAATCCATTGCGCGTGTTGACCCAAAATAGAGTCAACATGAGCCGTAATTGCAATGATCTGTACGCCTAGACGTTTAAATACAGGTAGTATTTTTGTTAACTCTTCACTCTCTCCACTGTTGGAGATGGCCAAGACAATATCTTCTTTGAGAACCATCCCCAGATCACCATGACTTGCTTCAGCCGGGTGAACAAACATGGCGGGGGTACCCGTCGATGCAAGTGTCGCTGCAATTTTTCTTCCAATGTGTCCACTTTTGCCCATGCCCATGACGACCACGCGGCCTTTGCAGGACAAAATGGCCTTGACCGCCATCACCCAATCATCATTGACTTTCAGTATGGCCTTTTTTACC
Source organism: uncultured Burkholderiales bacterium (assembly GCA_903864315.1). Taxonomy (GTDB): domain Bacteria; phylum Pseudomonadota; class Gammaproteobacteria; order Burkholderiales; family Burkholderiaceae_C; genus Limnohabitans. Next base: position 5,680 of record CAIPFK010000312.1, on the reverse strand, counting down.
GCGTGGGCTTCTATCTCTATCGTTTCTCTTAATCTTTTTACTATCGCCTCAGCAGTCATTTTTTCCATGGTGATCCTGTTGGTTAAATGCGTTGGCTTTATTTTCCAATGCAAAATTTAGAAAATATTTCACCCAATAAGTCATCTGAATTGAATTCACCTGTGATTTGACTCAATGCATTTTGCGCCAAACGCATCTCTTCTGCAATCAAGTCCATATTTTTTTGCGCTTCATGGGCTATTTTTTTTGCAGTTTGAAGGTGAAATAAAACATCTTTGAGAGATAACAAATGTCGCTCTCTTGCGCTATAGACATCTTCTCCCAAATTCAAGTCCCATCCCATACGATGCAATATGTTTTTTTTCAATGCTTGCAGACCTTGTCCATTCCTGGTTGAAATGAGCAACGGGTCATCTTCTTGCGATCCCCATGCCTGGTTCAAGTTTTTTGTTACGCTCTTCAAGTGGGTGGGTTCATACAAATCGATTTTATTCCAAACGTGAACAACATTCGCTTGAGGACCGACGTGCTGTTTAATTTGTTGATGAAGCGCTTCTTCCGCACTTGCATAATCAATGTTGTCAATGCGGGAGAGATCATGGACAAATAAAATTAACTGTGCTTGACCCATCTCTTTCCATGCTCGTTCAATGCCCAGTTTTTCTACAGTGTCATTTTGTTGACTCGCCAGTTGATGTATTCCAGCTGTATCAATGAGATGAATTGGTATGCCATCAATTTGAAGTGTTTGCTTGATCAAGTCACGTGTTGTTCCGGCAATGTCCGTGACAATGGAGACCTCTTGCTCGCATAGTTGATTCATGAGTGAGCTTTTACCAACGTTGGGTTGCCCTGCAATCACTGTTTTTAAGCCTTCTTTGAGCAATACGCCTTGTCGAGCCTTGGATAAAATCAACTGTGTTTGTTCAATGATTTCTTCAATTTCTCTTGTGGTTTTTTCTTGCTCTCTTGCTTGCAACTCCTCGATTTCCTCCTCAGGAAAATCAATTTGAGCTTCAATCATGACTCTCGCCAATGTCACTTGTTGCAATAGTTGATCAATTTCTTTGGAAAATACTCCAGACAAAGATCTTGATGCACTTTTGGCCGCCATCTCTGTACTCGCATCAATCAGGTCCATGATGGACTCCGCTTGCAGTAAATCGATTTTGCTATTTAAAAATGCCCGCTGTGTAAACTCGCCAGGATTGGCCAAACGAAGGTGTGGCAACACCGTCAAATGATTGTCTTGATTTTGGTTTTCCTCGTTCGGTACATTTTGCATGGACACTTCAAAACACCGTTTGATCATGCGTTGAAGAACTTGCTGTCCTCCATGCCCTTGAAGCTCCAAAACATCTTCACCTGTAAAGCTTTCAGGACCCTGAAAATACAAAGCCAAGACCTCATCTATGAGTTCTTGGCGTGCATCTTTTAACCGGGAAAATTGCACTTGTCGTGGATTGAGGTTTTTCCCCAAGAGTGCTTTTGCAAATCGGCTTAACTTTTTGCCGCTAATTCGGACAATGCCAACAGCTCCACGACCTGGCGCAGTGGAGACTGCAATGATAGGGTCTGAGAAAGCTTGCATGAGCTTGTCATTTAGCTTTTCACGCCAAGCTTTTTATTGATTAGCCATTGTTGTGTGATTGACAATATATTGTTGGTAAGCCAGTACAAGACAAGGCCAGAAGGAAAGAAGAAAAACATCACACTAAAAGCCAACGGCATGATCCACATCATTTTCGCCTGGACGGGGTCGGGCGGCGTCGGATTGAGCATGGTTTGCACCAAAGATGATGCCGTCATCAATAATGGCAATATGTAGAACGGATCTGGTGCTGAGAGATCATGAATCCAGCCAACCCAGGGTGTATTTCTCATTTCAACGGTCGATAGCAATACCCAATACAACGCAATAAACACTGGGATTTGAACGACGATTGGCAAACAGCCGCCCATGGGATTGACTTTCTCTTCCTTGTAAATTCTCATCATTTCCATTTGTATTTGTTGCGGCTTGTCTTTCAGTCGCTCTCTCATTTCCATGATTTTGGGATTGATGGCTTTCATTTTTGCCATGCTCTTGTATGCCTGTGCGTTGAGCCAGAAAAATGCCGCCTTCAATAAAATTACCAACGCCACAATAGACCAACCCCAATTGCCCAAATAGGTGTTTATCTCGTAAAGCAACCAATACAATGGCTTTGCCAAAATGGTCAACCAGCCATAATCTTTTACCAACTCAAGGCCGGGATACAAATTCTCTAATCTTTTTTCCTCTTGTGGGCCGGTATAAAAATGCGCTTGAGTTTGTACTTCTTGGCCAGGAGCAATGTCACTCACATCGCTGATCATTCCAACCGAGTAAAGGTTGTTGTCAATTTTCTTTGCAAAAATCTCGCGAGCTCTTTTGTCCTCAAAAAACCAGGCACTTGCATAGTAATGCTGAACCATGGCCACATAACCTGCATCTGAATGATCTTGTATTGATAGTTTGTTGTTTTCAATATCTTTAAAATCAACCTTTTCATATTTTTTTTCAGCCGTATAAACTGCCGGGCCCGTAAAGGTCGAATAAAAAGATGATTCACCGTCAGGTTTGTTCCCATCTCTGACGATTTGCACATAAAGTTTAGGATGAACAGACTGTGTCGATTGATTAGAGATCGCGTTGTTTAAAACAACATCATATTGGCCTGGATACAGTGCATATGACTTGGTCAGTTTGACGCCTTGCTCCTTGGTCTCAAAAGTAATTCTTGATGGTTCATTGGCCTGGGTTGACTCTGATTGTGAGACAAGTTGCATCACTGTCTTGTGGTTGGGATAATTGTTTGCAGGTGAAGCACCAATCAGTCCACTTTGAGCCAAATACACTCTCGTTGCATTTTGATCCAGCAAGGTCACAACATTGCCAGAACGCTTCTCGTCAGCTTGTTTTAAAAATTTTGCTTTGACGATTGTGGCGCCTTCTGAACTGATCGTGAGTTCGAGCACATCATTTTTTAAGGTGTAGAGTTGGATTTGTGATTCACTTGCTTTTGATTGGGCAATCTCTTTTCCTTCAATCAACGATGATGCTGGGGCATTGGCGACCTGTGGCAATCCATTTCCAGACATTGGCATTGTTGCGTCACTTGTAGAAGCCGTTTTTTCAGCCACGGGTGCATTTGAGGGGAAAAACAAGGGCTTGTTGCCATTGTGTACTTGCCATTTATCCCATAGCATGACCATCGAAAAACCAAAAATAACCCACAAAACCGTGCGCTTGATATCGTTCATTGATCAATTCATTTCATTAAGATTTTTTGCCAGGGACAAGATCTATCCCCCCTGTGCAAAAAGGTTGGCAACGACAAACGCGCCGAAAGGTTAAATAAGATCCCTTCAATGCACCATGGTTTTGTATAGCTTCTAGACCATACTGGGAGCATGAAGGATAAAAACGGCAAGCTGGTGACAAAAATGGTCGCAAACAAAGGCGATAAAATTGCACCACACCTAAGAGAAAGAATTTCATCACTGTGCTTTGGCCTTGGCCAGCAATTCGTGGAGTTCATCCTGTATTTTTTTTATCAGCTCAGTTGACCTTGCGCTTTTATAATCAGTTTTTTTAATTTCTCTGCGCAAACGTATCACCATGGCGTGTTCAATCTGAAGTTTGGGTTGAAACTTAGAAAATACATTAAAGATTTGTCTCTTGACTGTATTTCTCGTCACGGCTCGCTTTGCCCAACGTTTAGGTACCAAAGCGCCTAATTTATGACTGCCGATCAGACCCCGCCCTACATTCAACATTGCTGGTGTAGGATTGGTTTGCGTCAAGAGGGTTTTTAAAGACACTTGGTGTAACACAAACCAATTGGAGTGCTTTGCATAACCCAAGTCCATCACTACTTTAAACTCTTCCCATGAACCCAGATGATTCATTTGAAGGATGCGTCACGAACCTTTAGACAGCCAAACGCTTGCGTCCCTTGGCTCGTCTAGCGTTGATCACAGCACGCCCACCTCTGGTCTTCATGCGCACTAAAAATCCGTGCGTTCTGGCTCTGCGTGTTTTTGATGGTTGGTATGTTCTTTTCATGGTATTTCCTATTCAAATTGGACTCTTTCCCATCATCAGGGAAACCTGACATTATCGCAAAAATTAACGCCTTTGTACTGGCTTTTTCTCACAATTACCCATTTCCAACGCGAATACTGAAAAAGTTCTCTTTTCGTTCGTTTTATGTCCCTTTTCATTGATTTATATTTTCATTTGTTGTCTTTTTTCCTGTGGATAATTTTTTAATAATCCTTTAAAAAAGCAAGGTAAACTACAAGCTATCCACAGAATAATAAACAATGACTCTCGGCACGACACCACCATTCAAGGGCAGCGATATTGCTTTTGACCATAACTCATCGTTGTGGTTGCTGTGCCTTCAGCAATTGGCTCAAGAGTTACCAGAGCAACAATTCAATACTTGGATAAAACCACTCAAAGTGGATGTCGCGCTGGATGGCTCAAAGGTCATCATCTGGATTGCCAATCGCTTCAAACTTGATTGGATTCGCGCTCAATATTTACAACAGCTTTCCTTGTTGCTTGAAAAATTCAATGGCCAACCGATTAAATTGGAACTGGCCCTGATCGCGAAAGAGCTTCAACAGCCGTCTTTTAATACAAACAAGCCACTGGAGTCCGAATTCATTGGCAACGCCACCATTCCGATGGAGGATCCTTTACTCAACGGCCACAAATCCAGACTCAACACAGCTTTGACGTTTGAGAATTTGGTTGAAGGAACGGCGAACCGCATGGCAAGAGCAGCTGCCATGCATGTTGCAAGTACGCCTGGTTATCTCTATAACCCCTTGTTTATTTATGGCGGCGTTGGGCTTGGTAAAACACATTTGATCCATGCGGTTGGTAATAAATTGCTTGCGGATAAACCAGATGCAAAGGTTTTATACATACACGCAGAACAATTTGTTTCTGATGTTGTTAAAGCGTATCAGCGAAAAACTTTCGACGAATTCAAGCATCACTATCACTCTTTGGACCTGCTTTTGATTGATGATGTTCAATTTTTTGCTAACAAAGACCGAACGCAAGAAGAGTTTTTCAATGCCTTTGAGGCTTTGCTTGCCAAAAAATCACATATTGTGATGACAAGCGATACTTATCCTAAAGGGTTGGCAGATATCCACGAGCGACTTGTTTCTCGATTTGATTCTGGATTAACCGTCGCTATTGAGCCGCCAGAACTTGAAATGAGAGTGGCTATTTTGATTAGTAAATCCCGTGCTGAGGGAACTGAGATGCCAGAAGAAGTTGCGTTCTTTGTTGCTAAAAATGTTCGCTCAAATGTGAGAGAACTTGAGGGAGCGCTTCGCAAAATTTTGGCTTACTCTCGCTTTAACCAAAAAGAAATCAATATTCAATTGGCACGAGATGCTTTAAGAGATCTTTTATCGATTCAGAATCGTCAGATTTCAGTAGAAAATATTCAAAAAACTGTCGCCGATTACTACAAAATCAAAGTGGCAGACATGTATTCAAAAAAACGCCCCGCTTCAATTGCCAAACCACGTCAAATTGCAATGTATTTGGCAAAAGAACTAACGCAAAAAAGCTTGCCCGAAATTGGCGAGTTGTTTGGTGGACGAGATCACACAACGGTCTTGCATG
>CAIPFK010000311.1 GCA_903864315.1 uncultured Burkholderiales bacterium | reverse complement strand
TTGCCCTTCCGTTGCTCACTGATACGGGCTCTCAAGATTGCGCCCAAAAACTGCAGTACGCCCCCAAACACGCTCGAGTTTGATGACCCTCTCTTGGGTGAGGGGTGCTCTACCGTTGATCAACAAATTGACCTGTTTTTTAGTCAAGCCTGTGCAAGTCGCAAAATCAACCTGAGAGCACCCCAACTCAGTGATCAGATCCTAAATGCTCGCACCAAGTGGACTTGCCCCACCGGGGTCGAAGGTCGCCAAAGACTCATGCGTCATCTCATGGTTTTTCAATGGCACTTTGGTCATGGTCATGCTCATTCAATCATCGACACATGTTGCAGCAAAAAGTCTAGGGTATTTCCCAAGCCTTCCCCAACCCAATAGCTCGACAATAATTGCTTGGTCAATTGCGAATGAAACTCAATGGATTTCCTGATTTCTGTCGACACGGGTGGAACATTTACAGATATTGCTGTTTTTGATTCAAAGAAGAAAGAAGTTTTATACGGCAAGACGCTCACCAACTACAAAAATTTGGTCTTGGGCGCTCTTGATGCCATCGAGAGCACGGGCACCCACATCAAAGACGCCAAAGTTCTCAAGCACGGCACCACCCACGTCATCAACACCTTCATCCAACGAAAAGGCGCCAAAACCGCGCTCATCACCACCCAAGGTTTTAGGGACACGCTGGAGATTGGGCGCGGCAACCGCCCCATTCCGTTTGCCCTGGAGTATCGACGCGATGCCCCCCTCATCCCTCGCCACCTGCGCTTTGAAATCAACGAGAGAATGGCCTCCAATGGCGAGGTCATCACGGCGCTGAACCTGACAGAACTGGATGCCTTGGTGAAGCACTTTGTGAAGGAAAACATTGAAGCCGTGGCGGTCTCTTTTTTGAACGCCTACGCCAACCCCGCTCACGAAGTTCAAGCGGTGAGCCACCTCAAGGCCAAACTCCCTGGTGTCTTTGTGAGCTCGGGCACCTCGGTGAGCCGAGAATGGTTTGAATTTGAGAGAACCTCTACAGCGGCGGCCAACGCCTATGTCGGCGCCAAAATGAAGGACTACATCACCACCTTTGATGAAAAAATCAAAGAACAAGGGTTTGAAGGTGTGTTTTACATGATGGGGTCCAATGGCGGGATTTTGTCGGTGGACAGAACCCTGGAGCAGCCCGTCTCTTTGGTGGAATCAGGGCCCATTGGGGGCTGCATTGGCGCGGCCGAGTACGCCAAAGCGCTGGGGGAATCCAAGATGATTGCCTTTGACATGGGGGGCACCACCGCCAAGTGCGCCTTGATTGAGGACGGGAGTTTTGAGATCCAGTCCATCTATTACGTGGGTGGGTATGACCACGGTTTTCCGCTCAAAACACCCGTCTTGGACATAGTCGAAGTGGGTGCGGGGGGCGGCTCCATCGCCAGCGTTGACGCACTCGGCAGCCTGAGTGTGGGCCCCAGGAGTGCAGGCTCCGATCCCGGTCCTGTCGCCTTTGGCAACGGGGGCACCGAGCCCACCGTGACCGACGCCAATTTGGTGCTCGGGCGAATCTCATCCAACAAATTCATGAGTGGCAAACTGCAACTGAGCACCCAAGCGTCGCAGAAAGCGCTCCTTCACAAGATCGTTGAGCCCTTGGGGCTTGAGAGCAGTGCAGGCAGTCGCGC
>CAIPFK010000310.1 GCA_903864315.1 uncultured Burkholderiales bacterium | reverse complement strand
GGTCTTGCGAAGGATTCGGCTCCATGGCAAGTGCGCACCATACAAAGCACATCCAAGCGAGTCGAGCATCAGCAACTTGATGCGCGAGAGCACCTCTTGGGGTACGTCGCTCAGTTGAACGGTCGAGACAAAATGTGCCAATTCACGGGTATAGGGGTTGTCACGCAATGCATCACTCATGAGAAAAGTCCATTCAAGTTAAAAATTAAAAAAACAGGTGGCTCAAAATAGAGAAAAAAGAAAACGAAAAATTGATCTGAGGGCCTCAAAACCGATTCACCGCATTAGTCAATTTGCAAATGTATTTTTTTGACCAGCACCTTCATGCGATCGAGCTCCTCATGGATAAATCCAGCAAATTGCTCGGGGCGACCTCCTGCGACCTCAGCACCATCGGCAACCAAGGTGCTTTTGAAGTCATCCTTGGCCAAGAAAGACTCGATCGCCACGTTGATGCGTTCAACGATTTTGGTGGGCGTGCCTGCAGGCGCCAAAATGCCATACCATGAACTCGCTTTGTAACCCGACCAACCGGCCTGAGAGATGGTGGGCAAATCAGGAAATAGCGCACTCCTTTTGGAGCCTGTCGTGGCCAAGCCCTTGAGTCTGCCCGTCGTCAAATGAGGCAAGATGGCCACGCTCGAGCTGAACATGAGTTTGACTTGACCGGCCAATAAATCGGCCAACGCAGGCGACAGACCTTTGTAGGGAATGTGGGTCATTTGAATACCCGCCATGGAACAAAAAAGTTCGGTGGCCAAGTGCGAAGAGCTGCCCACGCCATTGGACGCATAGGCGATGGCTTGACCACTTTCTTTGGCCAGCTTCACGAGCTCTGCCATGGAGCTCACCCCAAGCGAGGGGTGCACCGCCACCACCAAAGGCGCCACTGCGAGCAAAGAAATCGGGGCAAAATCTTTGATCGGGTCGTAACTTGATTTTTCTCGGGTGGCCGGATTGATGGCCAAACTGCCCACCCCGCCCAAAAACAAAGTGTAACCATCGGGCTCGGCATGGGCCGCCAACTCGGCGCCCAACACCCCGCCGGCTCCCCCCTTGTTGTCCACCACCACACGCTGACCCAGTGCAGTGGACAAGCGCTCACTCACGGCCCGGGCGACGGTGTCGTTGCCCCCGCCTGGAGCAAAAGGCACGATCAATCGGATGGGCTTGGTGGGCCATGCCTCTAGGCCAGCTGGGTTGTTTGAACCACCGCTGTTTTGACCCGGCGAGGCGGCCTGGGCAGTGGGCAAGAGTGCCGACCCCAGCAATCCGCCCAGCCATGCGCCCAGCGCATAGCGCTCAAATGCGCGCTTGCTCGCATCCAAGGGTGGGGCGACAAGCCGGTTTTGCTGCCGCTGGCGAGGCCATAAGAATGTCATGGGTGAGATCCGTTCAAATCAACAGAAAATGGACAAGGCAATGGACAAGGCAATGGACTGCATCCGTTTGCATCCCTTTGCATGCGATTGTATACAATTTCAACCCATCCCTTTTAGCGTTGCAACTTTGGCTTTAAATTTTAATTTCGAAGACTCTACGCTCAAACCGCCTCCAGGGCCCGCCTGGTATCGAGTTATAGCAGGCCACTATTGATTTGCCGACTTGCTCAAGTCACCAGCGAATGCGGCCCACCTTGCTCGCTCCTTAGAGCAGTACCGCATGGGTCAGGTTCAGCCTGGGGACCTGGTTGATGTCGGCCAATGGCCAGCAAGGATCACTTGGACCCTGGCAGCCTGGCAGCCTGGCAGCCTGGGAAGACTACAACGACTGGCAGGGCCAGGACAAGAAAACACTGAAGCGAGTCAATGCCTTGATTGAGGATACGCTTCGTGAACCTTTTAAAGGGATCGGAAAACCTGAGCCCC
>CAIPFK010000309.1 GCA_903864315.1 uncultured Burkholderiales bacterium | reverse complement strand
GCTGAGTAAGCTGTGTTTTGCGTCAAGTAGTTACGACCTTGATACAAACTTCCATCATTGTATTTGATCAAATTTGTAGCCAGCCACAAATCACCTATACCACCATTGTTGTCCACTGTAGTGGCCGGTTGGGATTGACGATGATTGGCTTGCTCAATCCACAATCCAGCCAAAATCTTGTGATTGTCTGTCGTGTAGTTGGCTTTAAAGGTGATGCCAGGTCGCTTGGTCTCAGTAACACTGCCACGATAAACACCAACCGTGTCAGTGAGCTTACCGTTACCGTTGATATCGGCAATACCACCATGTACACCTGTTGTTCCTTCAGCCAAAGTGGTTTGTAAATTTCCACCAGTGCCATAGCCATACCAATAATAGGGCTCAGCACTTAAAGTCAATTTATCATCAATTCGTGTTTGCAACCTTGAAGTGAAGAGATAGTTGATGAATGGATTCATAGAGTAACCATAATAAACGTTGGTCGCTCTAACACCCGTTGCCGTTGCACTGCTGGTACCAAAATTTGCAGTGGTGTTCTCGGCTCCTGAGGCCAAATGCTGAGGAATGGTGCCAGAGAAATCCAAGCTAGGATTTTGAGCAAACTCAGCTTTAGTCAAGGTGAGATAGTTGTTATTGAGCTGATAGTTGTAAAGCAAATTGGTAGTCAATGACGTGTCGTCTGTAAGTTTCCACTCAAAACCCGTGTCCACATGAGTCTTGTTACCTTGACCAAAGCCCTTGAACTTATTGACGGTAGCATTGGAGTAAGATACATACGCTTTGAATGGATGCTCCTTGCCAATCACACCCGTGTCCAAACGTAGGAAAGTCCTCTTGAATGACAAGTCACCCAAGGACTCAGAAATTTTCCCACCAAATTTATCTTTGGGAGAGCAACTCACCATACCAACGTTTCCACCCGATGCACCCACGTGTGGAGACTCGGTATCGACGGAACCTTGAGTGACGAAAATTTCACAAAGATTTTCAACGTCAGCATATTCTTGAGGATAGATTGCAAAGCTTCCAGAATCATTCACAGGCGCGCCATTGATGGTGTAACCCATCTCATCGCTGTTGAAACCGCGAACACGCATATTGCCGCCAAAAATACCTGTTGAGTCGTAACTGTAGGCGTTAACACCAGGCTCCAAGTTCAACAATTGGAATGGGTTGGCAGTAGGGCGCTCTTTATCGATGGCAGCCTTTGTCACTGTGCTCTTATTTTTGACACCGTCTTCATCGATCAATAAGCCATTACCCATCTGATCGCCTTCTCCAGAAATTTTTACAGTGCCAACATTGGTTGGGGCAGACTGTGCAAAGGCCTGTGATAAACAACCTGCTCCAATGAGCGCCAAGCTCAATACTGAGAGTTGAAACACTTGATTCGACTTTTTCATAAAAACTCCAGGTGATTTAAATTTAAAATAACAAACAGAAAATCATTGCTCAAGGGTGTAGTTGAGATTTACCGAAAACTCATGACTGGCTTCGTTGGCAAATGCGTCTTGAGGAAATGCTGGTAAATTAGCAGTCTTCACACTTTTCATGGCTTCAGCATCCAAAATATTGGAATGCGATGAGTTCAATACATGGACATCCATCAACTGCCCCGAGCGAGAAATCGTCAAGGACAAGGTCACCGTACCTTGAGGTCTAGCAAGCCTGGCCTCACGTGAACTTGGATATTTCTTGATTTTTTCAAGATAAGCCTTGAGTTGACCCACATACTGTGAGTCCAATGAAACGGCTTGAGGCTTGTGCAAAGGCTCAATAGCGGGAGGTGCCTGTACCGGCGCAATGGGTGGCTGAATAACAGGTTGTGGCACAGACGCCAAGGGCTTCACTTCCTGTGTTTTAGGTGGTTCAGGAATATCCACCGGACTGGGAGTCTTGGCCAAAGGCAATTGCAACGGCTCTTGCTTCACAACGGGCTGTGGCTGAACTTTTTGAACGGGTTCCACCTTTGGTGGAGGTGGAGGTGGTGGCGTTGGGTCATCCAAAAAAGCAGCCATCTCGTTCACATCCGGTGCCAGTCTAGGCGAAGGTGCAAAATTGATCAACAACAAAACCAATGCACACAAAAACATGGCCCCAGTGTAAGAAATGGGGTCTCGTTTTTCATAGGTCCAATTGATGGCCGCAGCGTTCATTCTGTCACTTTTTCTTTGATGCAATGGTCATCGAATCAATTCCATTGGATTTCAATAAATCCATCACGTCCACAAGTTGCTGCAATCTAGACTGCTCATCGCCATTGATGATGATGACCAGTTTTTTCTTGACCTCATCGGAACTTTGGCCCGCTTCATCCCGAAGCCTCAACAGTTCGGTTCGCATGCTGTCCAAGGTCGAGTACCCTTTCCCTTCGAGTTGGTACTCGCCTGATTCAGAGATACTTAAAATCACACGTTTGGGTGGATGATCTTCCCTGGCCTGCGACGATTGGGGTAGTCGCATCTTTAAGCCTAGGGCCGGAATCACATTGATACTGATCAACACAAAGAAAACGAGCAAAAACATCATCACATCGATCATGGGAATGATCTCAATTCGAGTACGCTTTCGCTGCTGTGTTGGGAATCTTCTCATAGGGTAAAGTCTAGTTTTTAAATGTGACAAAACGAAGACACTGTAGCATTTTCATTTGCACCAAATGTGTGCATAAAATTTATTCACCCAAATAGATTTCGCCCTGTTGAAACCCAAAACATCAAATAAATATCACGATAAAAGTTGGACTGGCAAAATTGATGCCCAGTCATCGCCTAAAAATTGTGGATTTTGTCATATGGTATCCAGTAGACAAAAATTCAAACAAATAATGAACCCATGGCATGACCATTCATCGATCGCTATTAAATTTTCACAAAACATTCCCAATTGCCATTGAGGGTAGGGAAACTAGCATCGCCACTTTTATCTTTATTTTTTCCATTTCACAGTTCAACATTTACAAATCTCACACTCAGTGCACCTGCTCGCTTACAAACCATCCATTTGTCATCAAAGTTTCATCAAATCAGAGCACATTCATAACATAATCGCTGGAACAAAAAAACCACCAACTCCCAATACTCTCATTGCGCACCGGACCAATCAACCAACCCTTTCCACTGAACAAAGGATAAAGATGAATCATTTTTTTGAAACCCTAAGAATTCAACGCTGGGATGATCACCGCTATTACCATCACAGCCGCATTAATCAATCCCTGCACTTCATCAGTGCGATGTCCTTTATTGTGGCCTATGTCTATCTCTTTATTGATCCAGTCATCTCTGGCCTCATTGGCTGGTTGGTCTCCATGGTCACTCGCCAAGCAGGTCACTTTTTCTTTGAGCCCAAAGACTACGATGAGGTCAATCAAGCCACAAATGAACACAAAGAGTTCATCAAAGTAGGTTACAACATCAAGCGCAAAATCGTATTGATGTCTATTTGGGCCGCGGTGCCATTGGCCATTTACCTTGAACCCACCATCTTCAGCTGGGCTGTTCCAGAAGAGGACCAAGGCAACTTCATCCGCATGGTTGGTTTTTACTGGTTGGCTTTGGGCGTAGCAGGACTGCTGTTTAGAGTTGCACAATTGATCATTCAAGACAATGTTGTCGTGGCTTTTTCTTGGGCTTTCAAAATTATCACGGATCCATTCCATGACTTGGTACTCTATGCAAAGTCACCTGTTTATTTACTCCAGGGTCAATTGATTGATCCCATGGAGCACGTGCAGGCCAATGGCGTGGATGCAACTTAATATTTCCCTTCCAGTTGCCATGCGCTTGATGGAGAGGTGGGGCAACATGACCACACCACTCTATCAACCTATGCCCAAAGTCAATATTTAAGTTAGATTTTGCCAGCGGTGAGTCCTTTGGGACTCACCGCTTATTTTTTATCAACTGGCAAATCGAGCGCGTAGCAATTCTTTGAAAATTCCGCGGCGAATGCTCTTATTGGTTTGGGCCTCAGCTTTCCAAAACCAGCCATCGCTCATCATTTTTTGCGTGGCCAGAATTAATCGACGGGACAATTCCTCAAACTCATGCTCTCCATAGTTCAAGCTAAAGATCAACCGCCCAGAACCAACCCAACTGAGCGCGATGCCTTCGCGTCGCATGTAGTACTGCAGCAACCAATTGAATCTTGTGGGCGAATCATACAAAATGGTCCACACGCTCGACATGTGAGCGACTTGAATGGGCAAGTTGTGCGCTTTCAGACTTTCATTGAGTTTTTTAGCCCGCAAGTCCCAGCATTGATCCAAATTGGCGTAAAGGGCCAATACTTCCGGACTGTCCAAACGCTTCAAAAACACATTCATCGCCCCCATGACATAGGGATGCGCATTGAAAGTGCCTCTGGCAAAACAAATGTCTGCAGGCCGATGGGGATTGAAGCGCCTCATCAGTTCAGCTTTGCCACAAATGACGCCAACGGGCAAACCACCGCCAAGCGTTTTGCCATACGTGACCATGTCAGCTTGAATGCTGAAATACTCTTGTGCACCGCCCCTGGCCAGGCGAAAGCCCAAAAACACCTCGTCAAAAATGAGCACAATGCCTTTTTCAGTGCAGACAGCACGCAACGCTTTGAGCCAAGTGGTGTAGGCCTCTCGGTCATAGTGCGCGCGGCGAGACCCGTCCACCAGTGTCGAGTCTGTCGGTGCCGCCTGATTGGGGTGCAAGGCTTGCAAAGGGTTGATCAATACGCAAGCGATGTCGGTGCGGTTTTTGAGCACCCTCAGAGTGGACTCGTGCATTTCCCGAAGCGTCAAGGTGTGTTTGGCTGGAGGCATGGGGTTGCCGGGTCCCGGTTGCACATCATCCCACCAACCGTGATAGGCACCCGTGAATCGGACGATCTTTTTGCGTCCAGTGTGGTACCTGGCAAGCCTCACAGCTTGCATGACAGCTTCGGTACCCGACATGTGAAAGGACACCTCATCTTTGCCAGAGAGCCGGCACAACCGCTCTACATTGTCAAGCACGCAGGGATGAAAGGATCCAAGACTGGGGCCCAAGTCACTTGCGAGCTCAGCGCCTTGGGCGATATTGGATTTATAAAAATCCAAACCAAAAAGATTGACGCCATAGGAGCCTGTGACATCCATGAAACGGTTACCGTCCATGTCAGTGAGCCAAACCCCATCGCTTGCACGCCAAAAGGCCCCCATTTGGATGTACTTCAAAATCACCGACTTGAATTGAAAGGGGACGCGGTAGTTGCTCGTGAATTGCAAGTCCGAAATCATCGGCTTGGCTTTCTCGGTATGGGCCAGTGTGATGGGGCTTTGTCCAACCAAATCCTGGCCCAAAGCGATCAAAGCCTGCCGGCGAGTATCTTGAATCGATTGAGGCGCATCGTCACAACCAAACCACTGGGTCTCATCGTAAGAGTAAGACGGGATTTGGCTGGCAAAACGCTTGGACCAACGAACATGCCCACCCAAAGACGGGTTTTTGGCAAAAGACAATTCAAGCCTTTCCTTGGCCTTGAGACAAACCCAAGTGACCACGGCCAGGCCGATGACAGATTCACTCAAACTGAGTGGCGAATCAGGGATCATGTAAATTCCTTTGAATGAAAAGACCAGTTTTATTACGTTTGGATGAAGAAATGATGAAAAACAGATTTTTTAGCGAAAAAATGTTCAATTCGGAAGATTTAAACTTTTTGCTGACCAACCGCATCCCTCGAATTGCATTCACCCACTTGATGGGTCGCGTGAGTCAAATCAAGAATCCCCTCTTCACCAAGTTGGCCATTTGGGTTTGGAAGCGTTTTACCCAATTGGAGCTGGAGGACACACAAAACTCCGGATTTCAAAGCGTGCATGATTGTTTCATCCGCGCTTTAAAGCCGGGCACGCGTCCAATTGACCCCTCTACAGAGGTGATCACAAGCCCTTGTGATGGCATCATTGGGGAATTTGGCGCCATTGTTGATGGGCAACTGTTTCAGGCCAAAGGTTATGGCTACACACTCAAAGACTTGTTGGGAGAGGAAGAATTAAACAACAGGTGGCAAAACGGGACCTATGTCACCATCCGAATCACCTCCGCCATGTACCACCGATTTCACGCGCCCTACGCCGGAGAAGTTCAAAAAATACGTTACTTTTCAGGTGACACGTGGAACGTGAACCCCATTGCGTTGAAACGAGTCGAAAAACTCTTTTGTAAAAACGAACGTGCGCTTTTGCAGTACGACATTTGCAATGGCGACTACACGCTGGCATTGATTCCTGTTGCGGCCGTTTTGGTGGCCAGCATCAAAGTACATGGCATTGAGCCAGTTCTCAGCCTCAATTACAAAGGACCCATTGAACTGGCGTGCCAACTTGATTTTGAAAAAGGTCAAGAAATGGGCTGGTTTCAACACGGCTCAACCATTTTGATGTTTGCACCCCCTGGGTTTGAGGTGCTGGGCAACTGGTCCGTTGGAGACCGTGTGCGAATGGGGCAAGGACTGATGAGCTTGCCTAAAGATTAAAAGCCAAAGAAGCTATTTTGCATGGGCGTTTCAACCTCTAAAGATTGAAATCATGACAAATATATTTCAAATTTAAGATGCCATCACCGATGAAGTCTGTCAATGAATTGACACTGAATCGTCATCATATATTCATTCATATTCAGCACAATTTCCCTCATCGTCAAGGCTCATTTTGGTTTTGGCGTAACACCAACACAATGAGGGAGTCATTCAATGCGCATCACCGTCATGGGAACTGGATATGTGGGTTTGGTCACTGGAACATGCTTGGCAGACCTGGGCAATGATGTCCACGGTTTTGACATTGATCAAGCCAAAGTGGCTCGCATCATCGCGGGAGACATCCCCATCTACGAACCAGGACTGGATGCACTGATCCTGAAAAATGTCGAAACTGGACGACTCACCTTCAGTGCAGATTTAAAGACAAGCGTTGAGAGTGGTGACATCATTTTCATTGCAGTGGGGACCCCCTCCAATGCGGATGGCTCGGCAGATACCCGTCAAGTCATTGCAGCGGCAAAGAGCATCGGTCAATTGATGACCGAGTACAAAGTCGTGGTCAATAAATCAACTGTGCCAATCGGCATGGCCGATATTGTTAAAGCCACGATCGAGCAAGAGCTTGACTTGCGCTATGGCAAAGACAATCATGCTGATCGCCCTGCCTTCTCCGTCATCTCCAACCCTGAATTTTTGAAAGAAGGCTCAGCCGTGGAGGACTTCATGCGCCCAGACCGTATTGTTCTTGGCATTGAAGACAACGAAGCAGGAACCCGAGCCAAGGACATGATGAGAAAGCTCTACGCGCCCTTTAACCGCAACCACGAGAGAACCTTGGTGATGAATGTGCGCTCGGCTGAGTTCACCAAGTACGCGGCCAATGCGATGCTCGCCACTCGCATCTCTTTCATGAACGAGATGGCCAATTTGGCTGAACGTGTCGGTGCAGACATTGATTCAGTTCGTCAAGGCATTGGCTCGGATCCTAGAATTGGTTACAGCTTTTTGTATTCTGGTACTGGCTATGGTGGTTCTTGTTTCCCAAAAGACGTTCAAGCCCTTCAATACACGGCGAACTCCCATGGATTGCCTCTCAGAATTCTATCGGCTGTGGAGTCGGTCAATCAACGTCAAAAACACGTCATTGCAGAAAAAATCACCGCCTATTTTGAAAACGACTTGAGCGGACTCACCTTCGCTGTCTGGGGCTTGGCGTTCAAGCCCAACACAGATGACATGCGCGAAGCTCCCTCACGAGTCCTCATCAAAGAACTCCTCTCAAGAGGCGCCAAGATCGTGGCCCATGACCCCGTGGCCATGCAGGCTGCTGAGCTCGCCTTCAAAGACGACTTGTCTGATCACCCAGAGTACTTGAGCCGTTTGAGCTTTTCAAGTCACGCCATGGATAACCTCAAGGGCGCAGATGCGCTCATCGTTCTCACGGAATGGAAAGAGTACAAGAGCCCCAACTTTGCCACCATCAAAGCATCCTTGAAAAAAGCCATTATTTTTGATGGGCGCAATTTGTACGAGCCCCAAGCCATGCAAGAAGCGGGCTTTGAATATGAAGGCATTGGACGCAGAAGTTCAGACGTGCATTGGACCAGTCACAGCACGACAAGCCAGACGCCAGTGCTCAGCTGAGGTGGCGAACTCAAGTTTTTGGCAGTTGGCGCAAGGCCCCCAGGAACTGCGCTGAAGCCGCTGCCCAGCTAAAGGTCTGGGCGTGGGCCAATGCGCCCGAGCGAGGAATTTGAAGAGCGGCCAGGCAAGCCGTCTTCAAATCTGTGTGAAGTACGCCAGACACACCTTGCTTCACAACATCGATGGGACCTGGCACAGGCAATGCAGCCACTGGTGTTCCACAAGCCATCGCCTCGAGCATCACCAAGCCAAATGTATCGGTCACACTGGTAAAGACGAACACGTCGGCGGCTCTGTACAGGGTAGCGAGTTGCTGAGCGTTTTGCATGCCAAACCAACGAACGTTGGGGTAGGCCTGTCTCAGCCGCTCACCTTCTGGACCGTCTCCTGCCACCCATTTTTCGCCGGGCAAATCAAGCTTCAAAAATTCGTCGACTTGTTTCTCAACAGCCAAACGCCCGACGTGTAAAAAAATGGGGCCAGCACCTCGTGTCAAGGTCTCGCCCTCGGGACTGAAGTTCGAAAAGTCCACCCCTCGACTCCAAACTTGGGGTGAACGAAATCCACGTTCTTTGAGGTCGTTGACAATGGCGGGAGTGGGGGCCAAGTTGGCCTGTGCAGCATTGTGAAAACGCCTTAGCAGTGCATAGCTCCACCCCACTGGCACCAAGAAGCGCATATTCACGTATTCTGGAAATCGGCTGTGGTAAGACGTGGTGAAAGGCCAGCCACGTTCTATGGCCACACTCCTTGCGGCCCAACCCAAGGGGCCTTCGGTGGCGATGTGCAAACAATCAGGGGCAAACCGATCAATCAAACGCTTGACTGCAGTTTTGCCCGCCAAGGCAATGGAAATCTCCGGATAGCTCGGGCACGGAATGGACTTGAAGAGGTTGGGCGTGATGTGTTCAACCTCATGACCCAATCCTCGCAACTCATGAGTGGTCATC
>CAIPFK010000308.1 GCA_903864315.1 uncultured Burkholderiales bacterium | reverse complement strand
TTGGTCATGCTCATCATCACCATACCCATTCAATTGCATGCGGTCAATTTGGAGATGCCTGTCGGTGTTCCTCCAACGCAGCAAAATAAGCCATTGGTGATTCAAATTGACATTGATGCTCACAATGTGATTTATTGGAATGGAGTTGGCGTGACGGCCGAGCAACTCAATTCAAAAATGTCAGAAGCTGCGCAAATGCAAGTTCAGCCTGAGATTCATTTGCGTCCCAATAAAAATTGTCAATATGCAATTTTTGCCAACGTGTTGTCCTCCACAAAGCGAATCGGCTTGAGCAAAATTGCAGTCATAGGAAGTGAGCAGTTTGTTCAATGAGTGCTAGAAGTTCTGTCCATGCCTTTGAAGGCTCAAACCGTCCCTACAAAGGGTGGATAGCGGTTGTTGTCATTCACGTCGTCATTGGTTACGCCTTGATCAGTGGTATGGCCCAAAAGGGCTTGCACTTGCTTAAAAAACCACTTGAGGCGGTGGTGATTCAAGAAGTGGTGATCCCACCACCTCCTCCTCCTCCTCCGCCGCTCAAGAAAATCGAAAAGCCTATTGAGACGCCTCAAGCACCACCCCCACCTTTCGTGCCCCCACCGGAAGTGTCCCCACCCACGCAGGCGCCAACCATTGCTGCAGTGTCAGCACCTCCAAAGGAGCCAGCAGTCATTGCACCACCACCACCACCTGCACCGCCAGCACCCAAAACGTTGTCGGGCAAGCAAGACATTGGTGTCGTTTGTCCTACCCAAGCACCGCCATCGATGCCCACGAAGGCCATTCGTGATGGGATTGAAGGCACCGTCCGAGCCCAAGTGACCATCATCAATGGTGAAATCAAAGAAGTGACCATCTTGTCTGGTAACCGTGTTTTTCACAATGCTGTGAAAGAGGCGATGATGCAGTACAAGTGCAAATCCATGGCCACCGAAGTCACTGCAACTCAAGAATTCTCATTCAAGATAGAGTGATCTTTCGATTGAAAATTCGATTGCTTTTAGGAAACTGGGTCCTCAATTTCCCAGGACTTTAGCGGGGTTGAGAGGATGGACCCTTTGTTTGTCAATCAATTCCCCCAAGTGGCTTGATCTCTCCTGTCAACCCTTGGCAGGGGGCATTTTTGCAGTGTCGACTCCCTACCAAGGCATTGCGCAAGTCAATCACCGCGCTTGAACAGAGAACAAATCCAAAGTGAATTGGAAATGTTCTCGGCCTTTCTTTCAAGCTTCTTTCAAGCCGCCATTCAAGGTTTGCTGTAAGTGACCCGGTAAATGGTGCCGTTCACGTCTTCAGAAAACAGCATGGAGCCGTCTTTGAGGAATTTCACATCCACCGGGCGGCCCCAGACCGCATCTTCACCTGCCGTGAAGCCCATCACAAAATCTTGATAAGTCCCCACCAGTTGGTTGGCCTTGGCTGGCATGCGGATGATCTTGTAGCCCGTGTGCAAGGCTCTGTTCCAAGAGCCATGCAGCGCTGAAAACGCGTCACCTGTCCACTGCGCTGGGAACATGCCGCCTGGGTTGAAGTCCATCCCCAAGGGAGCCGAATGCGGCTGAATCAAGACGTCAGCCGCGGTGGCTTTGCCTTTGAGGTCTGGGCGTGGGCCACCACCGGGTCGCAAGTCTTCATGGTCTTGGTGGTAAATCCAGGGCCATCCGTAAAAGTGACCTTCCTTGATGCTGCTCACGTAGTCGGGCGGTGTGTTGTCACCCAATAAGTCGCGCTCGTTGGTTGCGCAAAACACCACGCCGGTGTTGGGCTGAACGGTGAGGCCTGAGCAGTTTCGCACGCCTGTGGCATAGACGCGTCGATTTTTGCCGTCAGGAGAATAGGCCAAGACGGTTGCACGGTCAGTTTCATTGCCCCACGCGCCGCCGAGGCCATGCGTTTTTTGCCAAGCTTGCAAGTCGCTTGGACGATCTTCCATGTCAATGGCTATATTGCTGGCTGAGCCCACTGCCAAGTAAAGCGTTTGACCATCAGGGGAAAACCCAACGTCTCGCGTCCAGTGCCCACCAATGGGCAGTCCACTGACAATGACCTCGGGCTCACCCATGCTCTTCATGTCCCCGTTGTGATAAGGGTAGCGCAATACCTGTCCTTGCATGCCAACGTAGAGCCACTGGGGATTGGGGCCAGGCGGGTAAAACGCCATGCCATAAGGATCCTTCAAGTCAGCGACAAACGTCTCGGTTTTTTGCACTTGGCGTCCATCGGCAGAGGGGCGAAGAACGGTGATTTTACCTTTTTCAAATTGATAACTGTTGCCCACTCGGACATTGCCCGGACGACTTTGTGAGACAAAAATGTCCCCATTGGGGGCTTGTCGGATCACGCGCGCGCCGTCCAGGTTGCTGGCAAACACATCCACTTTGAAGCCAGCCATGGTTTTGATCTGTGCGTCACGGGGCTTGGCAACAGTGGTTGAGCGGTTGGCAGCGGACGCACTCTCCAGGGGCGCCACGATGTCGTCATGGGTGATGAGTCGCATGACGCCAGGTGCATCCTTGTGCCAGTCGCCCATGGCGTCTTTGCCTTTGACGACGTCTTGCGCAAGAAGCGTCAAGGGCAGTGTTGTCGCACCCAAGGCCCAAGCGCACAGCACGCGTTGGAGATGCAGCCGAAAAGTTGTGTGTCTCATGGAGGGTTTCCTTGTTGTGATGGAATCAAATCGTCAAAGTTGGGGTTTTCAATGTGCATCAATGACTGGCAAAGTAAAGCGATAGAGCTTGGAGTTGCTCTTTGTTCTTGTTTTTCAGCAGTGGACCCATGACCTCGCTGTTGCTTCGGTCTTGGTTCACCCAGGCCATCATTTGGTCAAGCAAATAATCGGCATTTTGGCCGTTGAGTCTGGGCGCTCCTTTGTAGAGGGATTCACCATTTGTGTTTGCTGCGTGGCAGGTGAGGCAAAATTGCGCATCGGCTTGGGTAACCGGGCTCAACGATTGAGCCGAGTTGTCACTCAACTTGGGTTGGGGCCAGGGTTGAGAGGCGAGGGCTTGAGCCCAAAGGCCCAACTCCTTTTTGGGCACGCTCTCTGCCATGGAATTCATGATTTGGTTTTCCCGTTGTCCCGATCGGTAGTCGCGCAACTGCTTTTCCAAATACACAGCACTTTGTCCCCAAATGATCGGCAATTTCCCGTCCTTTGGGGCACCCGTTTCACCATGACATTCGCCGCAGACATGGATGTTCAGTGTCGCGTTTGGAGAGGTTGGTGTCTGGGTCTGGGCTTGAGTTGGTGGGGCCATGAAAACTTGGCCCAAGACAATACAAGCTCCAATGCGGTATAAATTTTTTAAATCCAAGCGAAAACTGTCCGAGAAAGACTCGTTGAACGAGGGTGACACAAATGAGGTTCTAGTGTAACTTTTGCCTCTCAAGTTGAACCTAGGTTCAACCCTCGAAACGTTTGAGTTTGGATGCGATTGCATCTTCAAAGAGGAGTCTCAAATCGGCCAATCGATCTTGCTGCTGAGGCTTGCAATACAGCAAAAGATCGCAAGATAAATTTTTGTACAAATTTTTGTACAGATGCACATTGATGGGGATGGGTGCGACATTGGCCCAAAGCAGGGTGTAGCCGTCCGGGTTGGCGCGAGCGACGGTTTCGGTTCATCTTGAACCAACCGCACCACCGATGTTGTCAACGTTCACCGATAGGCCCAGAGTGCTCGTGAGTTCTTGTGCCAAGGCACTCGAGAGCGAGCCCATGCACGCTCAAAAGCAGAATAAACAAAGACGTTGTGTTGAATATGTGCACCCATTGAACATGTGCACCCATTGAACATTTGAGCGAACAGTCGTTCAATTTGTCGGCATTTTAAGGCTCCAGGCGCATGGACAGTGCAGACCCATTGACAGTGCGAGAGAAGTTTTGTCATGCAGTGGTGAAGACATGAAGCACCTGAAGCACCTGAAGCACCTGAAGCACCTGCACTGGGCCTGATTCAAGCTTGATTTCACCACGCCCTTTATTCAAACCGAAAGGCTTGCTTTGCACTGAA
>CAIPFK010000307.1 GCA_903864315.1 uncultured Burkholderiales bacterium | reverse complement strand
CCGCGAGCAGTTGCTCCTTGAGCCACTCGGGAGTGGGGTGCTTGGGCTCGCCAATCCCCAAGCTGATGGCCCTGAAGTTGGGGTTGGGGGTCACGCCCTCAAAGAGTAGCCTGAGCCTCTCAAAAGGGTAGGGTTGAAGGTCTTTGAGCAATGGATTCATGCCGGTATTATCGCTTTGAAACGCGCCTCACGCGATCCCTGGCCACCATGCCCGTCTTGAGACGGGGCTGGTGCAGTCCATGCTCGCTCAGTTTCGATGGTCTTCGGCCCTTACTGCCCTTGCTGCCCTTGCTGCCCTTGCGGCAAGCAAAGCTGTCTTGGGTTATATACTAAAGTATTCTTAAGATAACAGGATCGGCATGCCTCAGCCCCCCTTTGACTCGGTGCGCGCATTTGACCCCAAGCGGTTGAGTAATTTTGAGTTGGGCCCAGAGCAGTCTCGGGTCTTGCTCACGAGTTTTCTGGCTTCCTTGGGGCCTGATTTTGAACGTTTGCGCCAGGCTTGGCAGGTCTGCGTGGATGCATTCGCCAAGGTCAACGCCAGGCAAGCCCTGCGGGCAACGCAGGGCTTGTCAGAGCAGCCCTTGAACAAGCCGCCCGCTATGCGTGAATGCATGCAAAACGCCATGGAGGCAGCGCACCACTTCAAAGGTTTGGTCGGCCTTTTTGCAACGCCACCGCTTCTGAAAGATGTGAACACCTTGGAGCAGTCCATCCTGCGCCTCAAAGAGGCCGAATCGATGGATGTCATCCATGTACAAGCCTTGACTGAGCAACTTCAAGCTCTCGGGCGGCAAACCGAGCGACTAAAACATCAAGCCCAAGTGCATTTGGATGTCCATTTGCCTGCGTGCAAAGGATCCGCGCAATAAAAACCATGTTTCACACCCATGTTTCACGTCAATGGCTGAAACGAATATCTCTCGCCCAAGTGGGTCTGTCATGGCGCATTTTGAGCTCAAAATGCGCTAGACTCCTCCTTCGCCTTTGAATGCTTGATCGACTGGCATTGGGCTATTTTTGCTTTAATTCGCGTTCATTTGCGACCATTTGTTTGAAGGTCTAAGGTTTTTCGGTGCGTCTTACCAATATTAAACTCTCGGGCTTCAAGTCCTTTGCCGACTCGACCCAATTGCTCTTGCCAGGCCAATTGGTGGGTGTGGTCGGCCCCAACGGCTGCGGTAAATCCAACATCATGGATGCGGTGCGCTGGGTCTTGGGCGAGAGTCGCGCAAGTGAGCTGCGTGGAGAATCCATGCAAGATGTGATCTTCAATGGCACCAATTTGAGAAAAGCCGCCTCTCGCAGCAGTGTCGAGCTCGTTTTTGACAATGCCGACCACCGAGCAGGTGGGCAATGGAGCCAGTTCGCCGAGATTGCTGTGAAGCGTGTCCTCACCCGCGAGGGCTCGAGCAGCTACTACCTCAACAACATGCCAGTGCGCCGGCGCGATGTGCAAGATGTGTTTTTGGGCACCGGTTTGGGCCCGCGCGCTTATGCCATCATTGGCCAAGGCACCATCAGCCGCATCATCGAGTCCAAGCCCGAGGAGTTGAGGCTCTTTTTAGAAGAAGCTGCAGGCGTCTCCAAATACAAAGAGCGTCGCCGCGAGACCGAAAACCGCCTGAGTGATACGCGCGAAAATTTGACCCGCGTGGACGACATTTTGCGCGAACTCAATGCCCAGCTTGAAAAGCTCGAGCTCCAAGCGAGTGTCGCTCAGCAGTACAACGACTTGCAACTCGAAGTCACCACTCGCCAGCAGCAGTTGTGGTGGCTCAGGTGGCAAGAGGCCAAGCTGCAACAAGAGCAGTACAAACACGAAATTGAAAAAAACACGCTGGAGCTTGACGCCAAAGTGGCCGATTTGAGGCACATTGAGTCTGAGATCGAGACCTTGCGCCAAGCGCATTACGCCACCGGCGATGAGGTCAATCAAGCGCAAGGGGTGCTCTACGAGTCCTCTGCCGAGGTCGGTCGCTTGGAGGCGCAGTTGCGCTTTATTGAGCAGTCGCGTCAAAAGGCCGAACAACGCCTGGCCGTCTTGGTCGATCAACGCGAGAGTTGGCAGACCAAAGAGGCCCAAGCCGTTGAGGAGCTCGGTGGCTTGGACGAGAAGACGCAGGCACAGTCCGAACGCTTGGAGCAGTTGACCGCCCAAACCGAAGAGGTTGCGGTCTTGTCGGAGCAACTCCAAGAAGAGTGGACTGCCAAGCAAGGGCTCGAGCGTGAACAACATGCTCGGGTGATCGAGGTGCAGCAACAACTGCAGGTCTTGGCGTCCGAGCAGCGCTCGGTGCAAACACAGTCCAACCAATTGCAAGAGCGCCAAGAGCGCTTGGAGTTGGAAGTGGCTGGCCTGAACGCGCCCGATCCTGCGCGCTTGAGCCAAGTGCAAGAAAAGCTCTTGATCGCTCGCGAGCAGGCCTTGCAAGCGCAAACCGATTTGACCCAACTGCAAGAGCAAGTCCCGGTGCTGGAAGAAGAGCGCCGACTCGCTCAAGAGCGGGTGAACCAAGAAAACGCGACATACGCCGATTTGTCTGCCAAACTGGAAGCCTTAAAGGAGCTCCAAGCCAATGTGCTTGACAATGGTCGATTAAAGCCGTGGCTCACCAAACACGGCTTGCAAGACTTGCCAGCCTTGTGGAGCCAGTTGCAGGTGCAAGAAGGCTGGGAGACCGCGCTGGAGTCGGCCCTCAAAGAGCGCATGCGCTCGATGCAAGTGGGGCGCTTGGAGAGCGTGCAGTCACTCGATCAAGACCCGCCCCCCGCCAAGGTCACCTTCCACGAGTTGCCCAAAGACCATCCAACGCTGGTCAACCACAAATTGCCGCGTTTGATGGACAAAGTGCATTGCCATGACGCGTCCTTGGCCGCGCTCCTGGGACACTGGTTGGCCGGTGCCTACACGGCAGAGCACCTCTCGCAGGCCTTTGCCGCTCGCAGCCAATACCAGTTGAGCCAGGGCGAGTTCATCTACACCCAAGAAGGCCACAGCGTGGGCGCGCAAAGCGTCATGCTCTACGCTCCTGATGATGAGCAGTCTGGGGTGCTCGAGAGAGCGCAAAAGATTGAGAACTTGGACAAGCAACTCAAAGCTCAGCAATTGATGCGCGAAGAGTCGGATCAATCTCTCTTGCGCTCCCAAGCCTCTTATGGCAAAACGCTCAAAGATTTGGAGCAGGCCAGGCTGCAAACCTTGCAAGCGCAAAAACTGGCCCACGACACCCAAGTCGAGTCGCTGGGTTTGGCGCAACTTTTTGATCAAACGCGTTTGAAGCGTGAGACTTTGTTGCAGTCCCAAGACGAAGTCAAACAAAGTTTGGCGCAGTTTGCCAATCAGTCTGAGGAGCTTGATGCAAGCGTTGAGTCATTGGATATGCAATTGGGTGACCTCCAAGAGCACCACGTTCGCGTGCAAGACCAAGTGCAAAGTGCGCAAGTGCGTCACCAGCAAGCGCTCGAGCAGTCTCGAAGCCTCGAGCGCGAGGCCCAGGAGCTTGAGTTTGCCCTGAGAGAAGTGAAGACCCGTGAGGCCGAACTCCAGCGTGTCATGCAGACCGCGCAAGAGCAAATGCAATCGATTGCTGCCGAGCGCGAGCAGTTGAGCGCTGAGCTCGAGCTCGCCAGCCTTGACAGCACCCAATCGGCCCTCCAAGAGGCCTTGGCCATGAAGCTCGAGCGTGAGCAGGCCTTGGCTGCCAAGCGAAGTGCTTACGATGATTTGACCGCCAAACTCAGGGCCAGTGATGAGCGGCGCTTGAGTCTTGAGCGCGCACTCGAACCCCTTCGCCAGCGTGGCTCGGACTTGCAACTCAAGGAGCAGGCCGCCAGACTCAACCAAGAGCAGTACAACGCGCAGCTGCTCGAAGCGCAAGCCGACCTTGACGCGGTTCAAGCACTCATTGTTCAAGACGCGGTGAAGCTCACGGGACTGTCGTCTGAGATCGACCGCTTGAACCGACAAATTTCTCAACTCGGTGCGGTGAATTTGGCGGCTCTCGATGAGTTGCAGCATGCCCGTGAAAGAAAAGCGTTTTTGGATGCGCAGACGCTGGATTTGACCCAAGCCATGCAAACCCTGGAGTCGGCCATTCGCAAAATCGATGGCGAGACGCGCGACCTCTTGGGAGCCACCTTTCACAGTGTGAACGAGCATTTTGGGCGCATGTTCCCCGAGCTCTTTGGTGGCGGAAATGCCAAACTCGTGATGACCGGGCAAGAGATTTTGGACACGGGGGTTCAAGTGTGGGCTCAGCCCCCGGGCAAGAAAAACCAAACCATCCACTTGCTCTCAGGGGGTGAGAAAGCCCTCACGGCCATTGCATTGGTGTTTGCTATTTTTCAATTGAATCCGGCGCCGTTTTGTTTGCTCGATGAGGTTGACGCGCCCTTGGATGACTCCAACACGGAGCGCTACAGTAAACTCGTTAAGAGCATGTCCAAGGAGACGCAATTTTTATTCATCTCGCACAATAAAATTGCCATGGAAATGGCCGAGCAATTGATTGGCGTGACGATGCAAGAGCAAGGCGTCTCGCGCATCGTGGCGGTCGACATGGAGTCTGCCATCTCCATGGCAGAAGCGGCCTAGGTCCGTGGAGCCTAGGCAGCAGGGTTTTTTGCCTGCCTTCTTTTTTGCCCTCCAGGCCTTTGTCTTGAAGACTTGAATTCACCCATGGGTCAATGTAGGACAATGTCAAATGTTTCTTGAACCTTCCCTGACCCTTGACACCTAGAAGAGCCAATACATGAGTACTTTTCAAATCGCTTTGTTGCTCTTGGGTGCGGTGGTGCTTCTCGCCTTGGTGGGGCAAGGCATTTGGGCCTCGCGCAGAAACCAGCCCCGCCAAGCCGACCCATCGGTGCGAGCACAATCAAAAGCCCAAGCGGGCCAAAGTACCGGGGACAACACTGAGCCCCACGGGGATGAGGTTTTGGGTGCAAGGCTGCGTCGCGAGCCCGGTTTGGAGCACGATTACGGCGCCCTTGATGACGGCTCTTCGCCAAGAGAACATTCCTTGGCAACTGGCCAAGCCATGGCCGAGGGGACACAGCCCGAGCGGTCTGAGAGCGGTCAGACTCGCGACGCGACGCTCAAACGCGATGGCAGTGCGGACAACATGGATTTTGAGGTGAACCAAACCTTGCACAGCGCTGACCGTTGGTTGGCGTTGGATGCCTTGATCGATGCCATTGCCCCGATAGAAATTGAGGGCTTGGTCTCGGCCCAAGCCGCCTGGGCGGCCCTGCCCCCGACTAGGCGCGTGGGCACCAAACCTTTCATGATCGAGGGGCTCAACGCGCAACGTGGCGAGTGGGAGAGTTTGCGCATGGGGCAGCAGTACAGTGCTTTTCAAGCGGGCATCCAATTGGCCAACCGATTGGGGGCAATGAATGAGATTGAGTTCTCTGAATTTGTCATGAAAATCCAGCATTTTGCCGATGCAGTGGGGGGTGAGGTGGAGTTCACCGACATGCTCGAAGAGGTGGCCCGAGGCAAAGAGCTCGATGCCTTTGCCAGTGAACACGATGCACAACTGATTTTTCAAATCAAGGCCCAACGCCTGGCTTGGAGTCCAGGCTTTGTGCAGCAACACGCTGGCGTCTTGGGTTTTGTGGCCGGGGTCATTCCAGGTCGCATGGTGATTCCTGCCAAGACCCAAGGCGGGCCGCCAATTTTGGGTTTGAGTTATGATAGCCAAGCCGCTTTGGCCGATGATCCTTCAAGCTCGGCGATTCGTTTGCTCAGCCTCACATTGGATGTCCCCCAGGTCGAACAAACCGACGAGCCCTTTAGGCGCATGTGGTATGTCGCCCAAGAATTGGGGCAAAGCATGGAGGGCACCATCACCGATGACCAGGGCTATGTCCTCACCTCCAATGCGTTGGCCAACATTGAGCAAGACCTCTTGTCCCTCTACACGGTGTTGGCCTCCAGAGACTTGGCGGCAGGATCCCCCCAAGCGCGTCGACTCTTTAGTTAAATCTCTCTCTTCTAGCATCCATGCCCTCGAGCTCGAACGATCAACCCAAGCCCCGTGATCACTCTCAAGCGTTGATGCAATCTCAGGTTCAAGCTCAGATGCAAGACTTGGTGAGGCTCTTGAATGAGCACGCTCACCGCTATTACGTCTTGGACGAGCCCAGTCTGCCCGATGCGGAGTACGACCGACTCTACCAACAACTCGAGCAACTCGAAGCCGAACACCCCGAGTGGCTTCAATCCGATTCACCCACCCAGCGCGTGGGAGCCGGGGTACTCGAGAGCTTTCAAACGGTTGAGCATGCACAAGCCATGCTCAGCATCAAAACTGAGACCGACACCCAAGCCAGTGGCGCCATTGCGTTTGATGAGCGCATGCGCCGTGAGCTCGGGTTGGCTCCCAGTGCAGACCCCATTGAGTATGTGGCTGAGCTCAAGTTTGATGGTTTGGCCATGAATTTAACCTACCACAATGGCTTGCTTGTGAGAGCTGCCACCAGAGGGGATGGCCTCAAAGGCGAAGATGTCACGCACAACATCAAAACGATTCGACAAATCCCGTTGCGACTCAAGGACCCTCAAGCAGCCCTGGATGCCGAGTTGGGGCATCCTTTGCCTGCACCCGAGTGGCTCGAGGTGAGGGGTGAGGTGTACATGGCGCGCGGGGATTTTGAGGCGCTCAATGAGCGACAACGACTGCGCATTGCCCAAGGCATGAAGCAAGAGAAAACGTTTGTGAACCCCCGCAATGCTGCGGCTGGTGCGGTGAGACAACTCGACAGTGCCATCGCTGCCGAGCGGCCTCTTAGTTTTTTCGCCTATGGAGTCGGGCTCTTCAGTGCTCCTCTCGAGCACAAGCTCTCCTCGATGCCCCACTCAAGTCACGATGTGCTTGAATGGGCTGCGCAAGAAAAAACTTCACAAGAGCCACCTAAATCGAATGTTCAAAATTTGCATGCCCAAGGCATCAAGGAGCACTGGCACATTCTCATGGCCTTGAAGGCCTGGGGGTTCCCAGTGGCCGAGCAGAGTCAGCGTGTGCAAGGCGCTCAAGGCTTGGTGGCTTTTCACCAAGAGATGGGCTTGGCCAGGGAGCGTTTGCCGTTTGACATCGATGGGGTGGTGTACAAAGTCAATCGACTTGATTGGCAGCAACAATTGGGGTTTGTGACCCGAGAGCCTCGCTGGGCTGTGGCGCACAAATACCCAGCCCAAGAGCAGCTCACCCAAGTCTTGGCCATTGATGTGCAGGTGGGTCGCACTGGCAAATTGACCCCTGTGGCCAAGCTGAGCCCGGTCTTTGTAGGAGGGGTCACGGTCACCAATGCAACGCTGCACAATGAGATTGAAGCGCAAAGAAAAGACGTGCGTGTCGGGGATACGGTGGTGGTGCGCCGCGCCGGAGATGTGATTCCCGAAGTGGTGAGTGTGGTGCTAGAGCGGCGTGTGCAAGGCGCAGAGCCTTTTCGCATGCCAAGTCTGTGTCCGGTGTGCAGCAGCGCTGCGGTGCGCGAAGAGGGGGAGGCCGATCACCGCTGCAGTGGAGGGCTCTATTGTCAAGCCCAAAGAACCCAGGCCTTGTTTCATTTTGCTTCGCGCCGAGCCATGGACATCGAGGACCTGGGTGAAAAGGTGATTGAGCAGTTGGTGCAAGCGAAGTTGGTGCAAACGCTTGCCGACTTGTACCGCTTGGACCAAGTGTCTTTGATGGCGCTCGAGCGCATGGCACAAAAGTCCTCGGCCAATGTGCTCTCGAGCATTGAAAAATCCAAAACAACGACGTTGGCCAGGTTTTTGTATGCATTGGGAATACGCCACGTCGGTGAGAGTACGGCCAAGGACTTGGCCGCTCATTTCGGCTCTCTTGATGCGGTGATGGCGGCAAGTGGCGAGCAGCTCCTGCACGTGCGGGATGTGGGCCCTGTGGTGGCCGCCAGCGTGCAGTCTTTCTTCGCCCAAGCCCATCACCGCGAGGTGATCGAGCAGTTAAGAGCCCAAGGCGTGAGATGGCCAGAAGAGCATGACAAGGCATCAATGCACAAACCCTTGGACGGGCAGACCTTTGTCATCACGGGAACTCTCGCGCGATTGAGCCGAGACCAAGCCCGCGATCTGTTGGAGGGTTTAGGGGCCAAGGTGGCGTCCAGTGTGAGTAAAAAAACCACGGCCTTGGTTGCTGGCGAGAGCGCAGGCTCCAAGCTAGAGAAAGCGCAGTCTCTGGGAGTTCATGTGATGGACGAGGCGGCCTTTGAGTCTTGGTTGCAAACGTTGAGCACACCCAAGGATCTTGAGTCCTCACAAGACGTGGGTGCACAGGACAAGGGTTGAGCTCTTGTGAGCACCGATTCTGATTCTGTTTGTCAAACGTGTTGTCATTTTTCTTGTGGATCTTGTTGTAAACCCTCTTTTGAGTGAAATCATGGCGATCAAAGACATTTTAAAAATGGGCGACGAAAGGCTCTTGCGAGTGGCCAAACCGGTGGAGGCGTTTGACACCCCTGAGCTTCACGCCTTGGTGCAAGACCTCTTGGAGACCATGAAGGACGCTCATGGTGCCGGCTTGGCGGCACCTCAAATTGGCGTGGATTTGCGAGTGGTGATTTTTGGCTCAGGAAACATCAACCCGCGCTACCCCGATGCCCCCATCATTCCTCAGACCATCCTCATCAACCCGATATTGGAGCCCTTGTGTGAGGAGATGAAGTCGGCCTGGGAGGGGTGTTTGTCGGTGCCTGGCCTGAGAGGTTTGGTGCCCCGGCATGTGGCCCTGCGGTACCGCGGGTTTGATCTTGACGGCACTGAAATTGACCGCAGCGTCGACGGTTTTCATGCCCGCGTTGTCCAGCACGAGTGCGATCACTTGGACGGGGTGTTGTACCCCATGCGCATTGAAGACATGCGCCAGTTTGGCTACACCGAGGTGCTCTTTCCGCAATTGGCCGCCGATGGTGACGACGATTAGCGTTGAGCGAGACGTTTCGTTTGAGGGTTCGGCCTCATGGAGTGCTTTGATTTTTTGCACGACAATACCCCTTGAGTCTGGCCCCCATCTAGGCAAATAGGGTCGACTTTGATGTTTTTGGTTTTTGGGTGATTCCACTTTTTTTAATTGACTGTCATGACGCAAGATCTGCACACACTGGTTCAAACTTTCAACCCCAACCCCAGCAAGCCGCAGCTGAGCTTGCCCAAAGGCGCCACCGACGCGCATGTGCATGTGTTTGGTCCTCAGGCCGTGTTCCCGTTCACGCCAGAGCGGCATGTCACTCCCATGGATGCCCCCAAAGAAGCCCTCTTTGCCATGCATGAGATGATGGGCATTGAGCGCTGTGTGATTGTGCAATCTGCTGTTCATGGTCAAGACAATCGGGTGCTGGAAGATGCCATGCTGGCCAGGCCTGGTCGCTACTTGGGGGTGGCTTTGTTGCCCACCAACGTCTCGGATACCGAGCTCAAGCGCTTGGCCAGTCTTGGGGTGAGGGGGGTGCGTTTTAATTTCATGGCCCATTTGGGTGGCAACGCCAACGCGATAGAGGACATCATTGCGCTCACGCATCGGCTTAAAAGTGTCGGTATGCATTTGCAAGTTCACTTCCAAAGCCAGTTGATCCATGAACTCTCAGCGCATTTTAAAAAGAGCGCAGTCCCCGTGGTGATTGATCACATGGGGCGCGTGGATGCTGAACTTGGGCCCGAGCATGCTGACTTTGCCCAGTTGGTGGAGTTGCTCAAATCGCCCCAGTTTTTTGTGAAAATCAGTGGCATTGACCGTGTGGATTCGCGTTTCCCCTTCAAAGATTCTGCCCACCCCTACAGGGCGGGCATCGCCTTGGCCAAGTTGCTGCTACAAAGCTACCCGCACCAATGCGTGTGGGGAAGCGATTGGCCGCACCCCAATCACACGCACATCCCAGACGATGGCGTCTTGGTCCAAGCCTTGAATGACATAGCACCCACAACAGAACTTCTCCAAAGTTTATTGGTGAGTACCCCACAAAGTCTTTACGGCTTCACGGCTTGAGCACAAAGCCAGTCATTTTTTTATTCTTAACCCATTGAGACCCCATGGACACTACACAGGCTTTGCATCTTTTACCGCTTGAACAGCGCCGCTTCAACGACCGAGTGGTCTTCATCAGTGGGGCGGGCTCGGTTGGGGCGGGCTGGGGCAATGGCCGCGCCATGGCGGTGTTTTTTGCCCAAGAAGGGGCCAAGGTGTTTGGCTTGGATGTCAAGAGCGAGAACATGAATGAGACCCAAGCGTTGATCAAGGAGTTTGGTGGAAGCTTTCAAGCTCGAGAGTGTGACGTGACGTCCAGCCAATCCATGTTGGATGCGGTGAATGCATGTGTGGCCCAATGGGGCCGAATCGATGTATTGATCAACAACGTGGGCGGCTCGGCCAAAGGTGGCCCCGTGGAGATGAGCGAAGAGGTGTGGGATGCACAGATAGATCACAATTTGAAGAGTGTGTTCTTGGGTTGCAAGCACGTCTTGCCCCACATGATCAAAGCGCAAAAGGGCGCAATCGTGAACATGTCCTCGACCTCAGGTATTCGCTGGACCGGCTCGGCCCAAGTAGCCTATGCGGCGACAAAAGCGGGTGTGTTGCAAATGTCCAAAGTACTGGCCGTTCAGTATGCCAAGCAAGGAATCCGGGTGAACTCGGTGGTGCCGGGGCAGTTGCACACGCCCATGGTGGAGACGCGCTTGGCAGGACAGCGCACAGGTGGGGATGTCTCCACGCTCTTGGCCCAGCGCCAGTCACGCATTCCGCTGCCCTTCATGGGAGACGGTCGAGACTCGGCGCACGCAGCACTGTTTTTGGCAAGTGACGAGGCGCGCTTCATCACAGGCACTGAAATCGTGGTCGATGGTGGCATGTCCGCACGATGTGATTAGACTCGAGCGTGGACTGTCCGAGACCGTGCCCCCCTAGAACTTGACATCTTCATCTTCGAATTTTCTTTGATTGTCTGTTTTCTTTTTCCATTATTTTTGAAGCGAGGCCCCCATGAGAATTGCACCCATTGCACCCGGAACCCGACCTGAATTGGCTGAACATGAAGCACGCATCACCGCCGAGCGTGGACGCGTCTCTGGCTTGTATCAAGTCCTCTTGAACAGTCCCCCGATTGCTCACGGTTGGGAGCAAATGCTCTCGGCGGTGCGAAACCGCTCGAGTTTGACAGCCGATGTGCGTGAGCTCATCATTTTGCGCGTGGCGGTGTTGAACAACGCCATGTATGAGTTCAATGCCCACGCTCCGATCGCTTTGAAAGAAGGGGTCTCTCAAGCGGCCATTGATCACGTGAAGGCCATGCCCTTTGATTCGCATCACAGCGCCATTGAGGCAGCCACTCATTTGTACACCCCCATCCAAATTGCTGCGCTCAAGATGACCGATACGATGACCCGAGAGATCAAAGTGCCCGATGCCTTGTTTGACTCCATAAAAGGGTTTTTCAATGACCAGCAAAAGGTGGATTTGGCCGCGACTGTTGGCGCTTACAACATGGTCTCGCGCTTTTTGGAGGCCTTGCACGTAGGGCATTGAGCAATGGCTCCCAAACCCACTGCAATCACTCACCGCTTATTGCTGGGCTTGGCGTTGCCACCCCAAGCTCAATTCCTCTTGCAGTCGCACAGTTGGGCCGACACCATTGGCGCTCAATTGTTCACCCAAGTCAATGGGGGCTTGGGTTTTGCGGCAGGCGCCCCAGTCGGGGGTCTTCATCTGTCTCGCATGGCCTCGGTGATGTTGGATGGCGCCCAGCAAGGTGAGGGGCTATTGGTCTTCATTTACCTTGACTTTGACTCAGCTCAAGTCGTGAGCTTGGCTCAATTGGGTTCGTTGCAGACCCTTTTAAAAGATTATTTTTCTTCAAATTTGCAGCCCCAGTGGGTAGCTTCAGGGCATCAATTGCCGCTTCAATTGACTGTGAACCTATCCCGTTTGGAGCTCAAGCTCGATCTCAAGGGACACGATTGGGGTCAAGAGCCTAGCGTGCATTACGTGGTGCAAACCGATGTTCAAGAGGGCTGGATGTCAGAAATTGAGTCCTGGTATGACATCGAGCACATGCCAGGCTTGGCCTCAGTGCCCGGTTGCATGAGTGCCAAGCGACTCATCAACCATGACGCTGGGCCTCGCAGTTTTGCCTGCTACGACTTGGAGAGCGCTCAGGTGTTGACCTCTGGGCCGTGGATGGCCGTGAGGGCCACGGATTGGAGTTCGCGGGCTCGACCCCACTTTGTCAATCCACAAAGGATGGTCATGGACAGGCTCTGACGCCAAGTGGGTCAATGTGAAAGGGGCACAGGCCTGGGTGTCAATTGGGCAAGATGGCCCTGACGGCCGAGGTCGTGGCGTGAACGCCAGTGGAGATCACGTCCACTGTGCCGGAAACCACCGCATCGGCCACACTCAACACGGTGCATCCCCCAAGAAGGAGGAGAGTGGCACCAAGCGCCGTGAAGCCCAAGAGGCGCAGGGACAAGGGGGGTGTTGGTGTGGTCTTCATCTTTGGGCTTTCTGCTACGAGGTTGAATCAAACTGACGGTGAATCACGTCAGGTTTTGCGCAATGGGCAGGCGAAAATACTCAGGCCTAGATCGCGAGCGACCAGGCTCATGCCAACATGGGACAAATGATACAGGATTTAGTGCCCATCATTGGCGCTCCAGTGGGGGGCGGTGTGGATTGAATTTTCTTGCCTGTGGCTCTCAAGTCGGACTGCTAAAACGTTAGAATCAGCCATTTGGAGCGACAAGTTATGCGCCTACTAGGAAAAGCGCTCACCTTTGACGACGTGTTACTGGTGCCAGCTTACTCTGAGGTCTTGCCCAAAGACACCAAACTCAGCACTCAATTTTCACGTCGAATTACGCTTAATTTGCCATTGGTGTCTGCCGCCATGGACACGGTCACCGAGGCCAGACTCGCCATTGCCATCGCCCAAGAGGGAGGAATTGGCATTGTGCACAAGAACCTGACCATCCAGCAGCAAGCGCTTGAGGTCTCCAAGGTCAAACGCTACGAGAGTGGGGTCTTGCGTGACCCTGTTGTGATTCCTCCCACCTTTACAGTGCGTCAAGTCATTGAACTCTCCGAGCAGCTCGGGGTGTCGGGCTTTCCTGTGTGCAATGGGGGCGTGGTGATAGGAATTGTGACCGGAAGGGATCTGCGTTTTGAGACTCGCCATGACCTATTGGTCACAGAGATCATGACTCCCCAAGACAAGTTGATCACCGTCCCCGAGGGTTGTACGCCACAAGAGGCCAAGGCACTTTTGAATAAATACAAACTCGAGCGACTGTTGGTGATCGATGACAAGTTTGTTCTCAAGGGATTGATCACCGTCAAGGACATCACCAAGCAGACCAGTTTCCCCAATGCGGCCAGAGACCCTTCGGGTCGTTTGCGTGTGGGTGCGGCGGTTGGAGTGGGTGAGGGCACCGAAGAGCGTGTTCAAGCATTGGTCAAAGCGGGAGTGGACGCGCTGGTGGTCGATACGGCCCATGGTCACAGTTTTGGCGTGATTGAGCGGGTTCGTTGGATCAAACAACAGTATCCTGACTTGGATGTGGTGGCCGGTAATATTGCAACAGCCGGTGCTGCACGTGCCTTGGTCGATGCGGGTGTGGACGCTGTCAAAGTCGGTATTGGTCCAGGCTCGATTTGCACCACTCGCATTGTGGCTGGCGTTGGAGTTCCCCAAATCACTGCGATTGACAATGTCGCTCGGGCACTGGAAGGCACGGGGGTGCCCTTGATCGCAGACGGTGGAATACGCTACAGCGGAGACATTGCCAAGGCCATCGCGGCAGGCGCATCCAGTGTCATGATGGGCGGCATGTTTGCAGGGACCGAAGAAGCGCCAGGCGAAGTGATTTTGTACCAAGGCCGAAGTTATAAAACCTACCGCGGCATGGGGAGTATTGGTGCCATGCAGCAAGGCAGTGCGGATCGTTATTTCCAAGAGTCGAGCAGGACCAATCCGAACGCTGATAAATTGGTGCCAGAAGGCATTGAGGGGCGTGTGCCTTACAAAGGTTCAATGGTGAGCATCGTGTACCAAATGGCAGGCGGATTGCGTGCGAGTTTGGGTTACTGTGGTTGCGCAAGCGTTCAAGACATGCAAGCCCGTGCTGAGTTTGTGGAGATCACCACAGCAGGTATTCGCGAGAGTCATGTGCACGATGTCCAAATCACCAAAGAGGCTCCGAACTACCGAGCAGATTGATCTTGGCGTGCAAGAACAGGCGCGTAAAGTCTAGACGTCCATGTTCTTTGAGTTTTTCATTGAGATTCAGTGTCTTTAAGTTTTCTAAACGACGCAGTGTCTAAGATTCCTTTTTTTATTGATCGATCCATTTCTAAATGCAACATCAAACTATATTGATTCTGGATTTTGGCTCCCAGGTGACGCAACTGATTGCCAGGCGAATTCGTGAAGCCCATGTGTACTGTGAGGTTCACCCCTGCGATGTCAGCAATGAGTGGCTATTAGAGTTTGCGCGCACCCATGATCTCAAGGGTATTGTGTTATCGGGCTCTCATGCCAGCGTTTATGAGTCTGATTCGGACAAAGCACCCTCCACCGTATTTGAGCTGGGTTTGCCGGTGCTCGGAATTTGTTATGGCATGCAGACCATGGCGATGCAATTGGGTGGTCGTGTCGAGCGGGGTGATCAGCGTGAATTTGGATCTGCTCAAATCAGAGCGCATGGCCACAGTCCGCTATTGAATGGCTTGGCCGATGTCACCACGCCAGAAGGTCACGGCATGTTGGACGTCTGGATGAGCCACGGCGACAAGGTGGTTGAGATGCCTGCTGGATTTCAATTGATGGCCAGCACGCCCAGTTGCCCCGTGGCCGGTATGTTCGATGCCAAGCGAGGTTTTTATGGCGTGCAGTTTCACCCAGAGGTCACGCATACCCATTTGGGTCAACAAATACTCGAACGCTTTGCGCTTGAAATCTGCCAGGTCAAAGCCGACTGGATCATGAAAGACCACATCGAAGAGGCTGTGAAGCTCATCCGTGAGCAAGTGGGCGATGAAGAGGTGATTTTGGGGCTCTCCGGTGGTGTGGACTCGTCTGTTGCTGCCGCCTTGATACACCGAGCTATTGGAGATCAACTCACCTGCGTGTTTGTGGATCATGGGTTGTTGCGTCTGAACGAAGGCAACTTGGTGATGGAGATGTTTGCCGGACGCTTGAATGCCAAGGTGGTGAGGGTGGATGCGAGTGAGCTTTTCTTGTCCGAACTCAAAGGGGTGAGTGACCCCGAGCAAAAAAGAAAGATCATTGGCCGAGAGTTTGTGGCAGTCTTCAAGCAAGAAGCAGCCAAGCTGAAAACTGCGGGTGCAAATGGGGCTCAATGGTTGGCCCAGGGTACGATTTATCCTGATGTGATTGAGAGTGGGGGCGCCAAAAACAAAAAGGCCGTCACCATCAAGAGTCACCACAACGTGGGTGGCTTGCCAGAGCAATTGGGCTTGAAGCTTTTGGAACCCTTGAGGGATCTATTCAAAGATGAGGTGCGTGAGTTGGGGGTTGCATTGGGGTTGCCACGGGATATGGTCTATCGTCACCCCTTCCCAGGTCCAGGACTTGGTGTAAGAATTTTGGGAGAGGTAAAAAAAGAATATGCCGATTTGCTCAGGAGAGCTGATGATATTTTCATCAATGAGTTGCGCGCTCATATGGACCCTGCAACAGGAAAGTCTTGGTACGACTTGACCAGTCAAGCCTTCGCTGTGTTCTTGCCCGTTAAAAGCGTGGGTGTCATGGGGGATGGTCGAACATATGAGTATGTGGTGGCGCTGAGAGCAGTTCAAACCAGCGATTTCATGACGGCCGATTGGGCAGAATTGCCTTATGCCTTGCTCAAAAAAGTGTCGTCTCGCATCATCAATGAGGTCCGAGGAATTAACCGGGTGACGCTGGATGTGAGCTCAAAACCACCCGCGACTATCGAGTGGGAATAATAATTATTCCGGTCGTTTAAGAAGTTCTAATTTATTTCCACTGAAGATTTAACGGTGTAATTCTTCACGAATAACTCTGCGCATAGTTTCCTCTATTGTATGAATCGTCATAGCTTCTCTCAGTGTGGCATTGATTAAAGTCTGATAGCCTCTCCCACCAGCCTGTGCGCGGTACCAGCCGAGTACGTCTGGGTCAAGTGTAATGTTGATTTTTTTCTTTTTAAGTTCTGAACGAAAAGCCACCTTACCTTCAAGGGGGGTAACCTCCTTGCCGGCAATCTTCCATACGCCACGATCAAGGCCAAGTTCTGTTAACTCTGGAAGTTCATCGTACTCTTGAGGAGATATTTCGTGCAAATCAACTTTTGCTAAATTACTGCTTAAATTTTGATTGTTCGCGCTCATTTGCTTTCCTCATTGAATCAATGTGACGAGCATCGCCACGTTGAACATAACCAACCACCATCAAACGACCATACAAGTATCCAAAACAAACCATGCGTTTTTCACCATAGTTTTGTCTTTCATCCTCAAATTCAAACGTTGGGCCGTCAAAAATCACTTTAGCATCCGCAAAATCAAGGCCACGGTCAACCAATGTTGTTTGTCGCTTCGATTCATGCCAAGTTAACTTAAAGCTCATTTGACGTATTTTAAAGATAATTATCTCCATGTTAAGATGATTATGGAGATAATTAGAAGTGATCGAATTCTATAGTTTCGAACGACTCAAGGGTGACACTTTCCAATAATTGGGGGGTAGTGAGATGCATTAATTAGGTGCATGATGATATTTCAGGTAACCCCCCAGCGACAAAAGAGTGGGCTTAATTTATCGACGTAAGTTCATGATTTATATATTTTTTCTCACTAGTGTCCCAACGTTTGTCTTAAAAAGTTCAATAATATATCGTGGATTCGAGTATGAAGTGCAACACGGTTTAGAGATTTATGAAACACCTGGTTGGGTGTCTTAAATCCTAATCTCTTTCTAGGTCGGTTATTTAGCCGGCTTTCGATCATTTTGAGCCTCTCGTCCGTTACT
>CAIPFK010000306.1 GCA_903864315.1 uncultured Burkholderiales bacterium | reverse complement strand
TGTCGGTGCCTTTGCGAGAGCACAACGCTCGGGTCGTGGCGGCCTAGAGTGTGAGCCGGCCCATCTTGTTGGAGTCAAGCCCAGACGCCACCACCTGGGGTGCCGACACCTTCTGAGGCCGGTCGCCCAAAGCCCTCGCCAGCGCCTCTGAGTCCACCGTCTCGGGTTGAGTGCTGTCACGCTTGAATGCACCTCGGGGGACCAAATTGCCATGCCTGCGTAATTTATACAACAAGGGTCTCGCTTATTGGCCAAATACCCGTTAGAATACGGCCTTCACGACCAAACGGGCGGGTTTACACCGCCCGTTTTTTTTGGTCTGTGCATTAGTCGCTTTGGGGACATGTTGGCTTTGTTTTGCATTGAATCTTGCGTTTGGCAAGGGGTTGTGCAAAGTTGGAGGTCGGTGTGTGGACTTGGGGGCCAAGACATCTGAGAAAAGGGATTCAAGCGCTGTGGTGCTGCATGAGACGATCGAACAAATTGTAAAAGGACTGGGCTACGAACTCGTGGAAATCGAGAGAACGGGCGGGGGTCTTTTGCGCGTGACGATCGACTTGGTTTGGGATCCCATTGATTCTCAAGCCCCGCGTGCTGATGGTGGTGTGGAGAAATTCGTCATGGTCGAGGACTGTGAGCGTGTGACCCGACAACTCCAATTTGCCCTGGAAGTCGACGATGTGCCTTACCAGCGTTTGGAGGTGTCCTCACCCGGCATTGATCGACCGCTGAAAACGGAAAAAGATTTTGAGCGCTTTCTCGGTCAAGAAATTGATGTGACCTTGAAACTGGCCATGGGCGCGCAAGCCATGGGTCATGTCTCAGGATTGAGGAAAAAATTCAGAGGTGTCTTGGAGAAATCCGAAACGCCAGGATCGTGGCAGATTGTGTGGGCCGATGAGCCCAAGACCAAGCCCGGTCAACGGGTGAGTAAAAAACGCGAGCCCGCGCCCTTGCATGCGCTGGGCTTTACGCTGGATGAGCTCAAAGAGGCTCGCCTAGCACCGATTGTTGATTTCAAGGGACGTCAGTCCAAACTGCAGACCAAGTGAAGGAGTAGAGCAACATGAACCGCGAAATGTTGATGCTGGTAGAAGCGATCTCGCGCGAGAAAAACGTCGAGCGCGATGTGGTCTTTGGTGCCGTTGAGTCGGCCTTGGCGCAAGCCACCAAAAAACTCTATCAAGGCGATGTGGACATCCGCGTCGCCATGGACAGAGACTCCGGAGACTATGAAACCTTTCGACGTTGGTTGGTCGTGCCCGATGAGGCGGGACTGCAAAACCCAGAGGCCGAAGAGCTCTTGATGGATGCACGCGACCGCTTGGCCGACGTCGAAGAGGGCGAGTACATCGAAGAGCTCATTGACTCCTTGCCCATCGGCAGGATCGGTGCCATGGCTGCCAAGCAAGTGATTTTGCAAAAAATTCGCGATGCGGAACGAGAAATGCTACTCCAAGACTTCATGTCCAGGGGTGAAAAAATCTTTGTCGGCACCGTCAAACGAATGGACAAGGGTGACATGATCGTTGAGAGCGGTCGTGTGGAGGGGCGTCTAAGACGCTCTGAGATGATCCCGAAAGAGAATTTGAGAAGCGGAGACCGTGTGCGCGCCATGATCATGGATGTGGACACGACCCTCAGAGGCGCGCCGATCATTTTGTCGCGCTCAGCCCCCGAGTTCATGATTGAGCTCTTCAAGCAAGAAGTCCCCGAAGTGGAGCAAGGACTCTTGGAGATCAAATCCTGCGCCAGAGACGCTGGCTCGCGCGCCAAGATCGCGGTGATTTCTCACGACAAGCGTGTGGACCCCATTGGAACTTGTGTGGGTGTGCGTGGCACGCGGGTGAACGCGGTCACCAACGAGCTCGCGGGTGAGCGTGTCGATATTGTCTTGTGGAGTGAAGATCCTGCTCAGTTTGTCATCGGTGCGTTGGCACCGGCCAATGTGAGCTCCATCGTGGTGGATGAAGAAAAGCACGCCATGGATGTGGTCGTTGACGAAGAAAATTTGGCCATTGCCATTGGTCGTGGCGGACAAAACGTGCGCTTGGCCTCTGACCTCACAGGCTGGAAGATCAACATCATGGATGCGGCCGAATCGGCTGAGAAATTGGCCAATGAAACAGGCGGTATCCGTGAGCTCTTCATGGAAAAGCTCGATGTGGATCAAGAAATTGCAGACATTTTGATTGACGAGGGATTCACCAGCTTGGAAGAAGTGGCCTATGTGCCCATCCAAGAAATGCTCGAGATCGAGAGCTTTGATGAAGACACGGTCAATGAGTTGCGTGCCCGCGCCAAAGATGCGCTGCTCACCATGGAAATTGTGAAAGAAGAAAGTGTTCAAGACGTCTCTCAAGACCTTCGGGATCTGGAGGGACTCAATGCTGAGTTGATTGCCCAATTGGCTCAAAATGGTGTTCATTCTCGCGACGATTTGGCGGATCTCGCCGTCGACGAGTTGGTGGACATCACCGGACAAACCCAAGAAGAGGCAAAAGTGCTGATCCTTAAAGCTCGTGAACACTGGTTCGCGGGTCAAGAGTGACGGTCATGAATAGGAACACCACAGATGACCAGTACGACAGTTGCCGAGTTTGCCAAAGAGCTCAAAAAAACCACCCAAATCTTGCTCGATCAATTGCGATCAGCGGGATTGGCCAAATCCAATCCAGACGATGAACTGACGGACACGGATAAACAAAAACTGCTGGCTTTTTTGCAGTCCTCGCACGGCGCCACCATGCCTGTGCCTGAGCGTAAAAAAATCACGCTCGTGAAGAAATCCACCACGGAGATCAAACAAGCCGACGCGTCTGGCAAAGCCCGCACGATCCAAGTGGAAGTGCGCAAAAAACGCACCTTCATTCAAGGCGGTGAAGCCGCTGAGGTGAGCACCGCGCTAGCCGTCCCAGTCGCGCCAATCGCTCCCATCATCGACCAAGCCGAGTTGGCCAGGCGAGAGGAAGAAGCCAGGCGCCAAGCCGAGCTCATCCGTCGCCAAGAAGAAGAGTTGGCAGAAAAGAGGAAAGTTCGCCAAGCCCAAGAGGCCCAAGAGTTGGCCAAGGCCAAAAGCCTCTTGCAAGATCAGTCCCAATTGGCCAAAGAGGCGTTCGATGCGGCCAAAGCCGCACAAGCCCACGATGCGTCTGATGTCGCACCCAAGGCACCATCGGAGAATCAAACACCCGATGACGCGCTGAGCCCTGCCTCCTTGGCCTCTCTTGACGCCTTGGTTCGTGCCAAAGCGCCCAGTGATTCGTCCTCCAAACGTGCGGCAGCCACCAGCACGACGACTGCGCCTGCTGCAGCTGTGGCTCACCCCGAGTTGGGTGCAGACGTGCTCGATGCCAACGATCAGTCCGAGGCCGCCATTGCTGCTCGCG
Source organism: uncultured Burkholderiales bacterium (assembly GCA_903864315.1). Classification (GTDB taxonomy): domain Bacteria; phylum Pseudomonadota; class Gammaproteobacteria; order Burkholderiales; family Burkholderiaceae_C; genus Limnohabitans. The sequence goes on along the minus strand of CAIPFK010000306.1, from coordinate 26,186 downwards.
CCGCCAGGGCTGAGCTTGAAGAGAAATTGGCCAAGTCCAAGGCGGTGGCCGAAGAAGAGGCCTTGCGCGCCAAGGACTTGGAAAACCGCCGTCGCATTGCATTGAATGAGGCCGAGGCCATTCGTCAAATGATGAATGCACCCAAAAAGGTCGCGCCCCCCCCACCTCCACCGGTGAGCGCCAAAAAGGGCGAACCCGGCAAAGTGGACCCCAATGCCAAGGGCACCATCAAAGGCACATTGCACAAACCGCCACCGGGCACCAACACCACGGCGGCCAAACCGGCGGTGGCCACGCTCAGCAAAGACGGCAAAGAGGTCAAGAGTGCCAAACTGTCTTCCAGCTGGGCCGATGAGCAAGCCAAGAAGAAGGAAATTAAAACCCGTGGAGACACCTCTGCCGGTTCAAACCGCAACAGCTGGCGCGCAGGCCCCAGAGGTCGGCGTGAGCGAGAACGCGATGATCACCATGCGCCTCAGGCGCCGGTGGAGGCCCGCATTTTTGAAGTGCACGTGCCAGAAACCATCACCGTGGCTGAGTTGGCTCACAAAATGGCGGTCAAGGCCTCTGAGGTGATCAAGCACTTGATGAAGCTTGGCCAAATGGTCACGATCAATCAACCTTTGGATCAAGACACGGCCATGATCGTGGTGGAAGAGATGGGCCACAAGGCCATCATTGCGGCGTTGGACGATCCAGAGGCATTCACCGAAGAAGAAAATTCTGCCACCACGGCACCGTCACTCTCGCGTGCACCCGTGGTCACTGTCATGGGTCACGTCGATCACGGCAAGACCTCACTGCTCGATTACATCAGACGCGCCAAAGTGGCGTCTGGTGAAGCCGGTGGAATCACGCAGCACATTGGTGCCTACCATGTGCAAACCGATCGCGGCATGATCTCATTCTTGGATACCCCAGGACATGAGGCATTCACGGCCATGCGTGCACGGGGTGCCAAAGCCACCGACATTGTGATCTTGGTGGTGGCCGCCGACGATGGTGTCATGCCCCAAACGCGTGAAGCGATCAAGCATGCCAAAGCGGCGGGTGTGCCCATTGTGGTGGCGATGAATAAAATCGACAAACCCGATGCCAATCCCGACCGCGTCAAAGGCGAGTTGGTGGCTGAAGAGGTGGTGCCCGAAGAGTTCGGTGGTGAGTCACCCTTCATCGCGGTGTCTGCAAAAACCGGTCAAGGTGTGGATGAGCTCTTGGAGCAAGTGTTGTTGCAAGCCGAAGTGCTTGAGCTCAAGGCGCCTGTGGACGCCATGGCCAAAGGCTTGGTGATTGAGGCCAAACTCGACAAAGGCCGCGGTCCTGTGGCCACGATTTTGGTGCAATCGGGCACCTTGAATGTGGGCGATGTGGTGCTCGCGGGCCAAACTTTTGGACGCGTGCGGGCCATGCTCGACGAAAACGGTAAAACCATCAAGTCTGCGGGTCCTTCCATTCCGGTGGAAATCCAGGGCTTGACGGAAGTTCCCCAAGCGGGAGATGAGTTCATGGTGATGGCCGACGAGCGACGTGCGCGCGAGATTGCCACGTATCGGGCAGGAAAATTCCGCAACACCAAGCTTGCCAAGCAACAAGCCTCCAAACTCGAGAACATGTTCAGCGACATTGCCCAAGGCGAGACGAAGATGCTGCCCATCATCATCAAAGCCGATGTGCAAGGCTCGCAAGAAGCATTGGCAACTTCACTCTTGAAACTCTCAACCGAAGAGGTCAAGGTTCAAATGGTCTACACGGCTGTGGGTGGAATCAGCGAGAGTGATGTGAACTTGGCCATCGCCTCCAAGGCGGTGATCATTGGGTTCAACACCCGTGCCGACGCGGGAGCGAGAAAACTCGCCGAGAACAACGGCGTGGAGATTCGTTACTACCAAATCATTTATGACGCCGTCGATGAGCTCAAATCGGCCATGTCGGGCATGTTGACGCCCGATAAGAAAGAAGAAGTCATCGGTACGGCCGAGATTCGACAAGTCTTCAGGGTCAGCAAAATTGGCTCCATCGCGGGTTGCATGGTCACTCAAGGTGTCGTGCGTCGTTCTGCACAACTCAGACTGCTTAGAAGCAATGTGGTGATCTTCACGGGTGAGCTCGAGAGTTTGAAGCGTTTCAAAGACGACGCCCGCGAAGTCAAAGAAAGCTTTGAGTGCGGCTTGAATATCAAAGGCTACAACGACATCCAAGAGGGCGACCAATTGGAGTTCTTTGAGATCAAGGAAGTGGCAAGAACATTGGTTTGATGTGGGGTGAGGCTGAGCGTACGCTTGAACCCGAAGCGGCTAGCTTTGGGGGTGAGAGTTCACTCCCCCTGCTTGTCATTGATACGCCTATTGGATTCAACCGTTCTACCTTGGGGCCGTCATGTCGTGTCACGCACCCGTCATCGAAGAGTCGCCTCCAGGCTTTAGGATAGCGTATGTGAGTCAAATGCCCGTCTTTCTTTTTAGTGAACGAATTATTTCAAGTCTTGAGTTTTAAACCGTCGAATATTGTTGGTCTTGCATGCGTAAATCACCCTCCTCATCCCATCGCAGCTTTAAAGTCGCTGACCAAATCCAGCGTGATTTGGCGCAACTCATCGCGCGCGAGTTAAAGGACCCCCGGGTTGGCATGGTCACTTTGCAAGGCGTGGAGGTGACACCGGACTATGCCCATGCCAAAGTGTTTTTCAGCACCTTGGCCAGCGACCCGGCCCTGGCGACTGAGGGACTCAATCAAGCGGCAGGATTTTTGAGAAACGGCTTATTCAAGAAGCTTCAAATCCACACCGTGCCCACACTTCATTTCATCTACGACGCCACGCCACAAAAGGCGGCTGACTTGAATCTCTTGATCAACCAAGCGTTGTCCACCAAGGCCAAAGAGGATTGAGCCCATGACCGAGTCTGTCACACACGAGAGCCAAAACCATGCGCCTGACATCTCAGGGGCAGGGGTGTCGGTGCGTGGCAAAAAAGTCAAGAAACCACAAAGGCGCGGACCCGAGCGTCATGGCGTTCATGGTGTGTTTTTATTGGACAAGCCATTGGGGCTGTCGAGCAACCAGGCCTTGCAAAAGGTCAAGTGGCTCTTCAAAGCTGAAAAAGCCGGTCACACCGGCACCTTGGATCCTTTGGCCACTGGCGTCTTGCCCATTTGTTTGGGCGCGGCCACCAAATTCAGCCAATTGCACTTGGATGCCAACAAAAGCTATTGGGCCGTGGCCCGACTGGGCGAGTTGAGTGCTACAGGCGACAGCGAAGGGCCCATTGAAGAGGGGGGCGCATGCGAACACTTGGATTTGAGTGTGAGTGCACTTCAAGCATTGGCCCACCGTTTCATTGGCAAGATCGAACAAACACCGCCCATGCACAGCGCCTTGAAGGTCAATGGACGCGCGCTTTATGACTATGCCAGGGAGGGCGTGACCTTGGAGCGCGCAAGTCGCACGATCGAGCTCTTTGATCTCACGCTTTGCGAAATCACCTCCCCCAGTGAGCTCCTCGAGTTTGATGCCAGTCTTGAGCGCAATTACCCCAAGACGATGGCGTCACCGACATCTCCAAGCCCTGATGCTGCGATGCCCTTGGACGCGTTCTTCAAACCTGGCAAGCGGCTTCTTGGCATCAAAGTCCATTGCTCCAAAGGCACCTACATTCGCACCTTGGCCCAAGACTTGGGGGCAGCCCTGGGCTGTGGCGCCTATTTGCTCAGCCTTCGGCGGGTGCAAACGGGCCCCTTTGCACAGGAGCTGTGCACACGCATGGAGACCTTGCAAAGCACCCACGATGACGCCAAAGCGCAAACGCTTCACCCCATTGATGAGTTGTTGGTCGGGCACACCCCCGTCTATTTGGATGACGATGAGGCGGGTCGTTTCCTCTCGGGGCTCAGGCGCCGAGGACCTTGGCCTGACAACCCATTGGTGGCTGTGTATGCCCAGTCCCCTCCCCAAAATTTACTGGGCACGGCCCACGTGAAAGCCGGTGAGCTGATCGCCGAGCGGTTACTCAATCCCAAAGAAATTAATTCCATCCTAGAGAGTTTGATATGAGCCTTCCCATTAGAAACATTGCCATCATTGCCCACGTTGACCACGGTAAAACCACCATGGTCGACCAGTTGTTGCGTCAATCCGGCACCTTTGCCGAACATGAAAAAGTGGTCGACACGGTCATGGACAACAACGCCATCGAAAAAGAGCGTGGCATCACGATTTTGGCCAAGAACTGCGCAGTGACCTGGAACGGCACCCACATCAACATTGTGGACACCCCCGGACACGCGGACTTTGGTGGCGAGGTTGAGCGCGCGCTCTCCATGGTCGATGGCGTGGTGCTCTTGATCGATGCGCAAGAAGGGCCCATGCCCCAAACACGCTTTGTGACCAAGAAAGCCTTGGCTTTGGGTTTGCGACCCATTTTGGTGGTCAACAAAGTCGATAAACCCGGTGCACGCCCTGATTTTGTGGTCAATGCGGCCTTTGATTTGTTTGACAAACTCGGCGCCAACGATGAGCAACTGGACTTTCCAGTGGTGTATGCGTCCGGCATCAACGGCTGGTCCTCCATGGAGGAGGGCATTCCCGGTGAACAATGGGGTCCCGACATGTCTGCCCTCTTCAACACCGTGCTCTCTCACGTACCGGCGCACGCAGGTGACCCCAGCGCTCCACTGCAACTTCAAATCTCTGCCTTGGACTACTCCAGTTTTGTCGGGCGCATTGGCGTGGGCCGGATCAGCCAAGGCACGATTCGTCCCATGATGGACGTCGTGGTGATGGAAGGCCCTGAGGGCAAACCCGTCAAAGGCCGTGTCAACCAAGTGCTCACCTTCCAAGGATTGGACCGCGTTCAAGCGACCGAAGCGGGTCCTGGGCAGATCGTGCTGATCAACGGCATCGAAGACATTGGCATTGGTGTGACCGTGACCGATCCCCTCACGCCTCAAGCACTCCCCATGCTCAAGGTCGATGAGCCCACCCTCACCATGAACTTTTGCGTCAACACCAGCCCCTTGGCAGGTCGTGAAGGCAAGTACGTCACCAGTCGCCAAATTTGGGATCGCTTGCAAAAGGAGCTTCAACTCAACGTTGCATTGCGCGTCAAAGAGACCGACGAGGAGGGCGTGTTTGAGGTGATGGGTCGGGGTGAATTGCACTTGACCATTTTGCTCGAGAACATGAGACGAGAAGGCTACGAGTTGGCGGTCTCCAAGCCCCGTGTGGTCTTCAAAGAGGTCAACGGGGAGAAGCACGAACCCATTGAGCTCGTGACTGCCGACATCGAAGAAACCCACCAAGGCGGTGTCATGCAGGCGCTGGGTGAGAGAAAAGGTGAACTGGTCAACATGGAACCCGATGGCCGTGGCCGTGTTCGTTTGGAATACCGCATTCCTGCGCGGGGTTTGATTGGGTTTACCAATGAGTTTTTGAATTTGACCCGTGGCTCTGGACTCATCTCCAACATTTTTGATCGCTATGAAGCGCACAAAGGTGACATTGGTGGACGTAAAAACGGGGTGCTCATCTCCATGGATGCGGGTGAGATTTTCACCTACGCATTGGGTAAGCTCGACGAGCGTGGCCGCATGTTCGTCAAACCCAATGATCCTGTGTACGAGGGCATGATTGTGGGCATTCACAGCCGAGACAATGATTTGGTCGTGAACGCCACGCGCACCAAACAGCTGACCAATTTCCGCGTATCCGGCAAAGAAGATGCCATCAAAATCACGCCCCCCATTGATTGCACACTCGAGTACGGTGTGGAGTTCATTGATGATGATGAGTTGGTGGAAATCACCCCCAAAAGCATTCGTTTGAGAAAGCGCCATTTGAGCGAGCACGATCGCAAACGCGCAAGGCACACCGGCGCCTAAGGCGCTCCATTGGCTCGCGCCAACGGTTGCATCAAACGCCACATCAAAGCATTCCATTCAACACCCATGGGGGGTTGATGGGCCGAGAGCTTCAGGCCTCAAGTCTCCCCGGGCTTGGGGCTTTTGATTTGGTTTTTCGTGTTTTCACGTCATTTCACCATGGGGCCAGGTGGCCACCGGGTGTCACCAACCCTAGGCACCTGTCATCGGGCATCGAGAAAGCTGCGCCATTTCATGAGAAGTGAGACACCGCCATTGAAATGACGCCATTGTGATTTAAACTGAGGTGTCCGATCTGAGTTCAGTCTCTCGATGAAGTCCTGGGGACGCTGTGTTTGCGTCCCTCGTGGGATGAAGTGCGTGAAGTCGATACTGTGTAGCGTTGATGTGGCACTTGAGTCACCAACCTTTGAATAGAAAGAGGCATGTCGAGCTTTTTTAAAAAACTGCTGAATTTTTTCAAAGGCCAAAGGAGTCTCAACACCGTTGATTCCTTTGAAGTCGAAGAGATCGCACAGCAATTCAAAGTATCTGCCAATGCCAAACGCTTGGGTGCATTGGGTTTGCCCGCATTTCACGCCAAAGAATTGACGAGCCTGGAATCCGATGTGCTCCAACACATCAATTCTGCCCGCTTGAGTGCACAACTCTTTTTCACACAATCCATCAACAGCTTGGACACCTTGATCACTGGTTTTGAGAGGAAGTTTCTTCTCTTGAAAGCCGAGTCGATGGCCTCTGAATTTGATCGAAAGGCGCGGCAAATCACCGACACTCAAGGCGCTTGGCTTAAAACCTTGGCCCAGGATGCGCAACTCAAAACACAAGAGCAACTCCAATTCAAAGCCATCCACCAAATTGACCGCATCCCAGATTTCCCACAAAGCTCGCAACTGTTTTTTCGATATGCGCTATTGATGGCACTGGTGGTGATTGAAGGCGTCTTGAACGCTGGGTTTTTTGCGCAAGGCATGGACACTGGATTGGTGGGGGGCTTCACGACCGCGGCCATGATGGCCGCCATCAATGTGGTGATGAGTTTTTTGATGGGTCGATACTTGGTGCGCTGGCTCTTTCACCGGCGCTGGTGGGGTAAATTGCTGGGTCTCACTGGCTTGGTGGGATTCATTATTTTTGCCGTTTTCATGACCATCTCGGTCACTCACTTGCGTGACGCTTTGATCCAAGGTGTGGCCAATCCTTCCGAATTTGCATGGACCACCATCCAAGACAAGCTCTTTGCGATAAAAGATTTGTTCACATGGTTTTTGATGCTCATCACCTTGGGCTTTGGTCTCACGGCCATGATCGATGGCATCTTCATGGATGACCGCTATCCCGGGTATGGCAGCATCTCTCGCCGTGCTGAGCAAGCCAAAAACAACTTTGAGAGTGAATTCGAGGAAATACAAAACCAACTCGAAGAACTCAAGCAAGAAAAACTCGACAGCATTGATGCGCATTTGCTCCAAGTTCGAGAGTTGATCTATGAAATACAACAATGCATTGAACAGAAAAAAAAGCACCATGCGGTCTTGGAACTCAAACTCAATCAAAGTGAAATTGCACTCTTTGCGGTGCTGCGTAAATTTCGTTTTGAAAATGAAATGGCCAGAACCGATGGCTTGAAGCCAAATTACTTTTCCACCTTGCCAAACTTGAGCGCCATCGCCATCCCTAAAATCGATACCCACGTTGAGTATCATTTAATCCAAGTGATCGAAACCTATTTGCAAACCTGCGAGTCCAATTTACCGGAGCAGATCAAGAGCGTCTATCAACTCTATGACTCGTACATTGAACAATTCAATCACCTGAAGGCCCCGTGATTTTTTAATGCCCATCCCACTGTGGAGTAGCTTGCGTTCACCGACCCCTCCACCCTGCCAATGACAACGCAATTCTCGGCTACCTATAGAAAACACCAATCACCCAATGGATTCTTAAGGTTTCATTTTGAAATCGAATTTATCTTTTTTGCACTGTTTTGGGGAATATTTTCTGTTTTTCGTGTTTACAATCGCACGCAGATCAACTTAAGTTCAAGTTGTCTCAGAAAATTTCAATAATTGCACCAAAACAAATAAAAAAAGGACATGAATGAATTCGAATACGCACTCTATTGACGCGCTGTTTATTTTGTTGGGTGCTATTTTGGTGCTTGCCATGCATGCAGGATTTGCATTTTTGGAGCTCGGCACAGTTCGTGAAAAAAACCAGGTCAATGCCTTGGTGAAGATTTTGCTCGATTTTGCGGTATCGACCATTGCTTATTTCTTCATAGGCTACTCCGTGGCCTATGGACTGGACTTTTGGCAATCGGCTTCAGTGCTCAGTGCTGACAATGGCTATGAGTTGGTGAAGTTCTTTTTCTTGCTGACGTTTGCGGCGGCCATTCCAGCCATTGTTTCAGGCGGAATTGCGGAGAGGGCACGCTTCAATCCCCAACTGATCGCCACTTTTTTGTTGGTGGGTTTTGTTTATCCCTTTTTCGAGGGCATCGCCTGGAACCAGCACTTTGGCTTTCAAGCCTATTTAAAAGCGGCTTGGGGCCAAGAGTTCCATGACTTTGCCGGCTCAGTGGTGGTCCATGCGGTGGGGGGCTGGATCGCGCTGCCTGCGGTTTATTTTCTGGGCGCTAGGCTGGGGCGTTATGGCAAGGACGGGCGCGTGACGGCCCATCCGCCATCGAACATCCCTTTTTTGGCCTTGGGTGCTTGGATCTTGAGTGTGGGCTGGTTTGGCTTCAATGTGATGAGTGCGCAAAGCATCGACAAGATTTCAGGGCTGGTGGCCATGAACTCCCTCATGGCCATGGTGGGTGGTATTTTGGTGGCCTGGCTCATGGGTAAAAATGATCCGGGTTTTGTTCACAATGGTCCTTTGGCTGGTTTGGTGGCGGTTTGTGCTGGTTCAGATGTCATGCACCCATTGGGCGCCTTGATCGTGGGTGGAGTTGCTGCCGCTCTTTTTGTCTATTTGTTCACCTTGGAGCAAAATCGCTGGAAAATTGATGACGTTCTAGGCGTTTGGCCTCTCCACGGCGTTTGTGGCCTGTGGGGCGGAATTGCGGCGGGGATATTTGGTCAAACCAGCCTTGGTGGCTTGGGTGGAGTGTCCTTTGTAGCCCAATGCATGGGCTCATTGTTAGGGGTCGCCATTGCCTTGGCGGGCGGAGGCTTGGTCTATGCCAGTCTCAATCTCTTGTGTGGTGGACTCAAACTCAGTGAAGACGAGGAGCACCAAGGCGCAGACTTGTCCATACACCACATCTCGGCCACCCCAGGAAAAGAAAGCCCTTGGGGTTGAGGTTCGAGCGCTTTGTCATGTTGTGAAATGAGATAATTGACGAGAAATCGATTTGGTCTCCTGACCATCTTCACGGCGTCAACGCAGCCATCCCCTCCAATCCAATTCATTTCAGCCCATGACCGACAACTCATCGTTGAATGCTGTTGATGCAGCACAACATTTCAACCCCAAAGTGGCCTCCATACCCAGCTATGAGACGTTGCTGGTCACCTCGCAAGAGGGGCATGTATTGCTGGTGACCTTGAATCGCCCCGAGGTCTCCAATGCATTCAATACCCGCATGGGACAAGAGTTGGAGGATTTGTGGGGACGCCTTACCCAAGACCCACAAGGCTTTCGCTGTGTGGTGCTCACGGGTGCAGGAGAGAAGGCGTTTTGTGGTGGGGGAGACCTCAAAGAGCGAAACGGCATGACCCCTGAGCAATGGACTCGGCAGCATGAGATTTTTGAGCGTCAGTATTGGGCGCTTCTTGAAATGCCACTGCCCAGCATTGCCGCACTCAATGGCCACACCTTTGCGGGCGGCTTGGAGCTTGCCATGACGTGTGACTTCATGTACGCGAGCAGCAAAGCGCGCTTGGCCTTGACAGAGGTGACCTTGGGGATCATGCCAGGAGCAGGGGGCACTCAGCTCCTGCCAAGAGCTGTGGGCGAGCGTCGAGCCAAAGAAATCATGATGACGGGAAAAGTCTTCACCGCGCAAGACGCATTGGAGTGGGGGTTGGTGAATGCCGTGTTTGAACCCGCTGAAGTCTTGCCTCAAGCCTTAGAAACGGCCAGAGCCATTGCCAAGAATGCCCCTTTGTCCATCAAACAGCTCAAAAAATCCATACGCTATGGTGGTCAAATGGAGCTCAAGACCGCTTTTCGCTTTGAGGTGGAGTGCTACAACCACCTGATCGACACCCACGACCGTGTGGAAGGAATACGGGCCTTCAACGAAAAAAGACCAGCCCAATTTCAAGGGAAATGAATGCTTTTGAGCCTGGTCAATTTCAACAGCGTTGCAATTGAAGGGCAGAAGTACCAAGAGTACTGTTCCCTTTTAGAGGAGTACAACACACCAGCCTTGGGTGCTACGAGCGATTGGAGTCACAATCCAAACTGTGCTTGATGGGTTTACTCATTTTGGTACGGCACAAGCGGACGTTGTGAAATAAAGCCGTATCGTAATTGGCGTCGGTGAGGTCAACGTCGGTCAAGTCGGTATTTTTAAAATTGGTGCCCGATAAGTTGGCACCGATCAATTTAGAGCCTTTGAGGCTCGCGTCTGAAAAATCTGCAAACGATAAATTGGCTTTGCTAAAGTCATTGTTGCGCAACGTGGCTCTTTCAAAATTGGCACCTTCGAGGTTGACATTGAAGAGATCTGAATTATTCATGACGGACCTCACGAAACGAGAACCTACCATTTCGGAATTGCGAAAAGAGCTGTTGCTCAAGTTGGCGCCAGAGAAAACTGTATTGGTGGCAAAACCTTCTTCAAAGGACAATTTGCGAAGATCAGAGCCCTTGAGTTCTGCATAATCAAAAGAGGCGTAATCCATAGATGCCCCATACAGCACCGCTTGATTGATTTTTGCGTATTTGAACGTGGCTCCAATCAATTCCGTGGAGCGCAGAGTGATTTTGTTCAAATTGGCCGATGTGAAGTCAATGAAATTCAAATTGGATTGAATCAAATTGGCACTTTGAAAATCACTGCCCGTGAAGTTGCCGCGAGTGAGGTTGATGTTGAACATGTACGCGCCTCGATAGTCACCTCCAGGGGCTTGCTTTTTGGGACTCGATTCATAGCGCAAATCACATTGGTAGCACGACGTACCCGCTTTGAATTTGACCACATCGTTGATGTCAAAACAAGCTGCGACCAAAGAGTGCATTAACGCAATGGTCAATATTGAATTTCTTAGCATTGAAACGCTCCAATTGTGGTGTTTTGATTGAGCCAAAATAGTCATTGTTACCTTTAACCTTCACATCTCAATGAACACCATCGTGAATGGGAAAATTGATTTCCTGGAGTTCGTTGAATGGGGTTGGCTTGGAATTCAAGTACTGAAACGTATCATGAACTTTATCAAAATTCGCATTGACAATTTTCATCAAACGAGAAATTGCTTCTTTGTCTACACCACTGTGGGTCACCAATACCAAAGGAATGGCAACTGTTTTGATCTCATTGGTCAACTCAGGATAGGTGGACTTTTGAATCACAAAAGGTTTGGCCGATGGAATCAACTTGGTGAAGTTGGTGAGAATTTCATCTGTCAATGAGATCAAGTGACCATTGCAATCCAAAACCTTTTTCTATATCGGATTGGGATGGGCCGCCATAAAAATGCCTGATGTGAATTTGTCATCACAAAAGGAGCTGTTGATCTCGCTGGCTTTGAGGTGTTCAACAGCACTGAAATCTTTTTCCTGCAAGTGAGCGGCTTCCAAAAAAACTTTACTCCCCGCCGCACTGCCACTGCCGGTGTTGTTGGCGTTGTACTTGCTGCCAGTCAGATCCTTGATTGTTTTGATTTGATTTTTTGCATATACATTGAGCGGGATACTGCCAATATTTGAAAGCAATCTCAGGGAACTTCCGCCGGAATTTTCGGCAATTTTATCGAAGGGTAAATTGTTGGTTTGTATCAAACTGAGTTCAAAGAGTTCTTTTTCTAAACCAGAGACATTGAATTCAGCACCCGAAGTATCCAGAAGTACGCACCGAAGATCTGAGGCAAGCCTGAAGTCGTTGATCAAATTGCAAATTTTTTCCGCAATCGGGTAAGTGGCTCCCCCTTCTTGTCCTCCCCCAATGCGAACCAGTTTGAATGGGAAATACTCAGATTTGAATCCATAAGGATTTTTAGCGTTTTGTGAGAAAGTCGCAAAAGATAAAAAACAAACAAGTATGCCGACAAAAAATTTGAGTTTGTTTTTCATTGTTATTCCTGGCGAGGTTCATTTTGAAAATAATTCAATCGAGCCTAATTTGCGTAGTCTATTTTCTGGCGTCATTTTGGAAAGAGGCAATCATTAAGAACGATTCGAGTCGCAGTCCAAACTATTTTTAATGGGTTTGGTGAGTTTGGTGCGGCATACTTTGACACTGTTGAACAGTGCGGTGGAGTATTCTGCACCGGTGAGATCTGCATCGGTCAAGTCTGTGTAAGAGAGATTGGCACCCGATAAATCCGCATTGACCAATTTGGCCCCCTTGAGATTGGCGCCTGTGAAATTGGCGAAATTCAAATTGGTATCGCTCAAGTTGCTGGACTGGAGGTTGGCCTTGGATAAGTTGGCACTGCTTAAATCGGCTCCCTGAAAATCAGAATTGTTCATCTGTGCTCCAACAAATCGAGATTTTGAGAAAATCGTAGACCGAAACGATGCATTACTGAGGTTTGCACCCGCAAAATTCGCCTTGGTCGCGAAGCCTTGATCAAAGATGACTTTTTCCAGATCACTTGCTTTCAATTGAGCATTATTGAATGACGCATAGGTCAGATTAGAACCCTTTAACACAGCCTGATTGATCAAGGCTCCGCGAAGGGTTGCACCCGTCAAATCCGCTGCTCTGAGTGCGATTTTGTTCATGTTGGCGCGAGAAAAATCCACAAACAATAAATCTGCTTGGATGAGATTTGCACTCTGAAAGTTGGTGTCAACCAGGTTTGAACCCGTTAAGTTGATGTTGAACATATAAGCACCACGAAAGTCACCGCCAGGCGCTTGTGTATTGGGTGCTCTCTCGTAGCGAAGATCACAGGAGTAGCATGAGTTTTCAGCGTGAAATCGCTCGACATCCTTGGTGTCAAATGAATACGAGTTGACACTAGAGATCAACGCCAGGAGCAGTAGGGTTTTTTTAAACATGTTTGCCGCTTCAATAGTGGAGAAATTCAAGAGCTTGTTGCAACCTGTATTTTGTGGAATTCATGCGGTCCCATTTTTCAAGTGTCACGTCACCGGTACGAAATTCTCGGTATAGATTGGTCGCATTGACTAAATTGAACACCGAAGACAAGTTGGGGAAGGGTTCAAACCAATCCACATAGCGGGCTCTCAAAACGTTGACCGATGGAGAAAATGGATTGTTGGGATCAATGGCTTCTCTAGAAGCGTCAGACAAATAGGTGTAGCTCGCAGGTCTTGGCGTGATCAACATCAAGACTGAGCGGTTGTATTTTTTCACGCTTTGCTGTGAAAAGAGATACTGAAGACCTGGGGTGTCTTGCAAAATCGGTACGCCATCGCGTAAATTGTCTGTTTCTGTTTCGCTCAAACCACCCAAGATCAAGGTGTCGCCAAGTCTTAGCACGACGTTGGCAGAGGCTTGGATCTCTGAAATTTGAACTTTGTAAGTGAAAGCAATATCGTTGCTTGGTGGTTGCAAGAACGTTCTCGAAGCCTCAACTTTCATCCGAACTTGATTGCCTTGAATAATTTCTGTGGTGACACCGAGCCTTACGCCATAGCTTTTGTCAATGGTGACCGAACCACCACCAACGCCACCAGAGACCACCGCAGCCGTGAGCTGAGTGCCTGAGAAGAACTCAGATCTCTTGCACTCCATGGTCGTTAGACTTGGCTTTGCGAGCACTTCAGTCAAGGTGCTGTTGGCGTCTGCAATGTTCATGGAGTAGGTGAGTGCAGGGACTGTGATGCCTCGAGTGATGGTGGTATTTCCATCCACATTCAAAATCGACTTGCTATATGCAACCGCATTGCCAGCCGCCGCAGCTGTTCCAAAAAGCAAAGACAAGCCGTTCATCAGGTTGACACCCTTGGTCGTATTGATGGTGTCCTCAGTACGAAGCAGCACCACATCGACCAATACCATCCGATTTCTGTCTTTTTCTTCGAGCCCGCTCAGATCACCACAAACTGGTTTTTTTGCTTCGTCTTCTTTCTTGTCGTCTTCTTTTTTATCATCGCCTTTTGCGTCAGCGGAAGCTTCATCGGCTGTTTTAATGAAACGGCCTGGTGCATCGCGATTTTGGCTCTTTAAAGCAGGCTGAGAATCAAAGAAAACTTTCCATCCAAGAATTCGATTGTCAAGCATCTCAATGTCAGCATCCTTGGGATCGATTCTTTTGAGATTGGCCAATGATTTTTTCGCCAAATCAAAATTCTTACACGATGAAAAAACAGGAATACTCACTTTGAGGACTTGCTTGATCATAGGATTTTTTTCATCCACCTCCTTGAGTACCTTGTTGGTGATGGCGCAAGAAGTCGTTGGGTCCCCACCCATGTAGGAGGAGGCCACGAGTCTCATGGCGATTTCATTGTCTGCAGGCTTCAATATCAAGGCATTGGCAAACGCAGACTGTGCCTCTGGGTAATTGCGGGATTCATAATAAGCATTTCCAAGAAAGTAGTATGCATTGATATTGCTGGGATCGAAGTTAACCGATTGTTTGTACCCTTCAATGGCCAATTCTGTTTTTTTCACATCGCCATTTCGAGCCATCATGTGATAAGTCACGCCATTGAGAAAATGCAAATTGGCATTGCTGGGATCCAATTTCAATGCTTGATTGATCTTTGTACTTGCCGGGACCAAATCCATGGCAGCAATCAACTTGACAGCTTCGGAAGTCAATATGTTGATGGTGTTTGTTGATCTTGAGTCAACTTTCTCACTCATTGACTTTGCCAGATCTTTTAGATCGATGGGATTGGTAAAACCAGGTTGGAAATCTAAAGAGTATGAAGGGGCGCTCACCAGCGACGATGCTAGAGAAAACAAAATGGCCGAGTATATTTTGGAGTATTTCATCATTTAACCTTGAGTGTCTTTTATTTAGAAGCATTGAGCGCTCGAACGGCACCATCATGGACTTTGAAGTCGATTTGACTCATTTCTTTGAGCGTTGAATATTCCTTGTTGAGCGTGGGTGAATTGTAATAAATTTGATCATAATTTGCTTTCAACATCGTCACCAATCTGTAAATGGCTTCATTGCTCACATCCTTGGTAGTCACCAAAACAACGGGTACGCTGATGGACTTGATCTCAGGATCATTTGCCGAATAGACGCCTTTGGGTTTCGTGTATGGAATAGACGATGGAATCTCCTCTTGCATAATGGACAACACTTGTTCAGGAATGGGAAGAAGCTTTGCCTTGCAAGCCATTAGGCGTTTCATCACAGGACCGGGATGGGCGCCTACAAAAATGCCAAAATCATAGTTGTTGTTGCAAAACTCAACAGGAACCTCTGGAGGTGATAAAAATTTGATGGAACTAAAATCTTGCTCTTTAAGGTTGGCAGCTTTTAAAAATGTTTTGCCACTCATCGAACTCGCTGAACCACGAGAATTTGCGTTATAAACTTTGCCTTTTAGGTCATTGAGTGAATTGATATCCTCTTTGACAACCAAATTAACAGCTAACCGACCTAGCAAGCCCAAGAGTCTCAACGGCGTTGGGCCATCTTCTTCTTCAGCGGTCATTTTGAGCAAGTTATCGCCTTGGGTGATGGTCACCTCAAAAGACTCGTTTTCAGTTGCAACCACATTGAACTCTGCTCCTGGGGTTTCGATCAGAACACATCTGATTTTGGAGTAGTCAGTATTCTTGTTGATGATTTTGCAAATGGACTCAGCAATGGGGAAAAATGCACTTCCTCTAAGGCCAGCACCAAAGCGAATCAGTTTATTGGGGAAGTCAATGTTTTGAAATCCGTATGGATTGGATCCCTGCGTCTGAGCATATCCCATTGAATTTAATGATAAAGCCAAGGAAAAACATAAGAATTGAGCAAAGAGTTTCATGGATAAGTTCCGACAACTTCAAAAAAACACACACGCAATCTATTTTTTTAAAAACGGATCTGCTTCTAACTAATAATCATTTTAGTATCTGGGGGAAAATCCAGTGTTCGTTCTGATTACAATTCCGTCATTAAAGGTGCGCATCACACATGGCACCTATCGTTGAAGTCTTTTATTAAGTTATTGGTATAGCTAGTAACAAAAATATAAGTACTTTAAGCGTATATTTTTTAATTTTTTCGAATTGAAACAGTTTATACATCAGCAGTAATTCCGTAAGGACTTGGTAACTTGATCGTTGTTTGATCACCACCTCACACATCCCTTGTACTGAGAAATAATGGCAACCTCACGTGCAGGCATCGTCACTGGAAATGTGTATAGATGAAAATATGAAAATGAAGTTCAAACCTGTGATTTTGAAAATACTGACGTTTGGGTGCTCGATACTCCTCATGTTGAGTGTAGTGATCAGCAAGTTGGCCTATTGTGAAATCATCAATGTGGACAAAAATGCATCAACTTTTTATTCAAGTGGTGTTCCTACCCCCACCCTTTATTGGCCTGGACAAAATCCACAAGCTCTGCTCATCTACATTCCTGGGGGGAGCGGTACCTTGGGACTCAAAGAGAGTACCTTAGACTTGACATATTCTTTTTATCAGACCCTCAAGAGCCTCACCAATCCACAGTTGACGTCGGGTCGAGTGGATGTGGTCTTGCTTGATTTTCCTCGTGCGTTGGAACAAAACAATTTGGCTTTTCGTGATTCGAGTGAACACCTCACTCGAATTGCCAGGGCCATTGAGTTTTATCACCAAAAAACGGGTCTCCCCATTTGGTTGATGGGGCACAGCAATGGCGGTGTGAGTCTAGGGAACTATATTCGGTTTCTTCAAAAATACAAAAAAACCATCAATATTTCAGGGCTCATTGCATCAAGCATTAGAAATGAGTCCTCCTTTCATTTTGAGGAACAATTGCGCATTCCAGTTTTATTTCTTCATCACCAAAAGGACCAATGCGCCAGTGCGTCCAGTGAATACTCAATGATCAATTACGAACGAGTCAAGCGCACTTCCGCCAACTCTGTTGATTTCAAGTGGATCACACAAGGTGATGCGCAAAACGCTGACCCTTGTAAATCCGGCTATCACATGTATTTCAATTCAGGCACAGAAGCGTCCAAGGTCATCGATGAATTCATGGCCAAACATCAGCCCAATTTCTAATGCCCAATTCACATGATTGACGTATATCAATCATGAGTCTTATCAATGCAAGACAATGCAATCCATGACGGGTGAGTGAGCTTCACTTGAGATGAACGAAGCTGAAATTGATTCTCTTGAAATCCTGTACAAATAAGGCAACCCACACATGGCAATTCAAGACATTGAACTTCAAATATCAGGCATGACCTGTGCCATGTGCAGTCGTGCGGTTGAAAAAGCGCTGAGCAAGGTAACTGGCGTGCAATCTGCGAGCGTCAACCTGGCCATGGAACGAGCACACGTGAGCTTCAACGCCAAAGTGGCACCTGAAGCCTTGAGCCAAGCGGTGTCCGACGCTGGTTATCAAGCCTCCTTCATGCTTGACGGTCAGGAACACGCTTTGAACGAGATGCCCAAGGTGTGGCCTATTGTGATGGGCTTTGCGTTAACGCTACCGCTCATGTTGCCCATGATTTTTCATTGGCTGGGTTTGAAACTATTGATGCCCCCTTTATGGCAATTTCTTTTGGCTACACCCGTTCAGTTGATCTTGGGTGCAAGGTTTTATCAAGGCGCTTGGCGTTCTTTACGGAGCATGACCCCAAACATGGACTTACTGGTCGCGATTGGAACCACTGCCGCCTATGGCTTGTCAATGTACTTGTGGCTTGGAGAGACAGCAGGGGTGACTTTGATGAATGGCATGGATGGCATGGATGGCATGGATGGCATGGATGGCATGGAAAAGACGCCGAGTTTGGACAGGCCTCTCTACTTTGAGTCAGCTGCAACCATCATCACCTTGGTGATGTTGGGCAAATGGCTCGAAGCCCGCGCCAAAAGGCAAACCACTCAGGCGATTCAAGAACTCAATGCACTTCGCCCAACACGGGTGAGTGTGATCCGTGACGGGGTCACACAAGAGATTGATATCGCTTTACTCAAAGTCGGCGACCAAATGTTGGTGCGAGCAGCCGAGCGCTTTGCGTCTGATGGCCGCATCGTTGAGGGGAGTACCAACACCGACGAATCCATGCTCACGGGCGAGAGTGAACCGGTCTATAAAGTCAAAGGCGATCGAATCTTTGGTGGCTCCATCAATTTGGATGGATTGGTCACAGTGGAAGTCACTCAAACAGGTCGGTCTACGCTGCTGTCACGCATCATCGACTTGGTGGAATCGGCGCAAGCAGGGAGGGCTCCTGTGCAAAAATTGGTGGACAAAGTCAGCGCCATTTTTGTACCGGTGGTGATCGGGGTCGCCTTGTTGACTCTAGTGCTTTGGTTCGCATGGACGCAAAACTGGGAGACCTCCATCATCAATGCCATATCTGTCTTGGTGATTGCTTGTCCTTGCGCCTTGGGATTGGCCACCCCCACGGCCATCATGGTGGGCACAGGACTGGCTGCCAAGAAGGGGATTTTGATCAAGGACGCACAGGCTTTGGAGTTGGCTCACTCCATCACCGTTGTCGCTTTTGACAAAACAGGCACTCTCAC
Source organism: uncultured Burkholderiales bacterium (assembly GCA_903864315.1). Taxonomy (GTDB): domain Bacteria; phylum Pseudomonadota; class Gammaproteobacteria; order Burkholderiales; family Burkholderiaceae_C; genus Limnohabitans. The sequence goes on along the minus strand of CAIPFK010000306.1, from coordinate 7,509 downwards.
AAAAGGGCACCCATCTTTGCTCAATATTCAAGTGGTATCGCCCGATTTTTCACAAAACTTCGCACTCGAGACGGCCGCTCGACTGCAACTTGCAAGCACCCACCCCTTGGCCCTAGGTGTTGTCAAAGCTTGGGGGGATGGTTTTTACATTAACGAAAACAATAACGAAAGCAATAACGAAACCCAGCGCGAACTCACCAGCGAATTCAACAACGCAAGCCAACTCGTCCGAAGCACCCCAGCCCGGGACTCGTCTTCTTTGCGAGTGGCCACCGAGTCAGTGACACTCCCGGGTCTTGGGGTGAAGGGCGTGATTGATCAGGCGCACTACTTCTTGGGCAGTGCATCTTGGATGCAGCAGTTGGGCGTTCCCAATGAGTCCATGGATCCGGTTCAAAAGAGATTTTTACTTCAAGGCCGAACATGCTCGTGGCTTGCGAAAACAGAAACATCCATCAACAACTCACAAGTGCAATTGATTGCGTTACTGGTCTTTGGGGATGCATTGAAGGCGTCTTCCAAAGAAGCCATTGATCTGCTCAAGGCTTTGGGCATCAAAACCTGGATGCTCAGCGGTGACAACCAGGTGAGTGCCGCGTGGGCAGCTCATCAGTTGGGTTTGGACGGATTTGATGCACAAGTGATGCCACAAGACAAAGCCGCACGCATTGAGTCCATGAAAAGCGGGGGCAATGTGGTGGCCATGGTGGGTGATGGGATCAATGATGCTCCCGCCTTGGCTGCAGCAGACATTGGCTTTGCGATGTCCACTGGCACCGATGTGGCCATGCAAACGGCGGGCGTGACCCTGATGCGGGGGGACCCCATGCTGATTGCACAAACGATCGATATATCCAGGAGAACTTACAGCACCATCAAGCGGGGATTGTTTTGGGCCTTTGCCTACAATGTGCTCGGAATTCCCTTGGCCGCGGCCGGTCTTCTTGACCCCATGATGGCCGCTACAGCCATGGCACTCAGCAGTGTGAGTGTGGTGATGAACGCATTGTGGCTAAGGCGGTAGTGCTCAATTAAGACTCTTAATTCTGAAGATTCACAAGCCAGGAAATTGTTCAATTGCCCTCATCTTGGGTGCCACCGTATGTTGAATGCCTTTGACCCCAAAGCCAGTGCCTAGGGTGTCTTGTTGTTATTGATCATCAGGTCTTTGAGTTCAGCAATTTGCTGCTTGAGTCCTTCCATTTCATTGCCTTGATCTTTGATATTTCTCAATACGCGCGTTTGAAACGAGGTACTCTCTTCATCATCATCTTCATTGTGGTCGGTGATGCTTGCAAACGAATCAACAATCACCGCCACAAACAAATTCAACACCACAAAGGTGGCAATCAAAATAAAGAGGATAAAAAAGATCCATGCGTAGGGAAACTTTTCCATGATGGGACGAGCAATGCCATCAGACCAACTCTCCAAGGTCATCACTTGGAATAGCGTAAAAAATGAGCTGCCAATATTGCCAAAAAGGTCAGGGAATGTTCCACCAAATACATTGGTGGTGATCACAGCGGAAACATAAAAGACAATCAACAACAAGCCCATCACCGAGCCCAAACTCGCCAATGATCCCAAAAGGCCTGCGACCACGCGCTTCATGCTTTGCACTTTGTTGATCAATCGCAAAACCCGCAAAACCCGAAGGGCACGAAGAACTGACAACGACTCAGTAGCGGGAACGATGGCGATGGCAATCACGATAAAGTCAAAGAGACACCACGGATCCGTCCAGTAGCTTTTCCCCTTGCAAAAGATCAAAAGAATCGTCTCACAAATAAAGATCATCAAAATGGCGTGATCGATGATGGAGATTTCTTCACCAAACTTGTCCATGATGTCTGCACTGGTCTCCGTGCCAAGCAAGATGGCGTTCAAGAGTATGAGCGTCACGATGGTCATTTGTACCACGTGATGATTGATGAATTTTTGGACTTTTTCTTGGAGTGGAGCAATGTTGATCATTTGATGCAAGCTGTATTTGGTGTATTACTGTAAAAAGCGTGATGATGAGAGTTGTTGGGCAATAACTGGGCAATAGATGGGCAATCACTGCTCCTAGAAGGCCAAGTGGCGTCAATGTTGTTGAATTTTAAGTTGTTTGATGATTTCTTTCATTTCAATGAGTTCCTGTTGAAAAGCCATAAACTCTTCTCTCTTGACAACAATTTCGTCACCCAGGGTCTCTTTGGGCGCATCATTTTTTAATGACGCAAAAGAGTCAACAATCACGGCGATGAACAAATTGACCACCACAAAAGTGGCCATCAAAATGAAGGTCACAAAAAACACCCACGCATAGGGGAACTTTTCCATGATGGGGCGTGCTATCCCGTCAGACCAACTCTCCAATGTCATCACCTGAAAGAGTGTGAAAAAACTGTGTCCCAATGAGCCAAACAAATGGGGAAAAACTTCCCCAAACAGATTGGTTGAAATCACAGCAAAGACATAAAAGACAATCAACAAAAGTCCCACCACAGAGCCCAAACTCGACAATGAACTCACCAATCCAGAGACCACACGTTTCATGCTTTCGACTCGGTTGATCAGTCTCAAGACCCGCAAGATTCGCATGGGTCTGAGCAAATTCAAGTCACCAGAGGAAGGCATCACCGCGATGGCAATCACAATGAAGTCAAACAAACACCATGGATCGGTCCAGTACTTTTTGCCTTTGGCAAAAATCATGAGAAGAGTTTCAATGATAAAAATTAACAACAATCCGTGATCACACAAGCCAAGTTCTTGCCCAAACCGATCCATGATTTCCGCGTCGGTCTCCATGCCCAGCAAAATTGCATTCACGATGATGAGAGCAACAATGGTGTGTTGAACCCAATGTTGATGCATAAAGTCGTCAACTTTTTGCTGCAAAGAAGAAATGGCCATCATACGAATACAAGAAACATGGAAAAGTGGTCAAAAAGCGGCTTAAAACGCAACCTCGCATTCTAATCTTGAAAGTTTCTGTTTTAAGAGGCTGACCACAATCCTTGCCTTGTAAAGGCACAAACAATTCAAATGCCTGTGCACACTTGGGTAAAATTCACTAAAAAGTAATCATCTTTGCCAATTGAAGGCGAAGTGATGAGCCTGAGCGCACAAAAGTGGTGCTATGCGCCGTTTGTTGATCACTCAGGCCATGCCAATCGCCTGCGGCCCATGCGCTCGCGAGACTCACCGTACTGAGGGATGGGTTCAGTGATTTTTCCCTTGCGAAATATCCATGATGAGTTTGGTGAGCATGTACATGCGAGGCTCGATGGAGCTGATCAAAACATATTCATCGTCATTGGAGTGTGAGCCAAAGCCTTGCAAGCCCATGCTCTCGATCACGGGGTTGGTGGTCTCAAGACCCGCAAAAGCCGCATCGGTTCCGCCCCCTGCAGCCACAGTGCCCAATACCAACTCACGGCCAACCTCAGCGTACACTTTCTTGGCGTACTGCGCCATTTTGAGGGTTTCATCGCTGGTCACCATGGGGGGGCGACGGCGCTCAAAATTCATCTCAATTTTGACCGCTGGGTTTTGTTGGGTTTTGAGCTTTTCTTTGACCCGGGCTTCGATGGTGTCAAAGTCCTCTTTGTGCAAAACGCGCACATCGGCGGAGGCACTCGCCACTGCGGGAATCACGTTTCTGTTGGTGCCTGCACTGGAGAGCGTCCAATTCATCTTGATGCCCAAACTGGGGTCCGAGAGGTCTCGCATTTGTTGAATTTGAAATGCCAATTCTGTCAATGCATTGTGACCCAACTCAGGTGCGGCCCCAGCATGGGAGGCTTTTCCGGTGAGCTCCAGCGTCACAGCGGCTATCCCAGCAGTTGTCAATGCAACACGATCGGATTTCACTTGGGAAGCTTCGCAAGAAAAAGTCGCATCGTGTTGAGCACCCAATTCTGTAAAGTAGGCTCGGGCTGCCGGTGAGCTGATTTCTTCATCTCCGTTGAGGAGAACCGTGATTTGCCCATAATCTTTGAATTTGAGTTGTTTCAAGGTCTCAAGCGTGTGAATGATCAAGGCAACACCTTGTTTGTCATCCGCGATACCCAAGCCGTAGGCGCGGTCGCCCTCGACTCGAAATGGTTGTTTGGCCAGCATTCCCTTGAGGTAGACCGTGTCCATGTGGGCGATGAGGAGGATTTTTTTGCTGCCATTTCCCTTGAAGACGGCTTTGACCATGCGCCCTGGTCGCTCTGGTGTGTCATACATTTTGTAAATTCGCTCGCCTGGCTCAATGAACTCCACTTGTGCGCCCAGGGCTTTGAGGCGAGCGTGGACCAAGGCAGAAATTTTATTGAGCCCTTCGCGGTCCCGGGAGCCCGATTCAATGGACACCAAAGACTCCAAGGTCTTCAAATAGGGGGCTTTTTGTGCTTGAACAGTCGACAACAGGGGTTGCTGAGCCTGTGAGAGCGCAAAACTAGCATAGACCAAGCCAGCTGCAAGAGTGAAAACTGAACGTTTCATGGGGTCTCGATTCATCGTTGATAGTCGTGAGATTGATGGCTTGGCGTGTGCAGTCCTGTGTTCGCCAAGCCAAGTCCCATCGTAACCCAAGGTGTGGACTATTAAATAACGGGAAAGTCCCAGTTTTGTGGTTGGTGTTAACTCGGTGGATCAAGCCCAAGGGCTTCTCAGCGGGTTTTGTGTTTCATGGCGCGTTCAACCTCTCGACGGCCTTCACGGTCCTTGATGGTGTCTCGCTTGTCATGCTCGGCTTTGCCTTTTGCCAGGGCAATCTCAAGTTTGATTTTGCCGTTTTTCCAATGCATGTTCAAAGGCACCAAGGTGTAGCCCTTTTGCTCAACTTTGCCCACCAAGCGCTCAATTTCAGCCTTGTTGAGCAGCAGTTTCTTGGTGCGATCGGGCAAGGCGATCACATGCGTGGAGGTGGTACGGGTGGGGTTGATTTGGCAGCCAATCACAAAAAGCTCCCCTTCACGAATGACCACATAACCATCGGTGAGTTGCACGCGTCCGTCTCTGATGGCCTTGACCTCCCAGCCTTGCAAGACCATGCCTGTTTCATAGCGCTCTTCAATGAAGTAATTGAAGATGGCTTTTTTATTGTCCGCAATGCGAGCGGGCGTGGCTGGTTTGGTGCTCATGGAGGTAAAGACTGACGCGCTTTCTTGAAAACTCTACAATAGGGGGAATCGGTTCAAACCGAAGGGTGACGCAGTGTTCAATTGAATGGCGCTGTCAACCCCAGGATCGATTGACTAGAGTTTAAAGCACAATGGGGCGGGGCTTGTTCTAATTCCAAGCCCTTTTTTGTGGCGGTGCTCAGTTGGGTCATTTTTACTTTCAATCAGGTTGGCTTCAAGTGGTCTGGCGCACAAATGTCTGACCAGGCTCTCATCATGAAAACAGTTCATAAATCCGTTCTTATTTGGTTCAGTGCTCAGGAGATGTACAACCTGGTCACCGACATAGAGAGCTACCCCAAGTTTTTGCCCTGGTGTGAGCAAGGCCAGATTTTAGAGACCCATGCCGATGGTGTCACGGCTCAAATCGGCATGTCCATTGGAGGATTCAAGAAGTCTTTCACCACCCGAAACGTGAACCAACTCAACAGCCAAGTTCATCTTGAGTTGGTCCAAGGGCCCTTCAAGGAGCTCTCTGGGGTCTGGGACTTTCACCCACTGGACGACCAGCGAGCTTGTCGCATTGAGCTGCAACTCAATTATCGTTTCGAGAGCGTCTTTGGTAACTTGGTGGGCCCATTGTTTGACAAAATCGCCAGCACCTTGGTGGACGCCTTTGTCAAACGCGCTGAACAAGTCTATGTGGCCACCTGAAAAGATGGGCACAAAGGCTTTAGTCACTCACCGCTGGCATGGACTCGCTTGAATGGGCTCGCTTGAATCCATGCATGCAGTGAAAGACCAAGTCACGAGTTCAAACACGATTGAAGTGGTGTTTTGCCCCAAGGCCAGGACGGTCGTTGCTGTGACCTTGGCCTTCTTGCCACAAGAGCGTCTTTTTGACGCATTGGTGCGCGCATTGAATCACGTCCAGGAAAGAACCCCAGACAACCGCCCAGAGCAAGGGCATCAACAACAGCATGAGCATGAGCATGAGCCTAAGCCTTCTATCCTTGTCAACGATTGGTTGAATTCGTTTGAATTACTCGACCCCTGCCACCACCTTCCCATGACGGGCTCAGCCCAACTCGTTGAGCAGCAATGGGTTCAAAGTCTAGAAAATCGTCATCTTTTCATCAGCGTTTGGGGTCATCCCCAGGGCTTGAATCATGTGCTCAACACAGGAGACCGTGTGGAGCTCACCCGAGCACTCCGGGTCGACCCCAAAGTGGCGCGTCGAGAGCGCTTTGTCAAGCAAGGCGCCAAGGCGGCAGGCCTTTTTGCCAAGAAACGGCCCCAGGCCAAAGCCGGCTATTGATCTTTCTAGGATGGCGATTGCCAAACCTACACTGGCATGGCGATTGCTAAATCATGGATAAGAACCTCTTGAGTTGAAAATTCGGCCAATTCTTGCCGTTTTCTCGAGCTGGGTTCACTCAACAAGGAGTTCTCCATGGGTTTGAGCCTCAATAACGCCAGCATGAGCGTGCTCAACGGTAGCTCAGCACAGCCATCCAAAAACCAAAGTGCCAAGGCCATGTTCGCGGCCCTCAAATCCGGTGACCTGGCCGGTGCGCAAAAAGCATACAACGCCTTTGTGGCTGGACAAAGCAGCAACTCTTCCTTGCTCAATGCAAACTCTGTGTTTGGTCAACTGGGAGCAGCACTGCGAAAAGGGGATTTGGCCAGTGCACAAAATTTGGCCTCCAGCATGAATGGGGGCAGTGGCATGCCCATCGCCACCACTGCTGGGTCAACGTCTTCGGCCACGTCGGGCAGCGCGGCTGGCGGCTCAGGTTCGGGGGCGACTGGTAAAACCGGTGCAACGACCTCCAGTGGATCCGGCAGTTCCAACTCGGGACACTCAAGCCTCAGCCTCACGCCGGCTGGACTGTTGAGCTCCATGCAGACGTCCAACACCAGCTCGTTGCTCAACGCCATCAAAGCCCAAGACGCTGCCGATGCGGGCACAAGCAGCAGTGACAACTTGTATGCTCTCTTGGGTATAGGCTCGCATATCAATACCTCGGCCTGAGGCCAAGGGATTGATCAACGCCCAGTATTTTTGGGTGTTGTGCCCCCTTCAGTCGCAATGGATGGGCGCTACGCTCACTGCAATGGACTATAGACGCAACGCCTCCAAGAGCTCGGTCTCGACTTCTATTTGAATTTTATTTTCCTGCAACGCCGCACCATCGATCAAAAATGTGTCTTCGACCCGTTCACCCAAGGTGCTCACCTTGGCCAGCAACAAATTGATTTTGTGCTTGGCCAAGATCAAGGCCACACTGTAGAGCAGTCCCGTTCTGTCGCTCGCAGAGATGTTGAGCAACCAGCGCTGTGCTTTCTCATCCGGTGACAAGGTGACCCGTGGTCGAATTGGGAAACTCTTCACCCGCCTAGAGAC
>CAIPFK010000305.1 GCA_903864315.1 uncultured Burkholderiales bacterium | reverse complement strand
CCCATTTACCCAAGCAAGCCCCTTAAAATGATTGTGCCTTATGAGCCTGGTGGAGGCGTTGACATCATGGGTCGATTGTTGGCCAGGCATCTGTCCACGACTCTTGGGCAATCGATTTTTATTGACAACAAGCCTGGTGGCGGTGGAGTGGTTGGAACACAGGCTTTGGTGAATGCTGCACCCGATGGTTACACCATCATCTTGGCCTCCACTTCGCCCATTGTGGTGGCACCTTTTTTAGTCAAAAAGTTGTCCTATAACCCGCAAAAAGATTTGCTCCCTGTCAGCCTTGTTGCGAACAATCCTGCAATTCTTTTGGTCGAACCCAATTCACCGTTCAATAACTTGGCTCAAATCATCGCCAAAGCCAAGGCAGAGCCTGGTCAATTGACTTTTTCTTCATCTGGAATTGGTGGTACGGGCCATTTGGCAGCTCAACTGTTGAAGCTTTTGGCCGATGTTGATTTGCGCCATATTGCCTACAAAGGCACTGGCCCTGCCACGATGGCTTTGATGAGTACGCAGGTGGATTTGTCCTTCACTGATTTATTGGCGGGCATGAAGTTCGCAAAAAATGGACAACTCAAGGCCATCGCTGTCACCTCTGCTGAGCGTCTTCCCATGTTGCCGCAAGTGCCCTCGATGGCAGAGACCGTCCCTGGCTATGTGGCTGGTGTCTGGTATGGGGTATTTGTTCCCAGTAAAACTTCGCCTGAAATCATCAATGCATTGAATCAGGCCATAGTCAAGACACTCAAGGGTGCAGAAATGCTCAACACATTGGGGCAAGATGGAGTGACGCCGATAGGCACTTCACCGGAGAGCTTTAAAAAGTTCATTGCTGAGGAAACCGAGCGTTGGGGCGCAGTCATCCGAAAGACCCATGTTGAGAGCGAATGACAACCGCACTCATTCCAACTGCGAAAGTCAAGTCCTTGAACTGCACATTGTTTCGATCCAATGTGCTTGATTTTGAGTGTCTAATTTCGTATGTCTTGGATGAACCACTCCAAAGGCAGTTGCATCCCTAAACCCTGGGCCTTGGCTTTTTTATAGACCAATCCTCCAACCGATGAGAACTGCACTCCCCAGTTGCCAACGGTGTAATAAAAAGTGATTTCGGATTCGCTACTTCTTCCCTTGGCTTGACCAGAGATGACGTCGGTGTAGGTGGGCCAAAGTTCTGTTTGTATGCGTTGGTGTTTGGCCTTGGGCAATCGCTCTTGCTCCTTGGGCGTCCCACCCACAAAGGCCCCAGGACTGCCAGAAATGCCTTTTCTGAAGAGTTGGCTTTCTGCCATGGGCAAATCTTCTCGCCCTTGTTGAATTTTGACATCAAAGCGATCTATGACTTGGGGGCTCAATTCACGAGGTGTTAAAACAACCACATGCATGCCTGGTTCAAGCCATTGGGGCTCCAAAACGGGCGTCATGCTGTCCGTGCAAGTCGCAACGATGTCCACACCCTGGACCGCGTCTTGTGGTGTGTCAACGGCTTGAACTTTGATTTGGAAGCGTACTTGCATCTCCATGGCGAATTTTTGTCGATTTTCAGCAGAGCGACTATAAACTTTGACAGTTTTGATGTTTCTCACACAAGCGATGGCTTCAAAAAATGTTCTGGCCATGCCGCCTGATCCAATCATGCCGACTGTACTTGCATCTTTTCGAGCCAATAGATTGGTCCCAATGCCTGCTGCTCCACCCACGCGCATGTGCTGCAAGTGACCGTCATTCATGATGGCCAAAGGCTGGCCATTTTGGGTACTGTAGAGAAAAACCAATCCGCAATAAGTGCCCGGCTCAATACAGTACTTTTGCTCCGTGCCACCTGAAGCAAGATCTTTGGGCCACACCAAGATATCTGATTTAAGCCTCACAGCGAAAATACCATCATTGGCGCCTTCAACTGAGCCCCATCGGTAATAGCCGTCCTCTCGCTCACAAGGCACGTACATGTCAAGTCGCGGTCTTCCGATGGCCTCACCAGTCAAAAGCTCAGCAAAGGCTTTTTCTTGTGCAGCAATGCAGTCTTGCATGGTGAGTACTTGCTCGACCACTTTATTGTCTATCAATAACATTGGCATTCCTTCGGTAAAAATAAGTTCGAAGGCATTTTAGTCTTCAAGGACATGGCGATTGAGGGGATTCAAAAAACCACCAATTTTTAAAAATCGATCCCAAACCCCCCAAAATGGTTGTGATGCAAGCCGCGAGGCTTTGATGAGGACTGTCTTCACAAGCAGCGGGATGAGTCGCTGTGGCCATCCTCACTCCCAAAGTGACTGTGCAGTGAAAAATCTCAAGTCAAAATACTACTGGCCACAAGTTGAGTCACAGGATCTTCAAGCCCAAGAGCGTGGACTCGACTGAAAAACGTATCCATTTGGTCTTGACTCAAGCGAGGGGTGTTGAGTTGACGAAATTTCTCAACCACTTGAGCCGTGCTCATGGGGTTCAGCGGGTGGCCCAATGCGCGCTTGATTTGAGCCCGGTGAGTCTCGCCGCATTGAGTTTTGATCTCCATGACACAGGGAGTTGATTCCGGGAAGGACTGTGTGAGCAAAGCATCTTCTCTCACCACGATGCGATTGATAAGTGCCAAGACTCTAGAATCTTGAAGTCTATTGGGCTCATAAATACTTGCACTAAAAGCGCCATCGAGCAGTACAGCCGCAACGCTCCAGGGCATGCTGTGGTCTGCAGTCTCGCGCGTGAGAGGCTGCCATTTCTCCGGACCACTGGCCACTTCTTGTAAGGCAAACTGGTAGGTGCTGATGCTCACCGATTCGATTGTTTTTCCTTTGATTTTTGGAGTCAACTCCAAGGCGGCCATGATCGGTGTTTGACAGTGGTACTCGCACAAAAAATATTTCATGTGAGCATGTTCAAAAGCATGTCCTGCACTGTCAGGCCGAGTCAACAGGTGTGGCTGGCAGTCCTGTGTCAAGCTCCACAAGCCGCGCTCTCCTTCAAAGGGCCTGGCCGGAGCAGTCATTCCAAGACTGGCCAAGCGTGCCGCAAAAACCCCTTGCCTTGCAGCGTGGCCCGATGCAGCAGATTTCCACATGCTCAGCGTCCCACTCCTGGCTACACCAAGGGACAGACTTGAACTCACCACCATGGACAATGCCTGTACCATGCCTTCTTCATCAAGTCCCAACAATTGCGCACCTGCCAAAGCACTGGAAAAACTCACGTAGCACGTGTTGTCCAATCCGTGATCACGCAATGAAGCGGCTTTAAAAAATTGCCAATAAAAGGCGTAGGCCGTGCTCAATGCACAGCAAAGTTCATCCAGGTTATTGCCATTGTCTTGCCCCAATGCCAAAAGTGCAGCCCAGCAATCACTGGGGTGTCCGCCCCCTCCTGGGTATGTGTCAGCACCGTCCAAGCAACGAATCAACACGCCATTGGCAAAAGCCGCCATCTCGGATTGGGTGGTGTGGTGTGTGCCGATTAACTGACAAACACCCGAAGGCGCCGTGCGAAGCGCCATGTTTTGTGCGATCAAATAAGCATTTTGATCAAGTGCTGCCAACGCAACACCAGCAACATCAATCCAACGGCGTTTGAATTCTTCAAACCCGGCAACAGTGGTGCGTTGACGGGTTTGAGAGCGACAGAATTCGACAATTGATTTTAAAGTGTTGTCCATTGCAATGGATTTAAAGTTGGGTCCAAGAGGTGGCAATCAAAAGAAGTTGGACGGCAAGGCCTTGAAGAGCCAGGACAAGCCTTGCAGTTTAAATCTTTTCATGACCATGATGAAAGCAGCTCGGCTTTAGGGGTAAACCTTAGAGAATGGAGGGCCTTGTCGACTTGGTAACCCCCTAAAATTGTGTTGTCGATAGACGTTCTGTCCCTTCGTTCTTGGACCCGAGTCGAGGTTTTGTTTTATTGTTTTTTTATTTGTGAGTTCCCATGAAAGCTCTACTCTTCATCTCTTTGGTTTTCATGTCATTGAGCCTTGGCGTTTGTACCCACTCAATGGCCCAAACTGCATCGCCAGATCCAGTTGCAGTCGCCTCAGCGCCAAACGCACGAGAATTGCTTCAAAGCAAATGCTCGCAGTGTCACACCGATGCCATGTGGCGCGATCAACGGCAAGACGCCAAAGCATGGGAAGCAACTCTGTATCGCATGATGGGTCGAGGTGCTGTCTGGAGCGCAGACGACATCGTCAGCATGGCCGGTTTCCTTGGCAATGAGTTCGGTCCTCAAGTGCCCAAAATCAAACGCTGAGCATTGGGCGTTTAACTTGTTCACTCAAAGCTTGGGTGAGCCTATCTTTACAAATCCAAGGTGAATATATGAGAGATCTGGTCGGTCAATATTTGGCTCAAACAATTTCCAGGCGTGGTTTTTTAGACAACATGAAAGCCGCTGGCATCACGGTGGCAGCGGCTGAAGGTGTTTTGTCCAGTTTGAATGCATCAGCCCAAACGTCAGCATCCTCAAGCACTCCTGCTGCAAGCACCTCAAGTTCACCCCCTGTGCGGACCTTTCAAGGCTCAGGAGGAGCTTGTTTTGCTGAGCAGTTGATGGCCTGTGGTGTGAAATATGTGTTTGGCAATTCGGCCAGCGAAGATGCGCAGTTCTACGACGCTTTGGTAGACAGGCCGCAGTTGAACTATATCTTGACGCCACACGAGGGGCCCGGGGCGGCGATGGCTGCGGGCTACATCAAAGCCTCCCAGCAACCCGCCATCGTGATGCAAGCAGGCGCAGTTGGATTGATGAATGCCATGGGGCAAATTTTCAACGCCTACAAAGAACAAACCCCTTTGGTGGTTTACTCTTACCGTACCGATCAGTCCAAGCGTGCAGGGCGCGATGGTTTCGAAGAAATTGCCAATCAAGAGCAAGTCGTGCAACCTTTGACCAAGTATTCTTGGATGGCCAGGGGGCCCTCGATGATTGCAGAGACGGTTCGGCACGCCTTCAAGTCGGCCTGGACGCCACCGCATGGCCCCTCTTACCTCACCTGGCATTCGGACTACACGGAGGAGAAGACTCGCACCGAAATCATTGATCAAAGCCATTTTGATACGCGCATGCGTGTGAGGCCCAACCCGAGTGAAATCGAAAAAGCGGCGCAGTTGCTCTTGGACGCAAAGATGCCAGTATTGATTGTGGGTGATGAGGTCTACAAAGCCAAAGCGGTGGACAAGGTGGTCAGGTTGGCAGAGATGCTTGGGATGCCAGTGACGCAAATGCGCCAACTTTGGGCGAATTTCCCTGAGTCCCATCCTTTGTGGGTGGGCAATGCGCCTGCAGGGACCCTGGCTTCGATCACGTGGCCTAAAAACTATGACTTGGCCATCAATATTGGCAACAAAATGCAGCACAGTGGTGTGGCACCCATGGTGGCGAGGAACGTCAAGTTCATCGACATGAGGATGGACTATCAAAACATGGGCAAAGTGATGTCCACCGATGTTCCCTTGGTTGGTGACGTGGCGCTGGGGTTGGATGACTTGATCGCGGCCATTGAACCCTTGATGAATGCCAGGCTGAAAGCCGCAGCGGCGCAAAGAGCCACCGAGGTGAGGCGTTATACAGATAACGCACGAAAGTTGTTGAGTGGTATTGTGAACAATCCAGAGTGGAATCAAAGTCCCTTGATTGCCGATCGATTGACCTGGGAAATTGCGCAATTTGCCGACCCCAATGCCATCGTGGTGCATGAGGCGGGCTCGGTCGCCATGCACTCTTTCCAGTTCAACCCATTGGGTGGGCGTGAGTTGTTTTTCTATTACGGCGGTCATTTGGGCTCAGGCGTTGGGACAGCCGCAGGCGTTAAGTTGGCCAGACCCAAACAACAAGTGATTTGTTTGGTGGGCGATGGCTCCTTTTTGTTTGGCCCGCATGCGCTATGGAACATGGCAAGGCTGGAGCTGCCGGTGATCACCATTGTGTACAACAACCACGCGTATGCCGGACCTCACTCCAGAACGGTGGCCAATGCGCCTTCAGGACGCATGATTGAGACTGGTCATTTTGTGGGGAGCTATTTGGGGAGCCCCGATATGAACATGGCCTCCATTGCACAAGGTTTTGGGGTGCGTGCTGAGGTGGTCAAAAACCCCTTGGAATTGCGCCAAGCCTTGGCTCGCGCAAAGACGGCAACGCTAGACGGAAAACCCTATTTGCTGGATGTGCAAGTGGCAAGGCGTGGTGTGGGTTGGACCGATCAACCTTGGATTCCGTCCAGTGCAACGATCAAGTCCGCCAGCCACGGCGCCAAATTGGCTTGATTGTTGTCTGACCGATGAATGCGTTCATGACGTATTTCAATAAACCCAATACTTTGTGGGGTTGGTTCTTGGGTTGGGTGTTGTGCACGGCCTTGAATTTTCAAGCCTGTGCCAATGATGCGGATTTGGGACGTGAGTTGTACCATGAACTGTGCGCGGGTTGTCACGGCAAAGACATGCTCAAACCTGGCTTGGCATTTGATTTAAAAACCTTCCCAGCCCAGGACTACTCCCGCTTCGAGAGGTCGGT
>CAIPFK010000304.1 GCA_903864315.1 uncultured Burkholderiales bacterium | reverse complement strand
TTCGTTCTGGCTCCCCGACGTGGGATCGAACCACGGACCAACAGATTAACAGTCTGCTGCTCTACCGCTGAGCTATCAGGGAATACACGCATTATATCAAAAAAATCGAGGTTTTTTTAAGCCCTGTAAGCAAACTGAAATTTCTTTGAGTTTTAGCTGGTTTTTAGGGAAATTTGCCTGGATATTTTGGAAAGATTTGTTTGTTTTTTTGTAAAAAACTTCTATCGTTTTTTGCGTATTTTGTAAGGCCCCTAATGTATCGGGTTTTCGCGCGCTAACTTTAATTGTCGCCTTTCAACTGCAGTGTCTAAGAGATGGCCATCAATCTCTATTGCCGAAGTACTTGGGGCGTACGCCCCAAGTACCCAGCAGTAATGATTATTGCCCTGGTGTAGCCGTGTTGATGTCAAATACCAAGTTCACTGGATGTGGACCGAATGAAGCATTTGCTACCGCGGGTGTGGACGTTTGTCCTACGCCAGGTTTTGTCCAATCACACACACCATTTGGGAAAATACCTTGCAATTGCGTCACTTGCGTGGCACTGAGCAATTGCTTTGCGTTTGCATCCACGTAGTCTGTGGCAACTATGGGTTTTAATTGGCACTTGAGAATATCTGCTGTTGTCGGACCGCCAGCAGACATGAGTGGGTTTTGAAAGCCTTGACCCCCAATGAGGTTGGCTACAGGCGAAACAGTTGGGTTGCCTCCGTTGGTTGACGGTGTATAGGTGATGCCAAAAGTAGACCATTGTGCGCATTGACCGGTGGATGGATTTAATTTTTCATTGATTTTATTCAAGTTCAAATCCCAGCAACCTTCTGAAACGTCTGCAGGCTTATTGGCGACAACCTTTTGATAGGCAGAGGTGTATCCTTTTGAGTCGGAAGCCATGGCGGTGAGCCATTTATCCATGGACCCAATGATCATGTCAGAGGGAAAAGTACCGCTCGGTGCATTTTTACTGGCATAGATGACCAGGTTATCTGCCGCGCCGTTGGATTTGATCATTCGCTCACGCAGAACAAAAGACCAATATTTGGAGTGAGTCACGGTTGCGCTTCTTCCCGCTGGTGTTGAGACATCAACGGTCACGTCGTTATAACCAATCTGTGCGATGACTGGGATTGAAGCCAATCCTCCTGACCCACGTCCAACTCGCCCCGTTTGATAAACCCTGGACAAGGCTGCGGTGTCAGCCGTGGTGCGTTGCTTTTGGTACTGAAAATTGATGTCAACTCCACCAATGTTTTGATTGAGATCGATAAACTGGGCGGCCGAAATTTTCCCGGATTTGAATGCATTTAAGCCATATTGAACGCCCTCATTGTCCAGATATCTCTGCGCGTATCCATCTTTTGCACGTTTACCCAGAATATTGATATTCGCATCGATTGTGTTCGTCCTCACACCAATGGGATTGATGACTGGATCAAACTGCAGATTTTGATTGGGTCCTGTGGCTTTGGGATACAAAGGAGATCCAGGTGGTGGCGTCACTGCAACTGTTGGCGTGTTTGATGAAACCTGTCCATTGATGGCCACGCATCCAGTCAAGACGTTATAAGTTTTCTTGTTGCAAAGGATAGGGGAGGTTTGAGCGGGGTCCAATCTGTTGGCCGACGTCGAGGTCACAGGCATGCCGACATAGGCAAAAACTGGATCAATGATTTGGTTGGTAATTGTTTGGCCAAAAAGATATGAGTTGGGACCGTTTGGCCGATCACTCAAAACTTGCCATAAATCTGTATTGAACATACCCGTCACAGCGTTGAGTTGTTCTTTGGTCCAATTGATGGGGGTCGCAGAGCTTGTATTATTTTTTGGATTGGTAACATTGACATAGATGTCCATCAATCGTGAATCCATCAATGGCTGAAACTGTGATGCATAGTCGGCAAAGGTTTGCAGTGATGTCACTCCATCCAAGATGCCAGGATAGTTTTCCGCAATTGACATTTGTTGAGTTGATCCACCTGAAGAGCCCGCACCCATCGTGTAGATTGGTACTCCATAGGTTTGTACAAATTTATCTTTTGTCATGATCGCCGTTTCAGCTGAGAGGACATCATTGCAGTTGTTGCCCAGTGTATTCAAGGTGCTTGATACACTGGCAAAACCTTGCGACAAGTAGGTTTGCGGAAAGGCTGCCCCAGGCAAGCTGGCTCTTAGAAGACTAAAGTTGGTGTCGTTTCCTTGGGTGTAGTAACCTTGTTGACACCCGCCACCAAATGCATAAATGAGTTTGCGATTCCAGCCCTGTGAGATTTTCGTTGGATTGAGTGGGTTGGGGTAGTTGGTGGTTGCACTGGTAACCCCTGAGCCGGCTCCATATTTAATAGGATCATAGGGAATGGCCATTTGATAAATGCCACGATTGATGGTTCCTGTTTCCAGTAAAGCAATGTATTTTTCTGAGCTACCGGATGAATTGGGGATCGTGGTGGTCGTTAAATCTGCGGGGTAACTGGCGTTTACGATATTTGCATTGGGCAGTGTCTTGAATGTATTTCCAGTTGTGAGGTAAACATAATTGATTTGTGGTCCACCAATGTCACATCCATTGCTGCCCATGAGTTCTGTGGCGGACAATGTGGTGCTGGCATCGGGTAAATAATTGTACTCATGGGTCGTACATTTGAATGGCTTAATCCATGGCCCGGATATAACGGGTCCTGTTTTGGGGTAATTTTTTACAACCAAGCTATTGGCGCCTTGATTGGCCACTAAATTATTATCCCCTAATATTAAGCCAGAGACTACACCAAGGTATGAATTTGATTTGAATGGGTCAAGTTTAAAAGACCCTGAAACATCGGTGCCGTTTAGTGCAACAACTGGAGGCGCCGTCGAGTCCACTCTGATCAAAGCTGTTCCACCAAATGCTACTTTATCCA
>CAIPFK010000303.1 GCA_903864315.1 uncultured Burkholderiales bacterium | reverse complement strand
TGGCCATCAAAACCGATGTGATTGACCCCAAAAGCTTGGATGGCATGGTCGAGCAAACCCTCAAAGCCTACGGTCGCATCGATATTTTGGTGAACAATGCCGCCATTTTTGCAACCATCCCCATGTCACGCCTACCGTTTGATCAAATCAGTGTGGATGAATGGGACCGGATGATGTCAGTGAACGTGAAAGGGACTTGGCTGGCCAGTTGTGCAGTCTTGCCGCAAATGCGCTCGCAGCAATACGGCAAGATCATCAACATCAGCTCAAGTACCGCCATCAAAGGCTCACCGAGTCGAATCCACTATGTGACCTCAAAAGCGGGCATCATCGGTTTCACGAAAACCTTGGCCAATGAAGTCGGGAAAGACAATATCTGCGTGAACTGTGTCGCACCAGGCAGCACCTTGTCAGAAGAAAACCCTGACGAGGGCATTTTAAAAATGCGCGCAGACGCGGCCAATACCCGAGCCTTGAAACGGGTTCAAACGCCCGATGATTTGACAGGAGCCGTCGTGTTTTTTGCGGGCAGTGACAGCGACTTCATCACAGGACAAACCTTGGTGGTGGATGGCGGCAACTGTTTGCATTGAGTTTTTTGTTTTGATTTTTTGTGCTCATTGATCCTCTCAACTCTTTGAAAGACTCGTCGTGTTGAATATAGCAAGACCTTGTGCATGGCTGGTGATGTGCTTTGTAGGTTTGGCCTGTGCACAAAACACCATCAACAAAACCATCACACTCTTGGTGCCCACGACCTCGGGTTCTGGCAGTGATATTGTGGCGAGAATGGTGGCTCCAAAATTATCAAAGGCCTTGTCCACGCCCGTCATTGTGGAGAACAAAACAGGCGCGTCGGGAACCATTGCCATCACCACGGTCGCCAACTCGACACCCGATGGCACCACGGTCTTGGTGGTGCCCAACACCATGGCCATGATCTCGGCGATCTACAAAAATCTGCCCTGGAGTCCTGCCACTGACTTCAGCGCGGTGGCGCGTGTTGGAAAAATGCCAGTGGCCTTGGTGGTGAACCCCACGGTTGCGGTGAACACGCTGGAAGAACTCGTGGCGTATAGCAAAACCAAGCCTGGGGTTTTGAATTTTGGGACACCTGGAAGTGGAACCCCACACCACTTGAGAACCGAGATGTTCAAACAAATCACGGGCATCAACATCGTGCACGTTCCTTACAAAGGATCATCGGGAGCGGTGACCGATTTGGTTGGAGGGCAAGTCCAGGTCGGATTTTTCCCGTTGCACTCAGTCTTGTCCATGGTGGCCGCGGGCAAGCTCAAAATGCTCGCCACCAGCGGCGAAGTTCGCAGCCAATGGACACCCAACGTGCCCACCTTCAGAGAAAGCGGCATCAAGGATCTCAATGATTACGATTGGGTGGGTGTTTTTCTGCCCAAGGCGACTCCACCCGCCATCGTCTCCAAGCTCAGCAAAGAGTTTCTTCTCATCATCAACACCCCAGAGACTCAAGCGGATTTAGCCCAACACGGCATCATTGCCAATCCAGGTGGACCCGATGAGATGAGCGCGCTATTAAAAAAGGAACTGGTAGAGTGGAAAAAAACTGTTGAAGACGGGCGCATCACAGCAGATTAATCCGTCTCAATCACTTGCACATCATTGAACTTTTTGAGTTTCTAGATTTCTCTGCCAATGAATCAAGGCAACGGTTGGGTGCGGGTCGTCATGACTAGATTTGGCCGTGTGGTGCTCATCTTCAAGCTCTGCGTTTATCAAATTTCAAGCATCAAGCTTTCGCCGTCAATGTCCCTCTCAACACGATGAAGAGGTGGTGGCGACAACGAATTCAAAGGATCAAAGCTTGGGAAATAACATCTTGCAAGGGGATTTTGATGATCTATTTCGAGACTGGCCAATATTTCTCAGGCTCTATAAAACAATATAAAGAATTCATTAAAAATTGAATTGAATACGTTGAAATTCAATCAAGATCCATCAAACTCAATTGCCCAAGTCTGATTGGACAGGTTACTCACGCCCAACGGAGGAGGAAATTTTTCTAATCCACTCTTTTGACCAATCATCGCTCTCATTGAGCTCCACGGCCTTGGCATAGCGGTAGAGCGTTACCTCAAAATACGAAAAAGCAATGAAAAAACCTTGCCAGCCATCCAAGACCCCAAGCTTAAAAATATAGTGCTTGAGAAAAGCCCAAATCGCATGGCCCAGCGCTTTGGCAAAACTAGAGTTTTGCTGCCTTTTCTTAACCGCTCCAAGGGTAGAGTAACGGTTCATCTTCACGATGGATTCGGCCAAATTTTTAAATGGAAACTGCCAAATAGCGTCTTGAAGATAGCCTATTTGTGCACCACCCAACAATTCAAAACCCTCATGCACAGGCGAGTCATCGTATTTGAATGCGTGCTTGTTGAATAACTGGGGTTGTCTATAATTGGGATACCAACCAGAGTGTTTGACTTCGCGACCCAAGAAGAAATTTCTCCTGGGCACATAAAACACATCAAAGGCGTGATCGCTTATTTTTTGGCGAATTTCTTTGGCCACTTCAGGTGTGCAGATTTCATCGCTGTCCAAACTGAACACCCAGTCGTGCTGACAGTGCTTGAGCGCTTGATTTCGCAAGTCCCCAAAACCTTTGAATTCCACTTGGACCACTTTGGCGCCCAAAGACTGGGCAATGCTCACGGTCTTGTCGGTGCTGAAGGAATCAATCACCAACACCTCATCGGACCATTGAACACTGCGAATCGCGTTTTCAATTTTGTCTTCTTCATTGAAGGTGATGATGTAGGTGCTGATCAAGGCCATGGATATTGATCTTATAAAAGTAGATGAATGACAACTCAAGCGATTGTATCGCTCATTAAAAAAGCCACCTGGGTCTGAATTGAATCAGATCACGGTGGCTGTGCGTCTTTGAGTGAATGAGGCTTGGTCAGGCCCATCACCCAAATCGTGCAGTCAGGCTCAAGGCTTTCTGGGGTCTTTCACGTCCTTGATTTCAGAGAATTCAACGTTGTAGATCTCTCCATCGCCTTTGGTGTTTTTCTCTGCCTTGCGAATGTAGATGCTTTGAACAATGTCGCGGGTGGTGGCGTCAATGAAGATCTGTCCTCTGGGGCTCTCAAAGATGTCCCCCTTCATGGCCGCCAACAATTGGTCCCCGTTGCCAACGCCCTTGGTCTTTTTGATGGCGTTGTAAATCACGTGCATGCCGTCGTAGCCAAACACCGCCACAGCATTGGGCCGCATTTTGGGATTGGCTTTTTTGAATTCTTGCACAAACTTCTTGTTCATCTCGGATGGATGGGCCGTTGAATAAGGATATGCGCTCACAATCCCAAGCGTTGCATCCCCCATGCCATTCAAAATATCGTCATCCACCACGTCGCCCGTACCGATCATCTTGATGCCAGCCTTGTCAAGACCACGCTCGGTGAACTGCTTCATCACCGCTGTGCCCACGCCAACAGGAACAAACACAAAGACAGCGTCGGGTGAGAGCTCTCTCACCTTTTGTAAAAAAGGTGCAAAATCATTGTTCTTCAATGGCACTCGAAGTGACTCGAGGACTTGACCACCGTTGAGCAAGAAGCGGTCTTTGAACGACTCTTCGGCATCAATACCAGGACCATAGTCAGAGACCAAGGTCACCACTTTTTTGATGTTGTTCTTGGGCGCCCAGTCGCCCATGATGACACTCACTTGCGGCAAGGTCATGGAAACTCGAACCATGTAAGGTGTCGAATTGATGATCGACGAGGTTGCGGCCAACATGTCGACCATGGGTATTTTGGCCTGAGTCGCCACCGGTGCAGTGGCCAATGCCAAGGGGGTCAAACCAAAGCCAGCGAAAACGTCGACCTTGTCATTGACGGCCAACTCTTGGGCAAGACGTTTGGTGGTTTCTGGTGATGCACCATCGTCTTTGACGATGAGCTGGAGCTCACGGCCCTCGATCTTGTTGCCGTGCTGGGCCATGTACAGCTTGACACCCGCCAACATCTGCGCACCCGTCGAGGCAAAGGGCCCAGTCATGGGCGCAATAAAGCCAATTTTAAAAGGCTTGCCATCGGCTTGGGCCCATTGCATCACCCCTAGGAGTGACAACACACACAATGATTTGATCAATTGCATTTTTTTCATTTTCGTTCCTTCATGATTCCAAGTATCCAATTTGGGACAATGCATCCTCGCAGGTCGCCAAAATTAGTCAATAGAGCAAACACGCATGTGGATTTGAACTGGTGCACAAATGCGTCCCAAAACTCCCAAGAGAGCCTCTCAGCGGGTCGCCAAGGGCCCCAAGATGTCCAAAAATCGATGTTAACATCTAATTTATCCCCCTTTAAAATGAGATTTTTCCCATGACCATGAGCCTTCCAGCCCGATTTGACCATGTGGGTAGTTTTTTACGCCCCGAGTACCTGCTTCACGCCAGGCTTGAACAAGCCAAGGGCATCATTTCCGCTTCAAAACTGCGCGAAATCGAAGACCAAGCCATTGCCGACATCATTGCATTCCAAGAAGAGGTGGGTCTGCAATCGATCACCGATGGCGAGTTTCGCCGCACCTATTTTCACATTGACTTCTTGGAGCAACTGGGTGGCGTGGCCACCGACATCCCTGTCTCCGTCTTGAATCCTGATGGCACCACAGAGCCTTCGCCACCGGCCATCCGCGTGGTGGACAAAATCCGCCACACCAACAATATTCAACTCGCTGACTTTGAATTCCTCAAAGGCAGGATCACCCCGGGACTCATCCCCAAAGTCACCATCCCTTCGCCCACCATGCTGCACTTTCGCGGTGGTCGAGGAGGCATCAGCAAAACGGCCTACCCCACGCTTGACCCCGACTTTTACGATGATGTGGCCAAGGCCTATGCTGATGAACTGCATGCTCTGGCCAATGCAGGATGCACCTATGTGCAAATGGACGACACCAATTTGGCCTATCTTTGCGATGAAAAAATGCGTGAAGCGGCAAGGCTTCGTGGGGACGATCCCAACGAACTGCCTCACCGCTATGCGGCTTTCATCAACAAGGTGGTCGCATTGAAGCCCAAGAACATGCTCTTGGCCATGCATTTGTGCAGAGGCAACTTCAAGAGCTACCATTTTGCCGAGGGCAACTACGAACCGGTGGCCGAGGCATTGCTCTCCGAGATGGACATTGATGCCTACTTCTTGGAGTACGACGATGACCGAAGTGGTGACTTCAAGCCTCTGCGTTTTTTACCCAAAGGCAAAACCGTGGTCTTGGGCTTGGTGACCACCAAAATCGGAACCATGGAGAAAAAAGACGATTTAAAACGGCGCATTGATGAGGCGGCGAAATATGCGCCTCTTGAACAATTGGCCTTGTCGCCTCAGTGCGGTTTCTCAAGCACCATCCATGGCAACAACATTGCGGTTGAAAACCAACGCGCCAAACTTCGTTTGGTCATTGAAACCGCCAACGAAGTCTGGGCCTGATGACGGGCCAGGCTTGGGCCCGCTCAATCACTGGCAGTTCAGGCGTGGTCGTCTTCGATGCCGTTTCTCAAGACGCCAATGGCATCGACCTCGATTTCAATCACGTCCCCAGGCTTCATGAACACTTGAGGGGTGCGTTTGTTGCCCACCCCCCCAGGAGTACCGGTCACGATCACATCGCCGGCTTTGAGCGCGATCACCGTTGAGATGAAGGCCAATTGACGTGGAATGCTGTGGATCATCATGTCTGTGGTCGTGCGTTGCATCTCTTGGCCATTCAATTTGGTCGTGAGCGTCATCACCCGATTGGGGGCGATCTCATCAGCGGTCACCATCCAGGGACCAAATCCACCGGTTTTGAAGAAGTTTTTGCCAGGAATCCACTGCGTGGTGAAGTTTTGCCAATCGCGCACAGAGCCATCGTTGTAGCAAGCGTAGCCCGCGATGTGATTCCATGCATCGGCCTCTTGAATTCGACGCCCACCCTTGCCGATGATGACGGCAATCTCACCCTCATAGTCCAAACGGTGTGACTCCAAAGGACGGACCATGTTTTGTCCATGGGCCACTTGAGAGTCATTGAGGCGCAAAAAAATGGCAGGCTTTTCCGTCAAATCTCGACCAGTTTCCTTGACGTGGTCGTGGTAGTTCAAACCCACGCACACGATTTTGTCTGGATTGGGGATGACGGGTAGCAGGGTCAACTGCGCAAACGTCAAATCCGGTTGATGAGAAGCCAGCAAGCCATTGATGCGAGGAACCAGGTTTTTTTCAATGACGGTTTTCAAATCAGCCGCTTCAGACCCGAGCAATGGCATCAAATCCAATACTTTCTCTCCCACAACAACACCATAGCTGGCAGAGCCTGAACGCAAAAAACTGATTAATTTCATGTGAATTCACCTTAAAAAACCCAACAATTGAGTAAAAAAACACCTGGGCGAACCAAAAAATGGCTCGCCAAAACAAGGGGCATTATACAAAGAGGACTGCTCAAAACAGCAGTGACTTCACCACCACAGGCACCACGTTGGTTTGCGTGATCAAGGACCCCATGTCGATGTAATCGAATTCTTGGAGCTCAATGCCATCGATGCAGGCCAAAGGACCCTTGAAATCGAGTTCATCTCTCAAGACTCGCCCCAACGAGAGCGCGACGTCCCCTTCTATCACCAGAAATAATGGCTCAACGCGCTCGCCCACTTGGTGCAAGTACTTGAACACCGCACTGGCCACCAGGAACAAGGTGGCATGATCGGGTTCAAAATCCCAGACCATGGCCAAGGCCATGCGGCTCAGAGGTGTCAAATCAAGGCGCCTGGCCTGGGCGACGATGCTTTGCAAGACTCGCTCTTCACTCAAGTGCTCAATACCGGGGAGCAAGACCTTGACCACGGGGACATTGACTGCCGGCAACACAGTGGGGTCACTCAAAAATATCGTGTTGCCACTGACTTGAACCGTGAATTGAGACGCCCCAATGACTGTGGCCCGAATGCGCTGAGCCACTTCAATGATGGGCAACTTCAGCGTTTGCTTGAAGGAGGCTATGATTTCTTGAACCAATAGCCTTGAAATATCGCCAAAGTCCACTGTTTGTGCACCAAACAAATACTCTGACACGCCACCTGAAAACGTCAAATACTCAGGCACTGCAGTGCCAATGAACTCAGGCGTGAGCATCAAGGAATGGGCCAATGCCCCCAACCCGCTGATTTGAGTGACTTGCGCTGCATGATCCACTTGATTCAATTGACTGGGCAAAGCCCGACAAGCGGCCAATACATCCATCAGCACACCCACGTAGGCTTTGGCCATCAAACGCCGAGTTTTCTCTTGGGCCATGGAGTTCGCAGTGCACTCAACCCCCAATGATTGAGCCAAGAGGCGAGCGGCATCATCCAATCGGGTCCATTGGCCCTGGGTGTCAAGAGCCACCATGCGGCCTCCTCCAGCAAAGGCACAAACACCCTGGATCAGTCCTTGATTGATCAAAGCCAGTTTGGTGGTCCCCCCGCCAATGTCAATGTGCAATCCACATTGAGCTCGAGACTTGGATAAAGCACAAGCGCCCGAGCCATGGGCTGCCAGCATGGCTTCGAGTTGGTGGCCAGCCGTTGCACAGACAAACCGTCCAGCGTCTTGTGCAAAAATTTGATTGATGGCACGTGCGTTGTTCTTCTTGATCGCCTCGCCGGTCAAGATCACGGCTCCGGTGTCGATGTCCTCGCGCTTCAAGCCAGCCGACTGAAAGCACCCCTCAATGAAGTGCTCAAGTTCTTGCGCATCGATGCTGGAGTCGGCCTTGAAAGGTGTGAAGACAATTGGCGACTGCCACCGCACCTCACGGCGTACCACTTCAAAGTGACTGCTCATTGCATGGGAGTGGCGGCGCAGGTGTACTCGAGAAAACAACAAATGCGAGGTCGAAGATCCGATGTCAATTCCCACCGTTTGAAACACGATGTGGTCCTGATCCCAAATGGACTTGGCGTTTTGGGCGTCAAGAAGACTCGACTCATGCTCATGCTCATGGTCGAGCTCAAAATCATGGGGCAAGGCCTACTCCCCAAATCGAGAAATGGCAAAAGGATACAACCATCAAACTGCCAAGCCGGTGCTCTTGGGCATTTTGATCACGCCTTTTAAATCATCCACATTGAGTTTGGCAATGGAGGGCTCGTCAAAGATCTCCCCCATCTCCGAGGGCACCCCAGTGGTTTGGAGCTCTTCAAGCCACTTGTAGTGAATTCGCGGATCTTGGTCCTCGTACTCCAATTGGCGTCCACCGTCCTGGAGTGATTTGGATCCCGCCCCTTCTGCACTTTTTCTTCTCAAAGAAATGAAGGGATAGCGACGCGAGCCCAAACTGCAGGCCAAGTAGCGTGCGGGTTGTGGTCCCGTATTGAAGTGCTGATGAAACATCCAATATGGCGGGGTGTACATGAAGCCATGCGCCCAAGGAAACTCTTTGAAGTCTGAGTCACCCTCGTACCACAACAAGGAATAACCGGTCCCATCAACCGCATGAACGTGGGTGCCTGCAGCGTGTCGGTGGGCTTTTTTGTAGCGTCCTTTGGGGATTTGAGAGACGTGGGCGTGCATGGTGCCATCTGCCAAAATAAAGCTGATGTTGCTCGACCCTTTACCTCGGGCCTCGAGCTCATAGAGCTTGAAGTGCGTGAGGTCGTGCACAAAATTGGTCTCCCAAACATTGCGAGTCACGCCCGTCTTGTGCGTATACGCACTCAAATCGCCTTCACCATCAAAATATTTAGACTCACCAATGCGTTCCTTGAAGTCAAAAGAATTGTTGAATACAAATTCCTCACTGTGATAGAGATTGAGTGTCAAGGGTGCATCGTGGGTGCAAGAGACACGAACTCGGTGTTGCCCAGAACTGTTGAAGAGCTGGTACTGGCAATTGAGCGGAATGGCAAACATGGCCTTGGGGCCCCATTCAAACACCTTGACCTCACCACCTGGGAGCCAAATCTTGGTAGAACCGAAACCCTCCAGCACATAGCAAAACATTTCATACAAATGACGCACAGGTTTGGTCTTCGCGCTGGTTGCCACTTCAAGCACATAGTTCGCCATGAAGTCGCCAGCACCATGGGTGTGGGCCAAGCAACCCCGGGCCTCATAAAGACTCCAGTCGTTGGTGTCGAGAGCGAGCAAATTGTGACCAAAATCCAAATGGATGGGAATACCTTGAGAAGACGCCCA
The DNA here is from genome assembly GCA_903864315.1 of uncultured Burkholderiales bacterium. Classification (GTDB taxonomy): domain Bacteria; phylum Pseudomonadota; class Gammaproteobacteria; order Burkholderiales; family Burkholderiaceae_C; genus Limnohabitans. The sequence goes on along the minus strand of CAIPFK010000303.1, from coordinate 31,279 downwards.
GTCGGCATAGGGGTCGAGCAAGACGCGAGACTGTGGTGTGTCCGCTGGTGTGCCATTGATGCTGCTGGAGACCGGTGTGTTCATAATGACCTAAAGTATGCAAGTGACCTTGAAGGCCTCCTGTGGGTTGCTTCAATGCCTAGACAATGATGGAGCAGAACCTTATTTATCGCCGCCGGAATGACTGACAAACACGTCATTCCAAATTTTGTCCCATTTTTTGTATTCATCCAAAGTGACAGATGGGTCCATGAGTTTATACGAGAAATTACTCAAGGGGCTTGGCACAGCAGTGCTCGCAGGAACGCGCTGGCGCGACTTGATGATCTCTTGCCCCTCTTTGGACAACATAAAATCCGCCAACAGCAAAGCGGCGTTGGGATGGCTCAAGTTGCTCGCCACCCCCACTGCCCCTGCTCGCCCCATGGTGGGAGAAAGCGCGCGCCATTCGATCGGGGCGCCCGACTTGGCCAAGCGTTCAGCAGCATGGTTGTAGAGCGAGACCGCAATGGGAATCTCGCCTGCGGCCACCAACTCGGCCATCAATGTGTGACCCTTTCGCAATTGTGGTTTGTTCTCTTTGAGACGACGGAAATAAGCCAATCCCTCGGCTTCCCCCATGCTTTTGACCATGGCCGCAAACCAATCGCTGTCGGCCACTTCCAGTCCCAATTTGCCACTCCAGCGAGGGTTCAAAAGATCTTGGTAGGTCTTGGGGGCCTCATCGGGCTTGACCAAATTGGTATTGAAAACCATGGTGAAAAAATTAAACCGGTCGGCCACATAGAAATGACCCTTTTTAAACGCAATGTCTGGCAAATCCTTGAACGATGGGCTGTAGAACTCTTGCAAGAGCTTTTCTCGGTGCAAGGACTCCAACACCACGGCATCGCTCTCGAACAAGTCAGGGGTGAAGCGGCGCGCATGCGCCTCGGTCACTGCACGCTGGATCACTTTCTCACCACTGGCGCGCCAAACGGTCACCTTGATGTCGTATTTTTTTTGGAATGTATCAATCAATGCGGCCGTATCCTTGGGGCTTTGCGACGTGTAGAGATTGAGGACGCCCTCCTTTTTTGCTTCACGCACCAGACGAGCATCCCGATCGGGGCCTTGGTACATCAAGAGGCCCGCCACTGACGAAGGTCCCTCAGCAGGCGCGTTCATGGACTGGGCTTGAGCATGGATCCCACCCAACATCAGCCCCAGACTGAGAGTGCCCAGTACTTTGAGCCAAACCATCAACGCGGCTCGCTTCAAACCCATCCCCGACCATAAAAAATGAACGCCTGGATTTGAAATGAAAGAATGGTGCATGATGAAAGGAAGTGGTGCAAAGGCAAAAAAAAGGAGTCCGAAGACTCCCTGTAGTGATCTTAGACTAGGATTAGAATTTTAACTGAACACCTGCAGCGACGTTGGTGATATTGCCACCCACTGCGCTAGAAGAAACCACAGCATTGCGGTCGTTGCGATTGGCTGCGTACAGCATGAAAAGAGCGATGTCTTTGCTGTAGTTGTACTTGGCACCCAAGCTGGTCAAGCTGGCATTGAGTCCACCGGTTGAACAGGCTGCACCACCGAGCAAGGTACAAGAGCCATCGGCCATGTAGGCATAGTTGACCCCCAAGGTCCAGTTGGGCTTCACCTTGTACTCACCACGCAGTGCATACGTGTTGTGGGTGTAGCTCGTGAACTTGCCCGCTGTTTGAGCGCTCTCGGTGTACTTCAAATTGGCAAATTCAGCAGAGACTGAAATCAAGTCTTGATCATACTGAAAGCTCATGCGCGTGCCCGTGTCCTTGGATCCAGGGCTTGCACTCACGAGTGTTGAAGTTGCCTCGGCGGTGCCTGTACCACTGAAGGTGCGGTAGTCATTGTGAGTTTCTTGTTGCAATGAGGCATAAAAATTATCATTGCTCCAACGCAAAGCGACGGCAGAGAGCCATTGGTTTTGTGTGGCTGTTTTGTTTTCATCAGGGTGATAGGAAATACCCGCTTGAAAGCCATTGAACGTGTCGCTCACGAAACGGAGTTGGTTACCGATGCGAGTGTGAAAAGATGTGCTGCCACCTGCTGTCTTCCAACTCACGTTGGAGAGCACATTGCTCGTTGAAATAAAGTTCGAAGAGCTTATCCCCAACATGCTAGTGCGGTCGCCAAACTCTTTATAAACGGTATCCATTTGACCGAATTGGGCGGTACCCACACCTTTGAGCCCAATGGACACAAACGCATCGCGTGTGTCAGTGAACAAACTTTGATTGCCACCGGCAGCGGCACTGGAGTCGATGTTCTTGCCCATCACCCCTTGGAAATCATAACCCAAGGTGAGGTCTTCAACGCTTTTTCTGCCCTTGAAACCAATGTAGGACTGTGACCATTGGATCTGAGTTTTTTGCAAAGGCGCGGTGGATGCGGCCAAGTTGCCAGCCACTGTTTTTTTACTTTGCATGGAGTTGGATGCAGTCCCAGCGGGCGAGGCATCACCGTAGCTGGTGATGTTGTATTCGGGGTATAGATTGCCATAAACTTCCAAGTTCTCACCCGCGACTTGCACGGCATGGACTTGAGACATCACACCCATGGAGGATAAACACAACAAGGCGATGCGACTGAGTTTGAATTTCATTGATTTCTCCGACTGATTGATAGGTTTGTTTAACTTTACGAATTAGACACAAACTCAATCACCTCAAAAACTCGGACTAACCCTCCATTTCATCAAATTGTCAACACTTTACATCAGGGTATACACTCAGACGAGCGATTTTCAAGCCTGAAAATCAGGTCTCAATGGCATTCGCATGATGGGGATCAAACCATCACTGCACTTTTATTGTTCAGAATAATCGCTCCAACAAACAAGGGCGCGCTTGACGACCATTGAGTGTTCATAGGGCGGCAATGGGTCGGCAATAGGGCGAGCCATCTGCCAATCATTCGACACGATTGACTTGCCAGTGCGCCGCGCTGCAATCCAACTATAGCGTGGCTTTGGGCTCCACGATGCGTGTGGGCTGTCCACTGGCGAAGGCGTTGATGTTGTCAAACGCCATGCCAAAATACAACTCATAGTTGTCCTTCTCGACAAAGCCCAAATGCGGGGTGCACAGACAATTGGGCAGCTTCAATAGCGGATGATTGGCACCGAGCACGGGCTCCTCTTCATAGACATCGACCGCGGCAAAACCGGGCCGCCCGATTTTGAGGGCCGCTTCTAGGGCACCTTCCTCAATCAACTCTGCCCTAGAGACATTGACCAAGGTGGCGGTGGGCTTCATGAGCGCCAAATCTTGCGCTGTCACCATGTGCAAGGTCTGCGGCGTCAAGCGCAATTGGAGCGTGAGAATATCGCAAGTGCTGAAAAATGCTTCGCGACTGGGTGCCACGTCAAAACCCTGGTCTTTGGCTTTTTGCAATGTGCTCTCGCGCCCCCAAACGAGTGGCTTGGCACCAAAGGCTTTGACCAAGTGACTCACCTGTGCGCCCAGGCGACCAAAACCCATGATACCGACGGTTTTGCCATGCAATTGATGCCCCAAGGTCCCTTGCCAAAGACCCGCATGCAAGCGCTTGTTCTCGCCGACCAAATTGCGCAAACTCGCCAAAATCAAGAGGATGTTGAGCTCCACTGTGCAGGCCCCTGAACCCGAGCCATCACACACCATGACGCCAGCTGCTTTGCAAGCCAACACATCCACGTGGGTATTGATCTTTCCAGTTTGTGAAACCAGTTTCAATTTTGGCAACTGCGCCAAGAGTTCGGCCGTGATGGAGGTTCTCTCGCGGGTCAACACAATGGCATCGGCGCCACGAAAACGCTCCACCAACTCATCGAGTCCTTTGACCGTGTCGTTGTAAATGGTGACTTGGTGGTCACTGAGCTTTTCAAAACAGTTCAGGTGACGAACACAATCTTGGTAATCATCGGGAATCACAACATGCATAGGGGTCTTTAGGTATGAAAAGTGGAAAGAACGCTTGCATTTTAGACCCTGAACACAAGCTCACGGCATGGCAATGGGTTTGAGCGCACACCTTGTGTTCAGATTTTGAATACAAAAAATGCAAGTCAGCGTAGATTCCCTCTTGGAATCAACTTGCGGTGTTTGGAGTTGTCCATTTCAAGGACACCTTGTTGAGAAATTGCTCAACAAGCACCTAGACAAACACATGAGAATTCCAGATGAATACTCCACAATCGGTGAGCGCAATTGCTCACCAAAAGTTGCCACGCATTGCACCAAGCGAGTTCTTCACTGCGGGCCTTGAATGCGGGCCTTGAATGCGGATCAGTCGCACCAACAGACAACGCGATCGATTGGCCAACTTTTGCCAACACAAGGCGGTAAAATCGGGCAAAGTGGTCACGGTCTCTGGCGAACTTACTGACTCAAGTCACGACAGCCTTTCATTCGGTGCTATGGTCAACAACGCCCATGATGCCGCCTTCACGTCCACTACATCAGGCTCAGTCATGTCCTCCATCCTCTCGGTCACTTCACCAGTCTTTTTGATCATTGCATTGGGCTACGGGGTGACGGTGATGGGGCTCTTTGACAAAGAAGACATCCAGCATTTTGGCAAGTGGGTGATCAACCTTGCCTTGCCTGCACTCCTCTTCAAGTCTTTGTCCGAGCAACGTTTTGATCAACTGCTCAATGCCAACTATTTTCTGGCTTACACGCTCGGGTCAATATCGGTGCTGACTTTGGGATATGCATGGTCCAGGTGGGTGCAAAGACAAAGCGCCATCACCAGTGTGTTTGTTGCAATGGGCGTGAGTGCCTCCAACAGTGGATTTGTCGGGTTTCCCATTTTGCATTTGGTCTTTGGGCCCATGGCGGCCATGGCCTTGGCACTCAATATGGTGATTGAAAATTTGATCATCACCCCAATTTTGCTCTTCATGGCCGAGCGCACCCAAAGCCAAAAATCGGGGTTTGGGGTGTTGAGAGATGCGTTTGTGGGCCTCCTCAAAAAACCGCTCATTTGGGGTATGGTCTTGGGAGTGGGTGCTTGTGCACTCAACCTTGAGCCATTGGGGCCATTCAAAATCGTGATTGGCATGCTCTCGGGTGTGAGCGCCCCGCTCTCGCTGTTTGTGATCGGGGGCAGTTTGGTGGGCTTGCAAACCCGCGGAATGGGTCTGCGCATTGCGCCCATCGTGGTGGGCAAGCTATTGCTTCACCCGCTCTCAGTGCTTGTCCTGTTGTGGGCCCTACAAATCAGTCATCTGGGGCCCATTGATATCAAGATGCAAATGCTGGCGGTGTGCTTTGCGGCCATGCCCATGATGAGCATTTACCCCACCTTGGCCCAACCTTATGGACAAGGGGGCATGAGTGCTGCTGCAGTGCTCGTTGGTACCGTGCTGTCATTTTTCAGCTTGAGTGGACTGCTGTATGTTGTTGAACATATTTTGTTCATCAACGCTCACCTGTGATCGATTGATAAAGTCTTGATGCGGTCCTTCGCGAGTTTCCATCGCTTTGAGACCCCCCACCTTGTCCAATTCAACCGTGTCAGCCCTTGTGACCAAAGAAATTGGCATGCCTAGAATGGATTTTTTTAAACTTCATCTCCTAGCTCACCATGACCATCGTCTCCAAATCCCTAGCCGACGCCATTTTGAATGCCGTCTTTCTATAAGCTCGTGAACTCAAATTGCGCCCCATCTCAGCGGTTGACGGAGTTGTGGTCACAATCTGTACTCATTGACAAGCGCGCCGTTGCCAATCGCGTCACAGGTACAAAAAAAGACCGCCGCCTGTTGAAAGGGTCACATCCTTGCAAGACCAAGTGGCGACGCTCAGGGATCGAGTGAAATTTTGGACTGCTCGATGATCTTACGCCACCGCTCGACTTCTGACTTGATGAAACTCTCAAACTGCAAAGCACTGCCAGGCATGGTTTCCGCGCCTTGCGAGGTGAGTTTCGTTTTGAACTGGGGGTTGTTCAAAATCACTTGCAATTCTGCATTGAGTCGCGCTCGAACGGCACTGGGCATGTTGGCGGGCCCCACGAGACCGTACCAAGTCGCCATGTCGTAACCCGTGACGCCTGCCTCAGACATGGTGGGCACTGCAGGCGCCGCACTGGACCTCTTGGCAGTCGTCACCCCCATGGCACGCAGTGTGCCCGCCTTCACTTGTGGCAAGGCACTGGGGATATTGGGAAAACTCATGTCGACCTGTCCCGAGATCAAATCTGGCATGGCGCTGCCCGTGCCTTTGTAGGGAATATGGACCATCGAGATGCCCGCCATTTTGGCAAAAAGCTCCCCCGAGAGGTGCACCGAAGTGCCACTTCCACTCGAGGCAAATGTCAGCGCCCCAGGATGAGCCTTCGCATGCGCCACGATTTCGGCCACCGAATGAAAGGGCGAACGCGCTGGTACCACCAGCATATTGGGTGCAGAAAACACGCCACCAATGGCGGTGAAATCAGTCACCGCATCGAAACTCAAATTTTTATAAAGCGTGGCATTCACCGCATGCCCAATCGAGGGGAAATACAAGGTGTAGCCATCGGGCTGCGCGCGCGCGACCATCTCGGCCGCGATGTTGCCGTTGGCACCCGCACGGTTTTCCACAATCACGGGCTGCCCCAACTTCAATGATAAATTCTCCGCCAATGCTCGGCCGACTCCATCGGCCGAGCCACCAGGCGAGAAACCCACCACCAATCGAATGGCTTTGCTTGGGTAATTGGCCTCTTGTGCATGCACGGCAAGAGCACTGCTTAAGCACAAGAGTAGCCCCAAGCTTGAAATGCATGCACTGAGTTTTTTGGGGCCCTTGCGTTGCCTGCCCAAGTGTTGAGAGATCCATGGCTTCATTTCATGTCCTTCGTTTTCATGGGCACACCGCTCAGTGCCTTCAATTGCTCAAAACTCAAGCCCTCCACCCAATCAACGGCCACCAATCCATCGGGCGTGACCTCGATCGTGGCCAAGTCGGTGTAGATGCAATCCACCGCTTCCAGTGCCGTCAAAGGATAGGTGCAGCGCTCAACAATCTTGGATTGTCCCGACTTGGTCAAGTGCTCCATCATCACAAAGAGTTTTTTCACCCCCAGGGCCAAATCCATGGCACCCCCCACGGCCGGAATGGCCTTGGGGTCCGAGGTTCTCCAATTGGCCAAGTCGCCTTTGAGCGACACCTGAAACGCCCCGAGCACACAACAATCGATGTGACCGCCACGAATCATGGCAAACGAGTCCGCATGGTGAAAAAGCGCGGCTCCCGGCATCATGGTCACCGCTTGTTTACCGGCATTGACAATCTCGGGATCGATTTCATCGCCCACGGCCAAAGGGCCCATGCCGAGCAAGCCATTTTCACTATGGAGCAAAATCTCACGGTCTTTGGGCAAGTAATTGGACAGGCTCATGGGTTGACCAATCCCCAGGTTCACATGCGCACCATCGGGGATGTCTTGCAAAATGCGCTGGGCAATTTGCGCTTGTGTTCGGCGCTGAATGTTTAAAAGGGCTGGGTGGGTCATAGGGCACCTTGGGGATGGACACAAACAACTTTTTGCACGTAAACACCTGGGGTCACCACATGCTCTGGGTTCAGACCGCCCAAGTCGACGAGTTCACTCACTTGCACTATGGTGCATGCCGCAGCCGTGGCCATCACCGGCCCATAGTTGCGAGCCGTGCCATGGTAGGTCAAATTGCCATAGCGGTCCGCACTCTGCGCTTTGATGAGCGCCACATCCGCTTTGATGGCCTTTTCAAAAACTTGGTGCACACCATCGATCAACTTCACCTCTTTGCCTTCGCCCAGTTCGGTGCCGTACCCAGTGGGGTGAAAAAGCCCCCAATGCCCGCACCGCCAGCGCGGATTCGTTCGGCCAAGGTGCCTTGTGGCACCAACTCCAGCTCAATGTCACCCGCACGGTAGAGATCATCAAATGCGCCAGACTCGGGCTGCCTTGGGAAGGAACAGACCATTTTTTTCACCCTGCGCGCTTGCACCAACTTGGCAATGCCCACCCCGCCATTGCCCGCATTGTTGCTGATGATGGTGAGGCCCTTGGCACCATGCTCGAGCAACGCATCGAGCAAGGCGATGGGCAAGCCCGCCCCACCAAAACCCGAGACCAAAATGCTCGAGCCGTCTTCAATCCCACTCACCGCCTCTTCAAGAGATGGCACTATTTTGTTGATCAATTCATCACTCCTCTTTACTCATTCGTATTCAATCGCAACCAGCTCACAAGTCACAAACCTCACGCATCAATCAAATCGCAGGCCTGCTGCCTTGACAATTTGCGCCCAAGTCGCCTGCTCAGACTTGATGTAGGACGCCACCTTGGACGGCTCTGCGCTCAAGGGTGAGCTCCCCTCCTCGGCCAATTGGGCGATGAAGGCGGGTTCCAACAACACTTTTTGCACGGCGGCGTTGAACTTGCGCACAACCTCAAGCGGGATGGCGCTGGGGGCGACCACCACCTTCCAATCCACCGCCTCAAATCCCGGGTAACCCAACTCGGCCACCGTTGGCACATTGGGCAAAGAAGACAAACGTTTGGAAGACGTGCTGGCCAACACCCGCAAACGCCCGGCCATGATCAAGCCCATCACCGCTTGAGGTGTTGCAAACATGCAATCGGTCTGGCCTCCCAGCAAATCGGTGAGGGCTGGCGTTGCGCCTTTGTAAGGCACACTCAAAAACGCGACCCCTGCACGTTTGGCGAGCATTTCCCCAGCCAAATGTCCCACTGTGCCTGTGCCCGCCAAAGCCTGTGTGAGCCGAGATGCGGCACTTGATTTCGTTTGTGCCACCTTGATGAGTTCGCCCATGCTGGCATAGGGAGAATCGGCCTTCACCACCAGCACCGTGGGCAACTCAGCCACCAAGGCCACTGGCAGCAAATCCACTTGTGGATCAAAAGGCATTTTGAGCATGGCCGCTGGATTGATCGCCATGTTGGCGGTTTGCCCCATGCCAAAGGTGTAACCATCCGGCCTGGACTTGGCCACCACATCCAGACCCAGATTGCCCCCGCCTCCTGCCTTGTTCTCAATGATGAAGACCCACTGCGTGTTGGCTCCAACTCTTTCAAGCAAATGGCGGGTGATGACATCGGTACCACCCCCAGGGGTGTAAGGCACCACAAAATGAATAGCTTTGTCTGGCCACGTGTTTTGGGCGTGAACCCAGGTGGCCGCCAAGAGGCTTGACAACACCAGAACTGCACCCAAGATCGTCTTCAAGAGCACGGTCAACTTCAAATTTCGAGCATTGCAATAGTGCATCAAATGACCTCTCCGCCCAAAGCCTCGATTTCTCGCTCGGTGTAGCCCAAACCGCGCAGCACTTCTTGGTTGTGCGCGCCCAATGCCGGCGCTGAGGTCCTCACCCCCAGGCGCTGCCCCCCCATCGTGATGGGCAACAGGGGTGCCAAGGTTTGCATTCCATTGGCCAAGGTGATGGGCGCCAAGCCACCACTTGCCATCAAATGTGGATCGACAAAAAGGTCATGGGGCTTGGTGATGGGCGCATACGGTAAACCATGTTTTTCAAAACACTCGGAGACTTGCTGTGCAGACAAATGCCCCAAACGTTCTCTCAATAATGGCATCATCCATTCTCGCGCTTTCACCCTCAAATTGTTGCTCGATAAACGCGCATCGGCCATCAAGTCTTCAAAGCCAAATGCTGCACAGAACAATCCCCAGGCTGTGTCGGTGACCACGGCCAAAAAAACCTGCTCACCCCCCAAGAAATCAAACACATCGTAAATGCCCCAGGCAGATACTCGCGAGGGCATGGGCGCTGCGGCTTGGCCAGTCACCGCAAATTGCATCATGTGCTGGGCCATCAAGAGGACATTGTTTTCAAAAAGCGCGCTTTGAATCTCTTGACCCAGACCTGTTTTTTCACGCTCGGCCAATGCAGCCATCACGCCCATGGCACCGAACATGCCGCCCATGATGTCGTTGACACTGGAGCCCGCACGCAAGGGATCTCCAGGTCGTCCAGTCATGTAGGCCAACCCCCCCATCATTTGTACGACCTCATCCAAAGCGGTGCGATTGTCATAGGGGCCTGGCAAGAAGCCTCGGTGGCTCACATAAATCAAACGCGGATGCTCAGTCTTCAAGCTCAAGTAATCCAGCCCCAGCTTTTGCATTGCACCGGCTTTGAAATTCTCACACACCACATCGGCCGAGGCGATGAGTCGCTTGGCAGCACCCAGCCCCTCCGGGGTGTCCAAGTTCAACGCCAGACTTTTTTTATTTCGGTTGAACATGGGGAAAAATCCCGCCCCAGACCCCAACAAACCACGGGTCGCGTCACCCTTTTTCTGGCCCCCAATGGGTTCAACCTTGATCACCTCCGCACCCATGTCCGCCAGGATCATCCCACAAGTGGGCCCCATCACCATGTGACTGAATTCCACCACTCGAAGGCCTGCGTAGGGCTCAGGCCTAGAGCGAACGCTCTCGGGGGCAGACTCAGAGTACCCCGTGGGGATGGATGTCATCATGAATGCAAGCGTTGGTCGAGTTATTCGATGCGTATATTTTTATCATGAATGATCTTGGCCCACTTTTGTGACTCGGACCTGATGAAAAGAGCGAACTCCTCTGGTGAATTGCTCACAGGCTCCGTGCCCATGGCCACCATGCGATCGCGAATGTCGGGCATGGAGAGCACTTTGCCGACTTGGCTGTTCAAGCGCGCCACCACCTCTTTGGGGACACCCGTGGGCAGCACCATGCCGTACCAGTTGACAATTTGATAGCCCTGCACAGACTCGGCCAGCGCAGGCACATCGGGCAGCACCCCAAGACGCTCTTTGCCAGTGCTCGCCAGCGCGCGCAAGCGTCCACTCTTGACGTGCGGCAGAAGTGGCGCGCCGGCCTCAAAGGTGAACTGCACTTGTCCAGAGATCACGTCACTGATGCTGGGCGCACTGCCTTTGTAAGCAATGTGCACCATCTCTACGCCCGTCATGCTTGAAAGCAACTCGCCAGCCAAATGCGGCAAACCACCGGTGCCACTCGATGAGTAGTTGAGTTTGCCCGCGTTGGCGTGTGCATAGGCAATGAACTCGGCCATGTTCTTGGCGGGCATCGAGGGGTTCACCACCAACAAAAAAGGGACCGACGCAATTTGCGTCAAAGCGGTGAACTGTTTGTCATAATTGAACGGTAAATTGGGATAAAAATTGGGGTTCACACTCAAATTGCCCAAGGTACCCAAAAAAATCGTGTAGCCATCGGCAGGTGACTTGGCCACTGCGTCCATGCCAAGCACCCCATTGGCACCGGGTCGGTTGTCAATCACGACCGATTGACCCAGCACCTCGGTGAGCTTGGGTGCCATCATGCGAGCAACAATATCAATGCCGCCACCTGGTGGGAAACCAATCACGATGCGAATGGGCTTGCTGGGGAAATTGCTCGCGCTGCTGGGTGTGTTTTGAGCAAACACGTCCATGACTCCAAGGCTGCAAAGCCAAGCTGCGATGAGCGGCACACACAAGTGGCGAAACATGGACATAAAGGGCCTTTCAAATCAAGCGTTGTCGTCCTTCTATTTTGATCTGAAAACCCATGCCCTGTCACTAGGTGAACAACCTAGCCAGAGCACTGCAGGTTGTTCATGAAAGCTCTAGGGACCCATTTCTTGGGCCTCAGCTACTTTTTGAGCCGAAACGACACTCAAGACCTCATTGAGCTTGAACACCAGTGACTTTGATGATATTGGCCCATTTGCTGAATTCGGATTTGATAAAGGCTTGAAAGTCTTTGCCCAACAAGTCAGGCGTTTGAAGCCCTTGGGCCACAAGATCGTGCTGCACTTGCACATCTTGCAAGGTGGTGCGCAAGGTTTTGCTGAGTCGATCAAGCGCGATTGCTGGCGTGTCCGCGGGAGCAAATAGACCAAACCACAGCACCGCTTCAAAGCCAGGAAAGCCTGACTCGGAGACGGTGGGAACATCGGGCAAAATTCCCAAACGAGACTTCGACGTCACCGATAAAGCGCGCAAGTGACCACTTTTGATTTGGGACAAGACTGGAGAGACCGAGGAGAACTGAAAATTGACCACCCCCGACATCGTATCGGTTACCGACTGGGCCGAACTTTTGTAGGGGATGTGTCGCAACTCGATGTTGGCCGCCAACGAAAAAAGCTGGGCTGACAAATTGCCCATGCTGGTGACTCCTGCCGATGCAAAGGTCACCCGACCTTTACCGAGCTTGGCCTCGCGCAGCAAATCGTCAAAGTTTTTAAACCCAACCGAGCCCGAGGTCACCAAAATATAAGGCGACGAAGCCATCATGCCGATGGGAATAAAGTCACGCATCGAGTCATAGGTAATATTCGGATTCAAGAGCGGGCCCACCACCTGGGTGCTCACCGTTCCCAATAAAATTGTGTACCCATCGGCCTGGGCATGCGCCACAACGTCTGAGCCAATATTGCCACTGGCTCCAATGCGGTTGTCCACCACCACGGGCTGGCCCAACAATGCGGTCATCTTGTTGGCCACCACGCGAGTGGCGGCGTCGGTGGCACTGCCCGCTTGAAATGGCACCACGAGCTTGATGGCCCGTGTGGGCCAAACCCCTTGGGCCTGAACGCTTGCTGCACTCAGGGCCACACACAACACGGTCCAACCCAAGACAAGAGCGCGAAGCACTGGCAAGATCTCGAGAGAGCTGAATATCTGATGAACACTCAAAGTGCGACTGCACTGAATTTGGAATTGAATCATCGCAAAACTTTCATTGAACACAAGCGCTGTCATTTTCACTTGAACGAAGGAGAGATTGCTGCATCCATTTGATGCACCATTTGCTCAAAGTCAAGCAAACCGTTTTGACGAGGACTGCCCGCGGTGTGGGGGGTCAAGATGACGTTGGGGAAACTGAGCAGTTCATCGTCATCGTCTCCCGGCTCTTGCCAAAGTGTATCAAGGGCAAAGCCACCCAGTGTGCCCTCCCTCAAGGCCGCCAAGACAGCATCGCGCTCCATGCATTGAGCGCGCGAGACGTTGATCAAGCGCAGGCCTTTTTTCATGAGCCCAAAGGCCTTGGCATCCAACAAATGGTGGGTAGAAGGCCCCGAGGGCAATTGCACCACCAACCAGTCGCTTTGTGCGAGCAAGTCTTCAAACGAGACGTACTTCACATGAAGCGACTGCTCAAGGGACGCATCCAGCTGCTCGCGTTGAGAGTAAATCACCTGCATCTCAAACGCATGGGCACGCAGGGCGATGTCGCGCCCCACTTCTCCCAAGCCGAGGATCCCCAAAGTGCTTCCATAAAGCGTATCCAAATTGGGAATGCGTGCCCAGTTCGATGACGGTGTGTGACGCCGATCAAAGGGGGCCGGAGCAAACCCCGCCTCACGAAGGCGTTTCATGGAGGTCACTTGATTGAGCTCTGGGAGTCGCTTGGCCAATGCCAAGATCATCATCATTGCTTGCTCTGCGCAAGCAATGTTGGCACGGCGTCGAATGGTGAGCAGTTTCACGCCGTGCATTTCACAGGCTGCGGCATCGATGTTGCGAACAATGTGGCCATATTTTTGTATGGCTTGAAGAGCTGGAGCCATGGACAACTCGCGCTCGCCGATTCGCAAGGACTCGAGCACCAACACATGGGCGTCATGGAGTGTGCCATCCAACTCCTCTTGGGTATCGACAAAGCTCAAGCGACAGTTTTGCAAGTGGCGACTTTGTAGACGTAGATTTTTCGCCCAGTCTAAAAAGTCAGGCTTGTCATGGGCAAAAAAATCACGGAACGCCTCACGCCTTTCCTCACTGCAAGAAGGATTCAAGACGACATCCAAAACGCGCATGAAGACATCGTTCTCAATCACGACATGACAAGAGGAGATGGGGGGATTGGAGACAGTGGGGTTCATGAACATTCGACAACTTTAAACATCTGAAATCTTGCAAGGCTTACAAGTATGGCTTTAGGCCTTCTCTGGATCAATTTTCAAGGCATTGATCATGCGAGTGTGCATGTTGTAGGCGCCAATCAACACCGAGAGCTCCACGAGTTCTCGATCACTTCTGTGCTTTTTGTTGGCCTCGTGGGTGACATCACTGACACTCGAGCCAAGGGTCAATTCATCCACATAACGAATGGCGCACTCCTCAGAATGGTCAAAGACACCAGGCTTGATGTCTCTGTCTAAAAGATGCTCACACTCAGCCAAGCTCAACCCGTCACCTTGTGCAAAATGGCCCATGTGCACATCGATCACATACTGAGCGTTGTTCAAGAGTGCAACACGCAAAATCACCATCTCTCTCAGGCGTGAGCTCAAACTCGACTTCCAACGCACAGCGTTGATGAAATGCATCCACTGCTCGGCTATGTCGGGGCTGTGAAGCAAGAGGCCATAAACGGGAATGAGTTTGCCTCGCCTCTCGCGACGGATGGTTTCAATCAAAGGGGCAAGCTCAGGGTTGCTGTGCTCGTCTATATAAGGTACGCGTGCCATGGGATGGACTCATCAAAAAACGGAAATAAAAAATTCTGTTGACTTCCCCCCCCAAAAAACACAGACCCACAACTCAAACGTGGGCGCATCCAGGAGGACACTTCAACAAGGCGAGAGTGGGGCTGAACTGGTCAAGCAAGCAGCCCTGGCGTGCACTAGAAAATCTGCACCCCATGAAGCAGCTCATGCGCCAGCGCATTCAATGATCATGGGATCAAGAGATCAAGGCATTAGAACTTTGGCCCATTGAGATTACTTCAAGAAGTCTCTCAACGCCTGGGTGAACAGTGCACTTTGCTCGACATTGGCTATGTGTGACGCGCTGGGAAGCAAAACTGACTTGGATGAAGCAATCTGCTCGCCCATGAACATGGTGTTGGCCGCTGCCGCATCTTGGTCACCGGCAATCACCAAGGTCGGGAGACGGATCTCTTTCAATCGGTCCGTGAGGTTCAAACTCATCAAGGCACCAATGCAGCCAAAGAGGCCCGCCACGGGGGTGTGCCGAATTTGGTCCCCGACTCTGAGCAAAGCAGGAGACCTCTCGTTGTAAAAGGACTCGGTGAACCAGCGCTTGAGTGTGGGCTCGACCAACGATTCAATGCCATCCTTTTGAACCATATCCATGCGATCTTGCCAAGCCGCATTGGCCGCTGGGGTGGCCGCATGCCCGGTGTCGGCCAGCACCAAGTGGTCAATCACCTCTGGATGGGCCAGTGCGAGTTGCGCACCCGTCATGCCTCCCATGGAAAGACCCACAAAATGGGTTTTTTGGATGCCCAACGCCTGGATCAAATGGTAGGCATCTTGGGCGAGCATTTGCACATCGTAGGGACCCGCAGTGGCCTCACTCAAGCCGTGTCCACGCGTGTCATAGACCAGCACTTGATAGTCTTTGCACAAACTCTCGGTTTGGGGATCCCACATCCGCGTGCTGCATGCCAATGAATGGCTAAAAGTGATCCATGGTGCGCCCTTGGGGCCGTGAATTTCGTAGTTCAGTGTCACGCCAGGCAATTTGATTTTCACGCTCTTCTCCCGCTTCAAAAATGAAGTGGATGGTAGCACACGTGCGAAAAATCACCTCCTTCATTCACACGATCTGGTTCACTCAACAACGTAAAACCAATTGCGATTTCCCTCAATAGGGTTTACACCAAAAAACCAAAATTTATAAGATAAAGCACACTCTTTCCGGTCAGTGGAAAGGTTTCCTTGACACCAAAGATTGGGAAGACTTAGGATGAAAAAATGAACTCACCACAACTCTCTCCAACCCAAGCATGGGCCATACCCCATTCTCTAACCGTCGATGAAAAAAATCTCGCTCACATCGTGGCGGGTCAATGCAAAGCTTGCAATCAAACCATGTTTCCCAAAGCTTTGGTGTGTCCCAAATGCATGGACGAAGAAATCCTCCCTTTTTTACTCAGGGACGGTGGCGTGCTTTATTCCTACTCCAAACTGCACTTGGCACGAAAAGGTTGGCAAGTGCCCTACGTCATAGGCTATGTGGATTTTCCACAAGGCGTGCGCGTCATGGGTCCCATTGACACCAACGGACCCCATCCTCCACGCTGTGGGGCAAGGGTTCGCGTAGACGTGGGAACCTTGCGCACCGGTGTGGACGGCATCGATTACTTAAGCCATTGCTTTGTACCCATTGATTAATGAAAAAAGGAGCTCGCCATGCAAGCCAAGACTTTACTTCGCGCCTTGCTGGCACACTTGAGCCTCGCGGCCTGCCTCAGCTGCGCTCACGCTCAAAGCTTTCCCTCACACCCCATTCGAGTGATTGTCCCCTTTAGCGCTGGCGCTGGCGCTGACATCAACGCCAGACTGGCCAGCGAAGGGATGTCCGAGAACCTGGGCGTGCCAGTGGTCGTGGAGAACATCACTGGTGCAACCGGTAACATTGGCATGGATAGAGCGGCCAAGGCTGCACCGGATGGCTACACTTTGTTTTTGGGCAGTGCAATCAATACCTCCAACTACGCAGCCAGACCAGAGAGCACACAAGACTTGCTCTCGCTTTTCAAGCCCATCGGCAAAATTGGCGACAACGCCTTTGCCTTGGTGGTCTCACCCAAAAGTGGCATCAAAACTTTGAGCGACCTCATCACCTTGGCCAAGGCCAAGCCAGGCGCCTTGGCTTACGGCTCGGCGGGCATTGGATCGAGTCACCACTTTGTATCGGAGATGTTTCGTGCCGCAACAGGCATTGATGTGATTCACATCCCCTACCGTGGAGAGGGCGACATGATTGCAGAAGTGATTGCAGGGCGTTTGGCATTTAGTTTTATTGTGACCGCCAGGCCCTTTCTTGAGCGCGGTCAACTGTCGGCACTTGCCACAACCGCACCTGGGCCTTGGCCACTGCTCAAAGATGTGCCGCCACTGTCGTCATTGGGTTACCCTGGGTTTGAGCAAACCGGCTGGAATGGCTTCATGGTCACCAAGGCGACACCCGATGAGATCGTTGGCAAATTGAGTCAGTCTTTGAACAAGGCCCTCAAAACCGAGAAACTTCGCACAGCGCAAGCCTCCACGGGCTTCATGCCTGCCAATGGCTCACCGGAGGAGATGGCGCAACAAATTCAAAATGACTTGCAAAAATTCAGGCAAGTCATCATCGACAGAAAATTAAAGTTCACGGAGTAAATAGATGCAAAAAGTCTCTATTGTTGGGGCAGCGATGTCCAAATTTGGCAAACGCCCAGACACCACCTTTCAAGACCTGGGTTGGCCTGTGGTCAAGGCCGCCTTGAAGGACGCCGGGATGCAAAGGGAGCAAATTCAAGCAGTCTATTGTGGCTCTGCCTATGGCGGGCGACTTACAGGCCAGCGTGTTTTGCGCCCCATTGGTATGACAGGCATTCCAGTGATCAATTGCGAGAATGCATGCTCGAGTGGAGCAACCGCTTTCAAAGAGGCATACCACGCTGTGGCCACCGGTCTGTACGACACCGCACTCATCATTGGCATTGATAAACTCACGATGCTGGGTGGCGGACTGCTGCCCGGTCAGCCTGAGGACTGGGACGTGGAGTTGGGCCTGAGCATGCCTGCTTTATATGCCATGCGAGCCAACCGCTACATGCACGAGCACAATGTAAGCTTTGAACGGCTATCGCAAATTCCCGTCAAAGCGCATCGCCTTGGCGCATTGAACCCTTACGCACAATTCAGAAAAGAAGTGACTCTCCAAGAGGTGATGGCTGGCAAGCCGGTGGCGGACCCCTTCACCATGCACCACTGTTGCCCCACGGGAGATGGCGCAGCAGCGGTCATCATTTGCAGTGAGGATTTTGGCAAAAGAATCGACCGAAAACCCGTTTGGGTTGCTGGCAGTGAATTGACCTCCGGTCGCTACGTCACGGGCTTTCGCGACATGACCATCCCAGAGATCACGGCCAGAGGGGCAAAAGAAATTTACGAACAAACTGGAATTGGTCCTCAAGACATCCACGTGGCCGAGGTCCATGATGCGTTCAGTATTGCCGAGCTTTTGTACTACGAGGCATTTGGTTTTTGCCAACAAGGCGAAGGCATGGAGCTTTTGGAGAGTGGTGCCACCACCTTGGGTGGCAAAATTCCAGTCAACACCAGTGGAGGTTTATTGTGCAAAGGTCATCCGGTTGGCGCCACAGGTGTTGCACAGATGGTGGAAATTGTCTGGCAACTCAGAGGCGAAGCCCACGGCCGCCAAGTGGAGGGCGCCAACGTGGGTCTCACCCATTGCACGGGAGGTGGTATCTCAGGCCTTGACCACGGAGCGTGCTCCATCAATATCTTCAAGAACTGAACACAAACACGACTTTGGAGCTCTGGCGAACTGGATGAACGCACCAAGGCCACGCTCGATCACACCACAAAAAGCCAAACCTTGCACGAACTATTGCTGTCGAAGCTTGCATTCACTGAAAGCACTTGAAAATGAAATGCGCTGATTTTCATTACCACCGCCCCCAAAGTATGGAGGAGGCCTTGCGTTTGCTCAATGATACCGATGAGGCCTGCGTATTGGCTGGAGGTCAGTCATTGGTGCCCCTCATGAATTTTCGACTGGCAACACCCAAAAATCTCATCGATTTGAACCTCATCCCAGAGCTCAACCACATGGCACAAGTGGGTCAAAGCATTCACATCGGCGCCATGACTCGACAGCGAAGCTTGGAGTACTCGCCCCTCATTCGAGAGCACTTACCAGTGCTGCAATCGGCCTTGATTCAAGTCGGCCATCGACAAACCCGCAACCGGGGCACCATCGGGGGCTCGCTGTGTCACCTGGATCCGTCGGCAGAGTTGGTGGCAATATGCGCACTCACCGATGCAGTCATGCACTCATTGAGTTTGCAAGGAAGACGACAAATACCCGCATCGGATTGGGCCATAGGATTGATGACAACCGCCTTGCAGCCTGGTGAGATCTTGGAGTACATCGCAATTCCCATCGATGCACCCTCTCACGGTCATGCTTATATTGAATATGCTCGTCGGCATGGAGACTTCGCCATCGTTGCAGTGGGCACAAGGTTGTGGCTTGATCACAATGAACGCATTGCCAAAGCGAGCATCGTCCTCTCAGGCATCTCTTCAGGACCGGTTCGCTTAAAGAATGCTGAAGTCGCCTTGATAGGTGCCACGGGCAGTCAATCAACGTGGCAAGCGGCGGCTGAATTGGCACAGCAAACACCGGCCATGCAAGACGAGCAAATCACAGCCGAATACCGTCAACACTTGGCCCGAGTTTTGTCATACCGATCTTTAGAGAGTGCCCATCAAATGGCACTGAGAACCAAACGAGCCAGCGCATGAACACCAACCAAACTTTAAGCCTTACCGTCAACGGTGTGGAGCACACACGCGAGGTCCCCGCACGCATGAATTTGGTGGACTTTTTGCGAAATGAATTGCACCTCACGGGTAGTCACGTCGGATGCGAGCACGGAGTGTGCGGCGCATGCACGGTCTTGGTCGATGGATTGTCAGTGCGCGGGTGTTTGATGTTTGCCCTGCAAGCCCAGGGCTGCCACATCACCACTATCGAGGGTTTGGCCGACAAAGATGGCGCTTTGAGCCCCTTGCAAGCCGCTTTTCATGACCAACACGGTTTGCAATGTGGATTTTGCACGCCTGGCATGCTCATGACACTGCAAGAACTCTTGAACGAAGGCATCACACCCACAGAGGATGAATTGCGTGAACGCTTGAGTGGCAATTTGTGTCGCTGCACCGGCTATGAGGGTATCGTCAAGGCTGCACTTCAAGTCTTGCAATCTCAATCAAACGCGGGGAGTGCACCATGAGATCGCCCAGTGTTGGCCATTCCAGCCCACGAGTTGAGGACCAAGCACTCCTCAGAGGAAGAGGTCAGTTTGTAGATGATATTCAAATCCCTGGCACCTTGCACTTGGCCTTTGTCAGGAGCCCCCATGCACACGCCCGCATAGCGAGCATTAACACCATGGCCGCACAAAGTCTCTCCGGTGTTGTTCATGTCTGGACCATCGACGACCTACCCCGTGCGCTCCAAGACCACCCGATACCCTTGGTCCATCCCAATCCGGCCATCAAACAAGGCTTTTTGCCGTATGTATTGGCCAAAGGAGAGGTGCATTATGTCGGAGAACCCATCGTGGTGGTGGTGGCCGATTCGCGAGCACGCGCTGAAGATGCAGCCGAGTTGGTCCTGGTCGACTATGAGGTGCTTCCTGCGATCTCCGACTGCAAAGATGCCATTGAAGAAGGGGCAGTGCTTTGTCACACTCAAGCAAGCTCCAACATTGCGGCGCGGGTACCATTTTCGTACGGCAACGCAGCCCAAGCGTTTGATGACGCTCACTTGGTGGTCAAGGAATCATTCTTTCAGCACCGGGGGGGGTCCTTTTTCATGGAGTGCCGAGCAGGCTTGGCTCAATACGACACTCACTTGGATCAGTACACGGTTCATTTGGGCACCCAGGTGCCTCACCAGATGAAACGCTTTTACATGGACATGCTTGAGTTGGGGGATCAGCAAATTCGTGTAATTGCTCCCGATGTTGGAGGTGGTTTTGGCTCCAAGGCACCGTTTTACGCTGAATACGCATTGCTACCCCTGCTGGCCAAAGCCACTGGCAAACCCGTCAAGTGGATTGAAGACCGATTTGAAAACTTCACCTCGACCTTTCAAGAACGGGATCAATATTGGGATATGGAACTCGCCCTCGACGTGAACGGGATGATCTTGGGACTTCAAGGACGACTGCTGCACGACTCGGGCGCTTATTTGCCAAGAGGGCTTATCGTTCAATGGATTTCAGCGACCACCGTCCCAGGTCCCTACGTCGTGCCCGCCTTCCAAATGGAGATGATCTCGGTACTGACCAACCGAGTGCCCACCTCGGCCGTTCGAGGGGCTGGCAGGCCACAGGCCATCTTTGCGATGGAGAGGCTACTCGATCGCGCAGCGCAATCGCTTGGCATTGACCGTGCGGAGATTAGACGCAGAAACTTTATCCAGCCCGAGCAAATGCCCTACAAAGTCGGATTGATTTACCGCGATGGCAAGCCCGTGACTTACGACAGTGGAGACTATCCTGGCTCGCAAGACATGGCGTTAAAGCACATTGACTACGAGTCCTTCAAAATTGAACAAGCCAAGGCACTGGCCAGTGGTCGCCACATTGGAATAGGGTTGGCCAACTATGTCGAAGGCACAGGTCTGGGTCCCTATGAAGCGGTGACGATTCGGATTTCCACGACAGGGCGTGTTTTTTTATACACGGGTGCGGCGCCACAGGGACAATCCCATCACACGACTTTGGCGCAAATAGCGGCCGATCAACTTGGCATTGACCCAGCCCTCATCACCGTGGTGACTGGGGACACGGCAGCGGTGGCCATGGGCGTGGGAACATTTGCTGCGAGAACGGCGGTGAATGCGGGCAGTTCAGCGCATTTGGCAGCCCTTGCGGTGAGAGAAAAAATCATCAAAATCGCTGCAGCCATGATGGAAGTGCCTGAAGGAGACTTAGAGCTTGAAGATGGCTTTGTCTTTGTGCGTGGCGCCCAGGAGTTGAGGAAAAGTTTCCGGGAAGTGGCGATCATCGCTGGGGGTGTACCTGGCTTTTCCCTGCCTGATGGGGTGAGCGCGGGACTCGAGCACTTGTCCACCTTCTCACCCAAGCAGTCCACTTATTCCAACGGCACGCATGCCGCCATTGTTGAAGTGGACATTGAGACAGGACATGTGAAAATTCTTCGCTACGTGGTGGTTCACGACTGTGGACGAGTCATCAACCCCAAAGTAGTGCATGGACAAGTCATTGGGGGTGTTGCACACGGTATCGGCAATGCGTTTTATGAACACATGCGCTATGACCGCCAAGGTCAACCGCTCACCACGCACTTTGGCGACTATTTGTTGCCCATGGCCTCAGACATGCCCCCCATTGAGGTGCTTCACATGACGTCTTTGTCGCCATTGAATCCATTGGGTATCAAAGGGGCGGGCGAAGGGGGCACCCTTCCCGCGGCCGCCACCCTCATCAGCGCGGTCGAAGATGCACTGAGGCCGTATGGGGTCAAGATCAATGAGTCCCCACTTTCTCCCATGAAATTGGTGTCTCTTTTGGGAGTGCATGCTTTGGGGAAAAGCCATTTGCCCAGAGTTCAACCTCAAGAGCCTGTGCTTTAGTCCCAAAACCCAACCCTCCCAAGAAGCCAACAGTCACTCGTTGAATTCCACACCAAACACCACATCAACCCAAGCGCCATGAACACCCCACCCTCAACTCAAGTCCTCGCAGGCCTTAAAGTGCTGGACATGACGATGTTTTTGTCTGGCCCCTTTGGCACACAAATCCTGGGTGACTTGGGCGCCGAGATCATCAAAATTGAAACAGGCCAAGGAGACCAAACACGGCTTTTGCCACCCAATTTTGTGGGAGAAGAAAGTGCCTATTTCTTGTCCACCAATCGAAATAAAAAAAGTGTCGTCATCGATTACCGCCAGTCCAAGGGGCTGGCGCTGCTGGAACAACTCATCTGCGAGTGTGATGTCTTGATGGAGAATCACCGCCCGGGTGGCCTAGCCAAATATGGCATCACTTGGGATAGAGTGCACGCCTTGAATCCTCGCTTGGTATGGTGCTCCATTTCAGGATTTGGGCAAACCGGCCCCTACCGAGATCGCCCCGCCTACGACATGGTGGTGCAAGCGCTCTCGGGCGGCATGAGCCTCACGGGTGAGCATGAAGGTAGACCCGTGCGAGCAGGCATTCCATTGGCCGATTTGAGTGCAGGTTTATACGGCGTGATTGGAGTGCTGGCCACTTTGGTGGGCAGTAAAACCACTCAAGTGGGTCGCTACATTGACATCTCGATGCTGGATGCGCAAGTGGCGATGCTCAGTTACCAAGCCGCTTACTATTTACATTCTGGCAAGGTGCCCGGCCCCCAAGGCAGAAGCCATGAATCGATCCCGAGCTACCGTGCCTTCACTGCAGGTGACGGCAAAGATTTTGTGGTGTGCGCCAACACCGACCGAATGTGGGGGTCCTTGTGCGAGGTGATTGGGCGCACCGATTTAAGGGACGACGAAAGACTCAAAGGTCGAAAAGCCAGGAACACACACCGCCAAGAGATTTGGGCACAACTTGAAGCAGAGTTTCTCAAAAAACCGGCGTTGGAGTGGGTGCAACTGCTGCTTGATGCACAAATCCCTGTGGGCACGGTGAGCACCTTGGATGAGACACTCAATGACCCACAAGTGTTGGAGCGTGGCATGGTGCAAGAGATGATCGACAAGAATGGGCAAAGCGTCAAAGTGGCGGGCAACCCCATCAAGATCAAAGGCCTGCAGCACGAACCCATGCACTACCCACCCCATGTGGGCGAGCACACTCGGGAGGTTTTAAAGCAAACGCTGGGCTTGAGTGATCAAGCAGTGGATGAGCTCACCCGAGCCGGCATAGTGAGCCACACCCGATCCCGTGGTGAGTCCACATAAGAGAATTCACACATGAAAACACCCAAACCAATCGGACCTTGCTCGCGCTCTGAGCGCAAGCGCTTTGTAGTTGCGTTCATGGCTCAATGCGCCTTGGCGCTGATGGGCTCAAGTGAAATGGGGGTCGCAGCAACTTACCCCAACAAACCGATCACCTTGATTGTGCCCACTGCTGCAGGTGGGCCAGTGGACCTGACCTCACGAATTGTGGCACAGGAGACGTCACGAATTTTAGGGCAAGCGTTTGTGCTTGAAAATAGACCTGGAGCCAACCAAAAAATTGGCTTGAACGTCATGCTCAGATCTCCCAAGGACGGTTACACCATCTCGGCCATTTCACCGGCGTCCATGATCTTGGGGCCCATCGTTGATCCCAAAATGGGCTACGACCCATTGAAAGACATCACGCTGATCACTTGCGCGGTCAACATCCCCATCGTACTCATCGTCAACCCATCGGTGCCTGTGCAAAACATCAAAGAATTTGCAGCCTACGCCAAGGCCAATCCTGACAAAATATCCTATGGTAGCGGTGGACCAGGCACGAGATTGCATTTCTCAAGCGAAGGTTTTTTTGAGAAACTCGGAGTACACGCATTGCACGTTCCTTATAACTCGAGCGCTCCCGCCCTTACGGGCTTGCTATCCAAACAGGTGAATTTTTTAATGCCTGACTTGGCTGGTGCAAAGGGTCAAATTGAAGCGGGCAAGGTAACCGCCTTGGCCGTACTGGGCAACAAGCGCGTGGACTCATTGCCCAATGTCCCCACACTTCTAGAATCAGGCGTCCCAGAAATAAAAGACTACAGCTACAACACGTGGGTGGGATTTGGTCTGGCCAATGGGGTGCCCACCGAAATTGTTGACAAACTGAGGAAAGCCATGATCGAGGCCTTGAACACGCCCAAAGTTCAAGAATCCTTTAAACAAGCGGGCTATCAGGTGGTGGGCTCAAGTCTGCCTGAGTTTCAAGCGCAAGTGGAGTTCGAACTGGCCTACAACAAAAAATTAGTAGAAAGCGGTGCAGTCAAGCTTGAATGAAACACACGCGTGATCCACCGCATGGGTCTAAAGGATTACTCTAGGGGCCTGAGCCAAGTGAGCGCCACGCCACCTTTCAAGGGGGTGGCCATCACTTTGGCGGACTTGGGGTCGGTGGCCACGCCACTCATCAAAATCCCAATGCCTCCCCCAGCGATGGTGTCCTTCCAGTAATGCTGTCGCGCTTGGACCCGGGCATAGGAGGTGAGTACCGCGGCGGCATAATAAAAATCAGCTCCAGAGCCTGAATACCTGATGTCCACATAACGGGCTGTCGCAAAAGAAATGGCCGCATGGTTGGAGGGAAAACTGTCGTTGCCTGATCCATCGGGTCTTCTTTCGTGACGCACATTCTTGATGGCCTCATCGACCACAAGGGTGCCAAACAAAGACAGCCCGAGGTCTTTCACACCTTCATCATCGCCAATGCGCCATGAGTTAAAGCCTGCCACCACAGGCGCGCCCACGCTCAAAACGGTTGACAACTTATCCCAGTTTCCCGTGGTATCGGCCAACGCTTGGCCCATGGTACCGAGTAGCGCGACCATAAGGGCCACCATTGCAGACAAAGACACCCGTGATTTTTTCATCAAAAACTCTCCAATTGGGCTTTGATCTTATCAGGTTTGTCATGGGCGAATATCCTCGACGGCTTGCCCATCAAGAGCCGGAACTCAAGTTTTCACCGGCCTTGTCGATTCATTCACAGAGTATCTTTTCATGCCCGCCCCCTGATTTTCAATAGGCCCACCAACATGTTCAGTGATAACCCCGCCCTTCAACATTTGTCAGACTCCGACAAAGCCAGTCTTTGGGAGTTGACACTGTGGATCTCTGAGCACGCCGATCAAACGGTGGGCTGGACCCAACTCATGCGTGGCACCCACATGAGCCAATGGGAACTCAACGCACTTTTGGCCAAGATCAATACCAATCCGATGGCTTACATGAAGTCGGTCAAAGAGTACCTCAAATACGAAAACCAAGGCGCGTTCTCAACGCCCCCCGTTCCTCAGACCTCCAATAGGATTGCCCAACATGTCTGAATTCGTCGTCAGCATGACCATCATCACCATGCTACTGGTCTTTGTCTTCATGGCCATTGACAAAGGTTGAGTCCAACGTGGTCTAATTCGCCTTGAACCACCTCCAAGACTTAGAATGCACAGGCTAGCCGGCTCGAGCCCCAACGGTGCTTGCAACTGCGAACGTGCACTCGCCATCCCATCACTTTGATCTAGATCAAAAACTGACTGGTTTTTGCGCAGACTTCACCAAGAACGTCAGCCGTTGCTTTGGGTTTTCCCTAAAATGGGGCCATTCGCACTGCTTACTTTCGCTGATAGGCGAGCCCTTGGACATGATCTCTACGACCCAAGCCGATGCCGATCAGGCCCTTCACACCGACCCCCATTGGATCGATTGGTCGGCATGGCGTGACTTCAGCACCCCAGTGAAGTCCGCATCTCCTGCCACGTCCAGCCTATCACGGCCTAACTCGGCTTGGGCTTCGGGCTCGGCTTCGGGCACGGCTTCGCCCTCTCCCCCAATGGCGAGCAAGACTGCACCCCATGAGTGGAGCACCCCGTTGAGGATAGACGGCATGCACTGCGCAGCGTGTGCGTTGCGCGTTGAAGAAACCCTTGCCTGCCTTGAAGGCGTGTTGGACGCGCAAGTGAACTTCACCTCCAACACCGCGCGCGTGCGGTGGACCAGTGGAGCGAGTACCCCACAAACTTGGGCCCAGGCCCTTGAAAAAGAGGGCTACCGCGCCTCTCCTCTCAACCTCCAAGAGCCCCAAGCCATCAAACTCAAGGAACATCGACTCGCCCTTTGGCGCATGTTGGTCTCGGGCTTTTGCATGATGCAAATCATGATGTACTCCGTGCCCAGTTATTTGGCCAAACCTGAAGACATCACGCCAGACATGCAAATGCTCCTCAGGTGGGCGAGTTGGGTCTTGGCCTTGCCCGTCTTGTTGTTTGCCTGTGGACCGTTTTGGAGGAGTGCGTGGACGGATCTCAAAGAGCATCGAATCAGCATGGAATTGCCGGTGGCACTGGGCATCGCGATCACCTTTGGCGTGAGCACTTGGTGCACCTTCAGTGGCCCGGCCTTGCTGTCAAGCGAGGTGTACTTTGATTCCATGTCCATGTTTGTCTTCTTTTTACTGGTGGGTCGTTGGCTTGAACTCAAACTCAAGGAGCACACCACAGGGTCACTGGAAGCCTTGATGAACAAAATGCCACAGACGGTCGAGAAACGAACCCCCTCATCAGGAGTCTTCAAACGAGTCAATGTGAGTGCACTGGAGGTGGGTGACCTCATCCGCGTCATGGCCACCGAGGTGTTTCCCTGTGACGCCCAAGTGCTCCATGGACAATCCTGGGTGGAGGAAGCATTGCTCAGTGGCGAGTCCAAGCCCTTGTCCAAAGGACCCGGCGATCAGGTCTTGGCCGGGAGTCACAATTTGTCGCAAGCATTGGAGCTCCATGTCACAAAAGTCGGACAAGACACGCGTTATGCTCAAATCATTGAATTGATGATGGAGGCGTCCTTCAATAAGCCTCGCATGGTGCGCATCGCAGACCAAGTGGCCAAGCCGTTTTTATGGGCGGTGCTGCTGGCCGCTTTGTTTTGTGCTGTGTTTTGGTGGGACCAGGGCCCGTCTCACGCTTTGATGATCGCCGTCTCTGTCTTGATCGTCACGTGCCCATGCGCGCTCTCACTTGCGGCCCCCGTGGCACTCCTGGCCAGTGCGGGCAACTTGGCACGCCAAGGCATCTTTATTCGCAACTTGCACAGCCTGGAGGTGTTGGCCAAAACTCAAACCGTGGTGTTTGATAAAACCGGCACCTTGACCCAGGATCGACAAACGATTGAACGCATCCTGACCCCCAGCGGTGAAGTGGACTATGCCAACATCACCGCCAATCAACGGCAGGCCTTGCTGTGTGCATTGGGTCTGAGCCAGTCATCATGGCACCCCGTGTCTCGCACCCTCATGGCCGACTTGAGCTTCAAACTCGCGCTCACAGACACTGTCAGCGCAATGGTCAGCGATGGCACTGGGTTCAACAGCATTCGAGAGTTCGCTGGGCAAGGCTTGGAGGGGGAGGGTCATCTCATGGGCCTGAGCGCCCAGACGCCAGCCCCAATGAACACGCCATACCGCCTGGGTTCACTTGAATTTTGTGCGTCCTTGAGTCCACCGCCGTTCATACCATACGGCGCACAAAACGCCCAGGTGCATTTGGTGGGACCCAGCGGTTGGATGGCCTCCTTTGTCCTGAGTGAAGACATTCGCGCGGACGCCCAAAAAACACTCACGCAGCTGCACTCGATGAACA
Source organism: uncultured Burkholderiales bacterium (assembly GCA_903864315.1). Classification (GTDB taxonomy): domain Bacteria; phylum Pseudomonadota; class Gammaproteobacteria; order Burkholderiales; family Burkholderiaceae_C; genus Limnohabitans. Next base: position 3,404 of record CAIPFK010000303.1, on the reverse strand, counting down.
ACGCTGTGTTCCTCTTGTCTGGCGACAGGCAAACCGCGGTGACCCATGTGGCCCAGCAAATCGGTTTGGAAGCAGCGTGCGTGCACTCGCGCATGAGCCCTCGAGACAAACTCGACTTTGTTGCCACACGACAAGCCTTGGGTGAGGTCGTGGCCACCGTCGGAGACGGCTTCAATGATCTCCCCGCCATGGCCAAAACCGATGTCTCCATCGCCTTTGGCAAAGCCATTCCCATCACCCAATCCCGAGCGGACGTGGTCGTGCTCTCTGAAGAACTCTGGGCCGTGCCACTGCTCTTGGCCTTGTCGCAAAAAACCATGACCATCATCCGGCAAAACTTGCTCTGGGCAGCGCTTTATAATTTTACGTGCGTCCCCCTGGCCGTGATGGGCTACTTCCCGGCCTGGGCTGCAGGTCTGGGCATGGCGGCGAGTTCGCTCTGGGTTGTGTTTCACGCCTCCCAATTGGCCAAAGACCGCACCCTCATCACCCCTGGCCCAATCCCCAGGCGCCATGCCACACAGCGCCTGGACAGCGTCCATCCCTGAACACGCATTGACACCAAGCCGTCAACGCCCAACACGCCCCACACACCCAACCCACACGCCATGGACATCTTGTTCTTACTCATTCCGCTCTCAGTGGCCTTGGTACTGGTCATCTTGGGGGGGCTATGGTGGGCGATCCAGGGCGGACAATTCGAAGAGCTCGAGGGTGAAGGCGAGCGCATTTTGGAGCACGACTGAGCGTTAACAGACCCGGTTTTGATGTAGATCAACCCCCAAAAAAGCCAAAAAATAGACAATTTGACAAAAATCACAAGGACTCTTGGAATGCAACAACCCATGGATAATCAACACTACACCGATGACGTGGTTCGCCACTTTGCCATCATGGCGGTCGTTTGGGGCGTGGTCGGCATGTTGGTGGGGCTACTCATCGCCTCCCAACTGGCTTGGCCAGAATTGAACTTTGGCATTCCGTGGCTGAGTTTTGGTCGATTGCGCCCACTGCACACCAATGCGGTGATCTTTGCGTTTGGTGGCTGCACACTCTTTGCCTGCAGCTACTACGTGGTGCAAAGAACGTGTCAAACCCGACTCTTTGCCCCCAAACTCGCAGCCTTCACGTTTTGGGGTTGGCAAGCGGTCATTTTGTGCGCCGCCATCACCTTGCCTTTGGGTATCACCTCGGGCAAGGAATACGCCGAACTCGAGTGGCCCATCGACCTCTTGATTGCCGTGGTCTGGGTGTGCTATGCCATCGTCTTCTTTGGCACCTTGGGCATCCGACGCGTGCGGCACATCTATGTTGCCAACTGGTTTTTTGGCGCCTTCATTTTGGCTGTCGCCATTTTGCACATCGTCAATAGCGCAGAAATTCCGGTCAGCTTTTGGAAGTCCTACTCGGCCTATGCTGGTGTGCAAGACGCCATGGTGCAGTGGTGGTACGGTCACAATGCGGTGGGATTTTTCCTCACCGCAGGCTTTTTGGGCATCATGTATTACTTCATCCCCAAGCAAGCCGAGCGTCCTGTTTATTCGTACCGCTTGTCCATCGTGCACTTTTGGGCCTTGATCTTCACCTACATGTGGGCAGGTCCCCATCACTTGCACTACACCGCACTCCCAGACTGGGCCCAGTCACTGGGAATGGTCTTCTCCCTCATTTTGCTCGCCCCCAGTTGGGGCGGGATGATCAACGGCATCATGACGCTCTCGGGTGCTTGGCATAAACTGAGAGACGATCCGGTGCTGCGGTTTTTGATTGTCTCCTTGTCCTTTTACGGCATGAGCACCTTTGAAGGCCCCATGATGGCCATCAAAACCGTCAACGCCTTGTCCCATTACACCGACTGGACCATTGGTCACGTTCACTCTGGCGCCTTGGGCTGGGTCGGGTTGGTCTCCATGGGCTCGATTTACTTCTTGATCCCAAGACTCTTTGGTCAAAAAACCATGCACAGCGTGCCCGCCATTGAGTTGCACTTTTGGAGTGCCACCGTGGGGATCGTGCTCTACATCGCCGCCATGTGGATTGCGGGCGTCATGCAAGGCCTCATGTGGAGGGCCATGAACGACGACGGCACCCTCACCTACACCTTTGTCGAAGGCGTCAAAGCGACCTACCCCTACTACGTCATTCGCGTGATCGGTGGCGCCTTGTATTTGTTTGGCATGCTGGTGATGCTCTGGAACGTGATCATGACCGCCACCCAAGGCAAAGCCGCCACCACTGCCATTCCTGGCTTGAAATCTGGAGCCCAATATGTCTGAGCACAAAGAACACCACACGGGACATGCGCGCATTGAGACCAACAATGCATTGATGATCGTCTTGGTCCTCTTGGTCATCGCCATTGGTGGCTTGGTGGAGATCGTCCCTTTGTTTTTTCAAAAATCCACCACCCAAGCCCTCCCAGGCGTCGTGCCCTATAGTGCCTTGCAACTCGCTGGGCGTGACATCTATATCCGTGAAGGCTGCTACAACTGTCACTCTCAGATGATCCGGCCGTTTTTGTCGGAGACACTGCGCTATGGACACTATTCTGTCGCGGGTGAGTTTGTCTATGACCACCCGTTTCAATGGGGCAGCAAACGCACAGGCCCCGATTTGCAACGCGTGGGCGGGAAATACTCCGATGAATGGCACCGCATTCATTTGAACAATCCTAGAGACGTGGTGCCCGAGTCCATCATGCCGGCCTACGCTTGGTTGAGCGAGAGCACGATTGAGCCCGAGAGCTTGCCGCCGAAAATGCGAGCCTTAAGGACAGTGGGCGTGCCCTACAGCGATGAAGAGATCGCAGCCTCTGGAGAAGCCGTCAAGGGCAAAACCGAGCAAGATGCCTTGATTGCCTACCTCCAGTCCTTGGGCCACGCTTTCAAGTAACGGTCTGCACCCCGCACCAACCTCAAACCACCATTTCACACCATGGACATCACCACCCTACGCATCGCAGCCACCGTTGTGAGCTTCGTCGCGTTTCTTGGCATCATTTTTTGGACCATGGACCGAAAAAAAACGCCCGATTTTGATGAAGCGGCTCAACTGCCCTTTTTAGATGATTAGGAATTTCCCATGAGTGACTTTATCTCCGAATTTTGGTCAATGTACATCGCCATCATTGCTCTGGTTGGCATTTTGGCCTGCGCCGTCTTGCTCATCGTCAATGGAAAGAAGAAAACCTCCAGCCAAGAAGCCCAGTCCACCGGGCATGTCTGGGATGAGGACCTACAAGAGATGAACAATCCATTGCCGTTGTGGTGGGTGGGGCTCTTTGTGATCACCATTGTGTTTGGCCTGTGCTACTTGTATTTCTATCCCGGCTTGGGTGCCAACAAGGGCCAGCTCAATTGGAGCTCGACCTCAGAGTATGACGCCGAAGTCTTGGCCTCCCAAAC
>CAIPFK010000302.1 GCA_903864315.1 uncultured Burkholderiales bacterium | reverse complement strand
GGCGAGTACGCGTGGCGAGCGAGAGGCGAGGACCACATGTGGACGCCAGACGCGATTGCCAAATTGCAGCACAGCACGCGCACCAACAACTTCAGCACCTACAAAGAATACGCGCAGATCATCAACGATCAAAACCGCCGACACATGACCTTGCGGGGTCTGTTCGAGTTCAAGATCGACCCGAGCAAAGCCATCTCGATTGATAGCGTCGAGCCCGCCAGCGAAATCGTCAAGCGGTTTGCAACCGGTGCGATGTCGCTTGGCTCCATTTCTACGGAAGCACATGCCACCTTGGCCGTGGCCATGAACCGCATTGGCGGCAAAAGCAACACGGGTGAAGGTGGCGAGGATCCCGCACGTTATCGCCAAGAGCTCAAAGGCATCCCCATCAAAGTGGGAGAAAGCTTAAAGAGCGTCATTGGTGACTCGCAAATTGAGGTGGACATGCCCTTGCAAGCGGGGGACTCCTTGCGCTCCAAAATCAAGCAAGTCGCCTCCGGTCGATTTGGCGTGACGGCAGAGTACTTGAGCTCGGCCGATCAAATTCAAATCAAAATGGCGCAAGGTGCCAAGCCTGGTGAGGGGGGTCAGTTGCCTGGGGGCAAAGTCTCCGAGTACATCGGCAAGTTGCGCTACAGCGTGCCCGGTGTGGGCTTGATTTCTCCACCCCCCCACCACGATATTTATTCGATCGAGGACTTGGCGCAGCTGATCCATGATCTTAAAAATGTGGCGCCCCATGCCTCGATCAGTGTGAAGCTGGTCTCTGAGATTGGTGTGGGCACCATCGCTGCGGGGGTTGCCAAATGCAAGAGCGACCACGTGGTGATCGCCGGTCACGACGGTGGCACAGGCGCCTCTCCTTGGTCCTCGATCAAGCACGCGGGCAGTCCTTGGGAAATTGGTTTGGCCGAAACGCAGCAAACCTTGGTGATGAATGGTTTGAGAGACCGCATCCGCGTGCAAGCCGATGGTCAAATGAAGACCGGTCGAGACGTGGCGATCGCTGCCTTGCTGGGCGCCGATGAGTTTGGTTTTGCGACCGCTCCCTTGGTGGTCGAAGGCTGCATCATGATGCGCAAATGCCATCTGAACACCTGCCCTGTGGGTGTTGCGACACAAGACCCGGTGCTTCGTCGCAAGTTCTCTGGCAAGCCCGAGCACGTGGTGAACTACTTCTTCTTCATCGCTGAAGAGTTGCGTCAAATCATGGCCCAACTGGGCTTTCAAACCCTCCAAGACATGGTCGGTCAAGCGCACCTCTTGGACATGAAAAAAGGCATCGAGCATTGGAAGGCCACGGGCTTGGACTTCACACGACTGCTCTTTAGCCCAGAGGTGCCCGCCGACGTGCCCCGCTACCATGCACAAAACCAAGACCACGGTTTGGACAAGGCGCTCGATCACCGCTTGATTGAGAAATCCAAGGCCGCGATCGAGAAGGGCGAGAAAGTCCAGTTCATGGAGGTCACTCGAAACGTCAACCGCTCCGTGGGCGCGATGCTCTCCGGTGCATTGACCAAGGT
>CAIPFK010000301.1 GCA_903864315.1 uncultured Burkholderiales bacterium | reverse complement strand
TGGGCCTTGTCATTGTCGTTGCCGCTCTTGAGTTATGCGCTCACGCCCCAAGAGTCATTTTCCTTGTCCAGTGGCGAGACTGAAGATCGACTCAAGGCCTTGACGCAAATTATCGAACACGCAGATTCGCGGGCGATCGTATTGATACAAGCACTCTCAGACGATAGCGTTAAAATTTCCGACCATCAAGTCTACATTGTGCAGGGTGATAAAGCCATTGACCCCGTCACTGGTGAGCCCCTTGAACTGCCCGCCAGTGCGGAAGATGTGGTGAGCAACAACCGCATGCGCGGTGAGCTTGATGCGGCATTGGCTAGTTTGAGCTTGTTCAGCCCTGATCAAGCGGTTCGCTTGAAGGCCATCAAGTCCATGCTCAAAGAGCCAGATGCGGAAAAGTTACCCATGCTGGAAAAAGCCCTCAAGGCCGAACAAGTTGAGGCTTTGAAAAATCAATTGGAATTTGCCAAAGCAGCGATCGAGATCAATAGCAGCGACGATGCAAAAAGGCTTGCCGCCGTGAAAATACTCGGTGGCAGCAAAACACCCGATACACAGCGCATTCTCAATGATCGAATGGGTCAAGAAAACAATGCGGAAATCAAAATTGAAATCAAAAAATCCCTGCAAGCAATTCAGTCTGCATTGGCTTGGGGTGAAAAACTGGGTATTCTTTTTACCGGTTTGAGCTTGGGGTCAATTTTGCTCTTGGTGGCGTTGGGGCTGGCCATCACCTATGGTTTGATGGGTGTGATCAATATGGCGCATGGTGAGCTCATGATGGTCGGTGCCTATGCCACCTATGTTGTACAAGTGTTTTTCAGGGCACATTATCCGCAGTGGTTCGATGCGTATTTGTTGGTTGCCATCCCCGTGTCTTTTTTGACCTCAGCCTTGGTGGGTGCCATCATCGAGCGCGTGGTACTCAAGTTTTTGTATGGTCGACCGCTTGAGACCTTGCTGGCCACTTGGGGGATCAGTTTGATGCTCATGCAGCTGGTTCGCTCTATATTTGGAGCTCAAAACGTGGGGGTTGAGAACCCTGCTTGGATGAGTGGTGGTATTGAAGTGTTGGCGAATTTGATCCTGCCTTGGAACCGAATGCTGATCATTGTGTTTGCTGGGTTGGTGCTCCTTGCAATGAGTTTGCTCATAGGGCGCACGAGACTTGGTTTGTTTGTTCGTGGTGTCACGCAAAATCGTCCCATGGCGTCTTGCATGGGCGTCAATACCGCACGAATCGACACCTATGCTTTTGCCTTGGGCTCAGGGATTGCAGGACTTGCAGGTTGTGCATTGAGTCAAATTGGCAATGTAGGACCGGATTTGGGGCAAAGCTATATCGTGGACTCCTTCATGGTGGTGGTCCTGGGCGGCGTGGGTCAACTCATGGGCAGCGTCTACGCCGCCATTGGCCTGGGTGTGATCAACAAGCTCCTCGAAGGAGTTGCCGGGGCTGTGCTTGCGAAAATTGCCGTCTTGGTGTTCATCATTTTCTTTATCCAAAAAAGACCACAAGGACTCTTTGCCATGAAGGGGCGTTCTGCAGAAACTTGAAAGCCAACACTTTCTCTGTTCAGTCCAGACCCTCGCTGTATTTCTTTATATATGTTTGATACGACGCCATGACCCATCAACCCACCTTTTTAACCCAACCCAAGAGCTTGCTCACTCCTTGGGGCTGGGGTGTTTTTGCCTTTTTAGCGGTGCTGGTGTGCATTGGGATTCCCGTGCTCAACATCGTGGTCTCACCCAGCAGTGTCTTTCACGTCAGTGACTTTGCCATTGCATTGGTTGGCAAAATCATGTGCTACGCCATCTGCGCGCTGGCGATGGATTTGATCTGGGGCTTTAGTGGCATTTTGTCCTTGGGGCATGGATTGTTCTTTGCGCTTGGTGGATATGCCATGGGCATGTACTTGATGCGCCAAATTGGACGAGACGGTAATTACAAGTCTGACTTGCCCGACTTCATGGTGTTTTTGGATTGGAAGACGTTGCCTTGGCATTGGGCCTTGAGTGACAGTTTCACCGCCACCGTGTTGACCATTTTGATCGTGCCCGCTTTGATTGCCTGGGTCTTTGGGTATTTCGCATTTCGCTCGCGCATCAAAGGGGTCTATTTCTCCATCATCACGCAAGCGATGACGTACGCGTGCATGTTGCTCTTTTTCCGAAACGAGACGGGCTTTGGTGGCAACAATGGCTTTACCGACTTCAAGCGCATTTTGGGGCACCCCATAGCCACGCAAGAGATGCGAATCATTTTGTTTGTTTTGTCAGCCTTCTTTTTGATGGGTTTTTATTTGTTGGCCAAATGGATCATGGCCAGCAAAATGGGCAGAGTCCTCATGGCCATCCGAGATGCAGAAAGTCGAGTGATGTTCTCTGGATACTCACCCTTGCCCTACAAGTTGTCCATTTGGACACTCTCGGCCCTGATGTGCGCTGTGGCTGGCGCTTTGTATGTGCCACAAGTGGGCATCATCAATCCGAGTGAGATGAGTCCTGCTCAATCGATTGAGATCGCCATTTGGACTGCGGTTGGGGGGCGGGGAACGTTGATTGGTCCAATTGTTGGGGCGTTTTTGGTCAACTTGGCCAAGAGTTGGCTCACCGTCACTGCACCCTCCATTTGGCTGTATTTCTTGGGTGCGTTGTTTATTTTGGTCACCTTGTTCTTGCCCCTTGGGGTGGTGGGTTTTGTGCAAAAACTCTTCAAAAAAGAAGGGGCACGATCATGACGCCAGATCTGATGGAGTTGGGCTCCAAGCGCATCGAGGAGCATCTGAGCAAAGCCCAGTCGTTTGATACCGATTCGGGTGGACGCAGTGCGAGTTACTCCCGACTGAAGCAACAAAATGAAATTGATGTCACCCATGGCCGCATTTTGTATTTGGAAGGTGTCAATGTGAGCTTTGATGGATTCAAGGCCATCAACAATTTGAACATCGATATCGCGCCTGGTGAGCTGCGTTGTGTGATTGGTCCCAACGGTGCGGGCAAGACCACCATGATGGACATCATCACCGGTAAAACCAAACCCGATTCGGGCCAAGTTTATTTGGGTAGCACGATAAATTTGCTCAAGCACAGTGAGCCCGAGATTGCGCAGTTGGGGGTGGGTCGCAAGTTTCAAAAGCCCACGGTTTTTGAGCATCTCAATGTGTTTGAGAATTTGGAGTTGGCCCTTAAAACTCGGGACGGCAAGGGCGTGAGCTCATCTTTGTTTTTCAAGCTTGATTCTGTTTACTCAGACCGCTTGGCTGAGGTGCTTGATACGATTCATTTGAGCACCGAGGTCTATCACGAAGCGGGCTACCTGAGCCATGGCCAAAAACAGTGGCTTGAGATTGGTATGCTGTTGATGCAAGACCCTGCATTGCTGTTGCTTGATGAGCCTGTGGCTGGGATGACCGATCACGAGACTGAAAGAACAGCAGAGCTATTTCTGTCCTTGAAGGGCAAACATTCCTTGATGGTGGTCGAGCATGACATGAGTTTCATTGCAGCCATATCAGAGATCGTCACCGTGCTCAGTGAGGGCTCGGTCTTGGCGCAAGGCACCTTGCAGCAAGTTCAAAACGATGAGCGGGTGATTGAAGTTTATTTGGGGCGATGAATGTTATTAACTCTTAACCAAGTCAACCAGTATTACGGTGGCTCACACATTTTGCGCTCTGTCTCGTTGCAAGCGCAGTTGGGCCAAGTCACGGTCCTCTTGGGTCGCAATGGTGTTGGAAAAACCACCCTGCTCAAGTCATTGATGGGGGTGGTGCCCATTCAAAGCGGAGAGATCTTGTTGGAAGGCCAGCCTATTCAAAACATGACTCCCTATCAGCGCGCGCGTGCAGGCATTGGTTATGTGCCCCAAGGGCGTGAGATTTTTGGTCGACTGACGGTGCTTGAGAATTTACAAATGGGTTTGGCCACGAAGGCGGCCAGCGCCAAAGTCCCCGATGAGCTTTACGAGCTCTTTCCAGTGTTGGCGCAAATGCAAAGCCGTCGCGGTGGCGACTTGTCGGGTGGGCAGCAGCAGCAATTGGCCATTGCGCGCGCCTTGGCCGCCAAGCCCAAGTTGTTGGTTTTGGATGAACCAACTGAGGGTATACAACCGAGCATCATCAAAGACATTGGACGGGTCATCAAAATGCTGGCCCTTCGGGGGGACATGGCCATATTGCTGTGCGAGCAGTATTACGATTTCGCTCAAGAGTTGGCCGATCAGTACTGCGTGATGGAGCGTGGCGAAGTCATTGCCCATGGACCAGGCAGTGAGATGGAGTCCAAGGGGATTCGACAACTGGTGGCCATTTGAATCAATGCTTTGTCCTGTCTGGGCAGCTTCACAAAATAATCAGACGGACGCCGGGTTGGATAATTCGAGGGTACCCGATCTGTGATGGTTCAAAGTGCTTGGCGATGATTTAAACTGGCATGTTTTTATTGAATGAACAGTTCCAATCATGATCACACCCAATAAGCCCAATTTTGGCCTCATCATTGTGGGAGATGAAATTCTCTCGGGTAAGCGAGCCGATAAGCACATGCCCAAGCTCATTGAGCTCTTGGCCAAACGTGGCTTGAGCTTGTCTTATGCCCATTACGTTGGCGACGATCCCAGTCGCATCACTCGCACCTTGAGCGATGCGTTTCAAAGTGGTGACATTGTTTTTTCTTGCGGTGGCATTGGTGCCACCCCCGATGATCACACTCGTCAATGTGCTGCAAAGGCGCTTGGTTTGGAGTTGCATTTGCACCCGCAAGCCGAAGCGTTCATTCGAAAGCGAATTCAAGATCAAGCGTTGGAGAGTGGGCAGCCTTATGAGCCTGACCATCCCAATCACATTCATCGCTTGAACATGGGCATGTTTCCTGTGGGTGCGCAGATCATCCCCAATCCCTACAACAACATCGCAGGCTTTCAGTGCTCCACCCTTGACCCCAGCATCTTGGGAGAAAACCCCTGGGCAAGGGTTTATTTTGTGCCGGGCTTTCCAGTGATGGCATGGCCCATGATGGAATGGGTTTTAGAGACCTATTGTTCTCAGTGGTTTGATCTCAGTGCATGGATCGAGAAGTCTGTCATCGTGTTTGGCGCCATGGAGGCGGCCTTGACCCCCATGATGCTTGACCTTGAAAAAGCCTTTGAGGGTGTGAAAGTCTTCAGCCTGCCCAGCGTTGACCATCCCGAATATGGTCGCCATATCGAGCTGGGGGTGAAAGGCCGTCCTGAACTGGCCAATCCTGCATACATTTCGATGCTGGAAAGACTGAACGAATTTGGTGCATCTATTGGCCCTGAATTGGTGCGGTAAAGTGCTGACTTTGCGTGCTTTGACTTTAATTTTGCACTATAATGGTGCAAAATTAAGGGCTAACTTTACTCATTTCTATTGAATGCGTGTTTTTATGCCTCTTCATGAGGCCCGTGCTCAATTTAGATCGATTTGTTTTGTATGATCGAGCCAGGACATGATGAGATGAAGATGGCACAAAATCTGCTCGTCTTATCAGGACCTTTAACCAACCCCAACCGAAATTTCAGGAGAACTCTGATGGCAAAGACCGTCGCTGACGTGATGAAGCAAGTGAAAGACGATGAAATCAAATTTGTTGATTTCCGTTTCACCGATACCCGTGGAAAAGAACAGCACGTGACAGTGCCGATTTCTGCCTTTGATGAGGGCAAATTTACCGATGGCCATGCCTTTGATGGCTCCTCCATCGCTGGTTGGAAAGGCATTGAAGCGTCTGATATGTTGCTCATGCCCGATGCCAATACAGCCTTTGTCGACCCTTTCTTTCAAGAGGCCACCTTGGTCCTGTCTTGTGACGTGTTGGAGCCCGGTGACGGCAAGGCTTATGACCGTGACCCACGCTCGATTGCCAAACGCGCTGAAGCGTATTTGAAGTCTTCCGGCTTGGGTGATACTGCTTATTTTGGACCTGAGCCAGAATTCTTCATTTTTGACGATGTGCGTTGGGGCAACGACATGTCTGGTGCTTTCTTTCACATTGATGAGTATGAGGCACCTTGGAATTCTTCAAAGGTGATGGAAGGCGGCAATAAAGGTCATCGTCCTACAGTCAAGGGTGGTTATTTCCCCGTGCCTCCAGTCGACAGCATGCAAGACATGCGAGCAGAAATGTCAGCATTGCTTGAAGAAATGGGCATTCCTGTTGAAGTGTTCCACCACGAAGTGGCGGGCGCTGGTCAAAACGAAATCGGTACCAAATTCTCAACCTTGGTTGAGAGAGCTGATTGGACTCAAAAGCTCAAATACGTGGTTTGGAACGTTGCTCACGCTTACGGTAAAACAGCCACCTTCATGCCCAAGCCTCTCGTGGGCGACAATGGTTCTGGCATGCACGTTCACCAGTCCATTTGGAAGGGGGGTAAAAACCTCTTCGCGGGCTCCGGCTATGCAGGGTTGAGTGACATCGCTTTGTACTACATCGGTGGTGTGATCAAGCACGCTCGCGCATTGAACGCCATTACCAACCCCACCACCAATAGCTACAAACGCTTGGTCCCTGGGTTTGAAGCACCAGTGAAATTGGCTTATTCAAGTCGCAACCGCTCAGCCTCCATTCGCATTCCATTCGTTGCAAGCGAAAAAGGCCGTCGCATTGAAGCGCGTTTCCCAGACCCAATGGCCAATCCCTATTTGTGCTTTGCTGCTCTGATGATGGCTGGACTTGATGGCATCGAGAACAAGATTCACCCTGGTGAAGCAGCCACCAAAGACTTGTACCATTTGTCTCCTGAAGAGGACGCATTGGTGCCCACCGTTTGCCACAGCTTGGATCAAGCCTTGGACTATTTGGACAAAGACCGTGCGTTCTTGACCAAAGGTGGTGTGTTCACTGACAGCATGATTGACGCTTACATCGAGCTCAAAATGGGCGAGGTCACCCGTTTCCGTCAAGCCACCCATCCCATTGAGTACGACATGTATTACTCACTGTAATGGTTAAGGTTCTAAGGAACCATTAAGCAAAAAGAGGGGCGGTAGCAAAGACCGTCCCTTTTTTTTTGAGGGTTCATGTGTCTCCCCTGCAAGTTCTGAACATCGCCCAAAAGTGCTTGCAAAAGTGCTTGCTGACATGATTGGCCTGCCTTTTGAGAATATTGAGCATATTGAGCCTTTGGTGCCCTAGCCGCGTGAAGTGCATTCATTGAAAGGAGTTCACCCCCCCATGCCTGCCAACCTCTCCAATTCGCCAGTGATCAAGCCCACGCCGAAGACCTCCCTCGCGCTCGATCCATTTCACTTGTTGGCCACTTTGCTCTTGATGGTGGACTCCGAGGGAGTGGTGCTTTTTGCCAATGCAGCCACACAAGAAATGTTGGGTCTGCCCAGACGCTCCATCCAGGGGCAGCGTTTGGAGAATTTATTCTTGGAGCATCAAAAAATAATGGTCGCCTTGGCCAGCGCCAGCGAGGAACATGCCTCAGTTCTGAGGTTTGATGCCAATTTGAAAAGAAGTGCAGGCGAGTCCATGCCAGTTCATGTGGTGGTCTCGCCATCAGACGTGAAGGGACAAATACTGTTTGAACTCTTGCCACTGGAACAACAAGCCCGCAAAGAGAGAGAAGATCGTATCTTGGATCAAGCGCAGGCCAACAAAGAGCTCATTCGCAACTTGGCCCATGAGATCAAAAACCCTCTGGGTGGCATTCGAGGAGCCGCCCAGTTGCTTCAAATGGAGATTGAATCCAAGGACTTGATCGAATTCACTCAGGTCATCATCCGTGAGGCCGACAGGCTTCAGACCTTGGTGGACCGATTGTTGGCGCCTCACCGACGCCCCCATGTGGTCTCGGATGTCAATATCCACGAAGTTTTTGAGCGAGTGCGTGCCCTCATATTGGCGGAATTTCCCAAAGGCATCAAGGTGCAACGCGACTATGACACGTCATTGCCCAATTTCCGCGGGGACTTGGAGCAAATCATCCAAGCCGTTCTCAACATTGCTCACAATGCCGCACAAGCGTTGGCCGATCGCATTGAGCAAGGCGATGCCGTGATCATTTTGAAATCCAGGGTGTCTAGACAGATCTCTTTTGGCAATCAACGCCACCGATTGGCATTGGAATTGCATGTCATTGACAACGGCCCTGGGGTTCCTGAATCGATCAAGGATCGGTTGTTTTCTCCCTTGGTCTCTGGTCGTGATGGTGGGTCGGGATTGGGCTTGAATTTGGCCCAGTCGTTCATCCAGCAGCACCATGGTTTGATTGAGTGTGAAAGTGTGAAGGGAAGAACGGATTTCAAGATCTTGCTCCCTTTGCAATAAAGAGTTGTTTTTCAGTAAAGTTTGACCACCCAAGGCATTGAATACAAATGAAACCGATTTGGATCGTCGACGATGATCAATCCATCCGCTTTGTGCTTGAAAAGGCGCTGTTGCGTGAAGGCTTACCCACCCGCAGTTTTACCAATCCTAGGGAGGTGATGGCCGCCTTGGAGGGGATTGTCGAGGCTGATCAACCACAAGTGTTGGTGAGCGATATTCGCATGCCGGGTGGCTCGGGTCTTGATTTGCTCACCCAAATCAAGACCAAAATTCCAAGCATGGCAGTCATCATCATGACCGCTTATTCCGACTTGGACAGTGCCGTCTCATCCTTTCAAGGTGGAGCCTTTGAATACTTGCCCAAACCCTTTGATGTGCCCAAGGCGGTAGAGCTCATTCGCCGAGCGTTGCAAGAAAGTCGGCGTGAAGCGGTGGGGGCTTATGTTTCTGAAGCAGCCCCCGAAATGTTGGGTCAAGCACCGGCCATGCAAGATGTCTTTCGCGCCATTGGACGTTTATCGCAAAGCAATGTGACCGTCATGATCACGGGCGAGTCTGGCTCTGGAAAAGAGTTGGTCGCACGTGCGCTGCACAAACACTCCTTGCGTCATCAAGGCACCTTTGTTGCCATCAATACCGCAGCCATCCCGAAGGATTTGCTCGAGAGCGAATTGTTCGGTCATGAACGGGGCGCTTTCACAGGGGCGCAAACCATGCGGCGAGGCCGGTTTGAGCAAGCCGAAGGTGGCACGCTTTTCCTGGACGAAATTGGCGACATGCCCTTTGACTTGCAAACTCGCTTATTGCGCATTTTGAGTGATGGTAATTTCTACCGCGTGGGCGGGCACACCAGTATCAAAGCGAATGTTCGTGTGATTGCTGCTACCCATCAAGATCTGGAGCAGCGCGTGAAAGCCGGTGTTTTCCGAGAAGATTTATTTCACCGTTTGAATGTGATACGACTGCGTTTGCCCGCTCTTCGAGAGCGGCGCGAAGATGTGCCAGTTCTCACACGACATTTTTTGCAACAAAGTGCGGTGCAACTAGGAGTTGAGCCCAAACGCATCACAGACTCTGCGGTCAATATCCTGACCCAATTCAATTTCCCTGGGAATGTGCGTCAACTCGAAAACATTTGTCACTGGCTCAGTGTCATGGCCCCAGCACAATTGATCGAGCCCAAAGACTTGCCCCCTGAAGTGTTGGCTTATTTTGCATCATCCCAAGGTGTCAGCTCCATTGTCGTGCCATCACACAGCGCTGGATTTGATATCTCTAGCGCCAGTGCCTCTGGTGCAATGGATGCGTTCGCTGACAAAGAGCACGATGCGATCTCTGTGGGCAAAGAGTTTCAACGCCATGGCTTGGACAATGTGTTTGGCGAAGTTGCTTTGTCTCCACTTTCATCAAGTGAGAGCCTGGACTATTCCTTGGGTTCATTCGGAGATGTGGGCAACCGATTGTCCAGTCCCAGGCCCATGGGCGCGCCTCAGTTGACCAGTTCCACTGTATTGGATGCTACGTATGCGCCTGGTGTTTTGGCGCAAAGTGCAGACTCTCAAGCTTGGGAGCGACTCTTGGAACATGAGGCCAACGCCTTGTTGGCGCTGGGTCTAGGGGATGTGTGGGACATCCTGAGCAAACGCTTTGAGGCCAAGCTCATTCAAACTGCGCTCAACAACACACGGGGTCGCCGTATTGAGGCTGCGCAAAAACTAGGCATTGGTCGCAATACCATCACCCGAAAAATCCAAGAATTGGGGCTTGAGGATTGAGGCGCATCTTCGCCAAATATCATCACATTGAACCAGAGACTTTGACGCGATGATCGACGTTGAGCAAATAGACCACATCGGTATTCGTGTGACTGACAAAGACCGTGCATTGGCGTTTTATGCCATTTTGGGATTCGAGCTTTTTCATGAACCCGATTTTGATACTGTGGTCATCATTAAAAATGCGGCTGGCGTCGAGCTCAATTTGATCACCAATGGTGTGGATACTTTGGACGGGAAAAACGTCTTGATGGACTTGGCAACCAAGCACCCTGGCATCACGCATGTGGCGCTCAGAGTCAAGGACATGGTGCTGGTGATGCAAACATTGGCGGTGCACCACATCACGATCACCCAAGGCCCAGTCACCTTTGGAGATGGTCAAGTGTCGGTATTTTTTCGCGATCCAGACCGCAACACCATAGAGCTTCGTGCGGACATGAGCCCGGAGAAGGAGCAAACCATCCCAGGGTTGGTTTTTTACGATCCCAAAGCGTAAAGGGTCGCATTGAACGATGGTTTAAACCATGCGTGAAACCAATCCTTGAAATTGAGATAAAAGAATTCTTTTTGGGTTGGGTGGCTTGAACCACTTCTCAGTCAGCCAACAGTGGCTCAATCTTTCAAATCCACCCAAACTGGGGCATGGTCGCTCGGACGTTCATGGCCACGGGGTTCTGTGTCGATCTCACAGGCAACAAGTCTGTCTTTGAGGCCAGTGCTGAGCAAAATGTGATCGATCCTCAGGCCCTTGTTGCGAGGCCAACCACCTTCTCGGTAGTCCCACCATGAAAATAGTTTGCCCTCTGGGTGAAGACTTCGGTGAGCGTCAAATAAACCGAGTTCCATCAGTCCTTTGAGGTGCGCTCTTTCCTCATCAGTGCAGTGAATGGTGTCCTTGAGTCCCACCGGATCCCACACATCCGCCGCGTCCCAGGTGATGTTGAAGTCCCCCATCAATGCGATGGGAGGCGCTTGGAGAGTGAGGGCTGTCAGCCACTCGTGCATGGCGCTGAGCCACTTCATCTTGTAGACGAATTTATCGCTTTGAGGATCTTGTCCATTGGGGAAATAGGCTCCAATCACGCGAAGCCCCAAAACCTGCGCACTGATGACTCTGGCCATTGGGTCGTCAAATGTCGGCATGTTTTTAATCACCGATGAGATCGGATGGCGTGAGATGAGGGCCACTCCGTTGTAGGTCTTTTGTCCAAAAAATGACAGTTCAAACCCTGCTCTGGTGAACGCTTGAAATGGGAACAAGTCATCACTGAGCTTGGTCTCTTGCAAGACCAAGACATCAACGCTGGAGCCAACGGGAGAGTCGCTCAGCCACGCCAATACTTGCTCCAAGCGAACATTCAAAGAGTTGACGTTCCAAGTGGCCAGTCTCATGGGCGTGGTTTTTTAAAGGCGTTGTTTGAAACCGCGGGCTTGGATCTCAATAGTGCAAAGCCGCAGCAGCGCCCAAGATCAAACCCAAGGCGCCCATGCCCATCATGCCTTTTTGCAACCATTTTTTTCGGGTCAGCAGTGCAATGGCAGCCAAGGCAATGGAGATTTGGAGTGCCGTGGTGGCCTGAGCCCAACGGTGATGTTGGTGCATTTCTTCATCCGACTTTTCATCCCACTCTTTGCTCTTGGCTTCGAGGGCTTCGGCATTTTTCTTGATCTCGGCTTTTTCTGATTTGTAACGTTTGATTTCTTCATCGTAGAAATCTTTTTTGGCAGGGGGTGAAATTTCTTTGCCCAATTCGCTCAAATTTTGTTTTGAGCTTTTGGCCTGATAATAATTCCACTGGTTCGAGGCCTCGGTTTTTAAAATGGCGGCGTTGTTTTTATAAAGTCCGGCATTGGCCTGGGTGGCCCCTCCCATGTAACCAAATATAGCACCCACCGTGGCGATGATGGCGGTGAACATGGCGATTTGGTTGGTCATGCCATGTGCGTCGTGACCGCCTCCATGGCTGGCATGCTCGAGCTCGTGTTCGTGGGCTCCGTGTACGTGGAATTCATCGTTTGACATGGTCACTCCTTGCGGTGTCGTTGGTAAGAAATAAAGTGGTAAATCAAGCCATTCTTGGCAGTATGCGTTTCCCGAGACATTGTCACCCAATTTGAATCAATTTTTGGTGCCAGGGCCTCGCCGCTGCAAGTTTTTTCAACCAAAGTGAGCTCGATGCGACTGGCGTGATCGATGGCTTGGGCATAGATTTGTGCGCCACCAATCACCCACAATTCCCCACTGGGGTGCTCGCGATCGAATGCAGCCATAGCTTCAGAGAGCTCGGTGAAGCGGCGTGCACCCGCATCAGACCAGTTGGCTTGACGGGTGAGGACCCAGTTGGGCCGTCCAGGCAAGGGCCTGAACTGCTGCGGGATCGATTCCCAAGTTTTTCGGCCCATGAGCACCACCTGCCCCATGGTGAGCTTTTTAAAGTGCGCCAAGTCTTCAGGCAAATGCCAAGGCAGTTGATTGTTTTCTCCAATCACACCGTTGGAGGATGAGGCAAAAATCAAACTCAAAGACATGGCAGCTTCAAAGGGTGTTGGTGTGTCATCAAATGGCCTGGAGGCTTAAACCGCCACGGGTGCTTTGATGGCCTCGTGACAGTGATAGTTGAGGACTTCAAAGTCTTCAAACTGATAATCAAAAATAGTCTCGGGACGGCGCTTGATGTTCAGTATTGGATAGGGGTGAGGTACTCTAGAGAGTTGCAGTTGAACTTGTTCGAAGTGATTGGTGTAGATGTGGCAGTCTCCTCCAGTCCAAATGAACTCGCCCACCTCCAAGTCACTTTGCTGCGCAATCATGTGGGTGAGTAGCGCATAACTGGCGATGTTAAAGGGCACGCCCAGAAAAATGTCAGCGCTTCGTTGGTAGAGTTGACAACTCAAGCGCCCTTTGCCACCTGGGGTGACGCTTGGGGCCACGTAAAACTGGAAAAATGCATGGCAAGGCATGAGCGCCATTTTGGACAAGTCGGCCACATTCCAAGCGCTCACAATCATGCGCCTGGAGTCCGGATTGCTTTTGAGCGTTTTCATGAGCTCGGCAATTTGATCGATGTGTTGCCCATCGGGTGTGGGCCAACTGCGCCACTGAACACCATACACCGGGCCCAGATCTCCGTCCTCTTTGGCCCATTCGTTCCAGATGGTGACGCCCCGCTCTTGCAGCCATACGTTGCTCGAAGATCCCGTCAAAAACCACAACAGTTCTTGGATGATTGATCTCAAGTGCACTTTTTTGGTCGTCACCAAAGGAAATCCTTGGTTCAAATCAAAACGCATTTGGTGACCAAATACACTGCGAGTCCCCGTTCCCGTGCGGTCTTCTTTGTGCACACCGTGGGTGAACACGTGGCGCATGAAGTCTTCATATTGAGAAGGATTGGGCGAGCTTGGGTTCATGGAATAAAAACGTTGGGTTGGATTTTGACGGAGCTTATTTTAAGGGCTTTGAGGGCTCAGCGAGTCTGTGCTGTCTCCATGCGAATCACGCGTGCGGGGTTCAATGTGCGCGCGGGGTCCAGACTGTCTTTAAGGCGTCGCATGAGGCTCAAGGCTTGTGGGTCTTTGTAGTGGGGCAGGGTGTCGACCTTCAAGGAGCCGATGCCATGCTCTGCTGAGATGGAGCCTCCCAATGCAAACACATTGCGGTGGACTACATCATTGACGTGTTGTTCAAAATCTCGCAGAAACTGAGCACTCTCCAGTCTCTCGGGGGCCTGGACGTTGTAGTGCAAGTTGCCGTCCCCCAAATGCCCAAAGTTGACCAGGCGAACACCAGCGATGAGTTCTCCCAGTTCGCGATCGGTCTGCGCGACAAATGCCGGAATGTTTGAAGCAGACAAGGAGATGTCGTGTTTGATATTGAGTCCCTCTTGGGCCTGGGCCAAAGTGATGCTTTCCCTGATATGCCAAAGTTGGGCAGCTTTGGATAAATTTTCAGCCACTGTGGCGTTTTGCACAGTGCCATGGTCCATGGCCAGCTCCAAGAGGCCCACGAGTTGCTCATGAGCATGCTCGGTGGACTCGTTGTCTGAGAGTTCAAGCAAAGCGCACCACGCGTAATCTTGAAACGGTGCTTGGAGTGTTGGAAAATGCTTTTGCACCAGGCCCAGCGAGTACTGGTTCATCACTTCAAAGCCCGACAAACCTGTGCCCAGTTTTTCATGCGCCAATCCCAACAGTTTCACGCATGCTTGCAAGCTGTCCAATGCCGCCCAAGCTGTCAATGTTGATTTGGGTTTGGGAAAAAGTTTGAGGCTCGCGGCGGTGATGATCCCCAGCGTGCCTTCGCTGCCGATGAAGAGGTTTTTGAGATCGTATCCCGTGTTGTCCTTTCTAAGGCCTGAGAGGCCACGCCAGATTTCACCATTGGCCAATACCACTTCAAGCCCCAAGCACAAATCGCGGGCATTGCCATAGCGCAGCACTTGAGTGCCACCAGCATTGGTCGAAAGATTGCCTCCAATCGTGCAACTGCCCTCAGAGCCCAAGCTCAAGGGAAAGAATAAGCCTGCTGCAAGGGCTGCCTCTTGCAATTGAGCCAACACACAGCCGGCCTCGACTTCGATGGACAAATTGTCGGTGTGCACGGCGCGCACCGCTTTCATGCGTTGCAAGGACAAGAGCACTTGCTCCCCACTCTCATCGGGAATGGATCCCACCACCAGGCCCGTGTTCCCGCCTTGAGGCACGATGCTGACCCCAAGGCTTGCGCAGGCTTTGACAACGGCCGAGACTTCTTGTGTGTTGGCTGGGCGAACCACGCACAAGGCACGTCCTTTGGCGCGTTTGCGCCAATCTTGTTCGTAAGCACTCAGATCGAGTGGCGGCGTGAGGACTTGTTCTGCCCCAAGGATCATTTTCAGTTGATCAATCAATTGCTGGGCGCGAGCGGTGGACAACTCTCTTGAGGTGTTCGATGCAGAACTGTGTTCGCCATTGGATGTTGAAAGAGAGGCTTTAAAGCGCGCACGGACATGTCCCGCACAAGCCATGAAGAGCAACACACTGAGCGCCGTCTCCAATGAAGCCAAGCGCGCCGAGTCGCCCACATCGCTATAGGCCCGCACGACACCTTCAATGAAGTAAAGCCACACCACCAAACTCAACCAGCGGTAGGTGTAGAGTCGACGCTTGATGAGGCCAGGCACGCCAAAGACCAATGGCAAGGCTTTGAGTGCGAGCCACGTCCCACCCGGCTTGAGGGGCGCCCAAGACCATTCCCACGCCAAGCACAAGACGATGAGGAGAAGGAGGCTGATGAGGGCGGCGTTTTGGGTGAGCCTCACCTCTTTGGAGGGCTCATTCGGTGGGATGTTGTGGATCATGGGTCTATTATCCGAGGTTTTTGGGGGCGGGTCTTGGGTCGATTGGGTCAGAAAATGAGGCCAGTGCCAACCCCGTTCATAAACAGTGGCATCATAGCGACCATGATGTTCAATTCAGTACCACACCAAACTGCCGCCCCGTCCTTCTTTCGCTCATGGCAAGAGGTGGCTTGGGGGCGACTCTTTCAAGTCCTTTTCGAGCGGTTGCGTCAAGAGCGCTTAGGGCAAACGGCTGGCAGTCTTACCTTCACCTC
This sequence comes from uncultured Burkholderiales bacterium, assembly GCA_903864315.1. Classification (GTDB taxonomy): domain Bacteria; phylum Pseudomonadota; class Gammaproteobacteria; order Burkholderiales; family Burkholderiaceae_C; genus Limnohabitans. The sequence continues at coordinate 9,526 of CAIPFK010000301.1, read as the reverse complement.
GACCATGGCTTTGGTGCCGATTTTGACGGTGATCTTGGCCGTGTTCACCGTGTTTCCAGTCTTCAATCAATTTCAACAAGTGCTGCAGCATTGGTTGGTCCAAAGTTTGATTCCTGAGAGCATTTCCAATCAAGTCCTGGGCTATTTGAGCCAATTCTCCAGCAAAGCCTCGCGACTTGGGTTGGCGAGTTTTGCCGTCTTGGTGGTCTCGGCATTCAGTTTGGTCTACACCATCGACAAAAGCTTGAATGCCATTTGGCACAACCACCAAAAAAGAGCGCTCACTCAGAAAATTTTGCTGTACTGGTCGGTCATGACACTGGGTCCATTGGTACTTGGTTTGGGGGTGGTGTCTTTGTTTTATGTGAGTACCTTGTCGCGAACTTGGATAGGAGACGGCATTGGTTTGTTGGAGTTTTTGATCAATGCGTTGGAGTTTTTCATGTGGGTGATCGGCATGAGTGCGCTCTACCGTTACGTGCCCAATACCCAGGTGAAGTATGCGCATGCCTTGTTGGGTGGCCTTTGGGTGACTTCGGCCGTCGAAGTGGCTCGCCTTGCCTTGACCTGGTATTTGACGAGCATTCCTGCAGTGTCCATGATTTATGGCGCGTTTGCGACCTTGCCAATTTTTTTGCTTTGGATGTATTTGACGTGGCTCATCATCTTGGCGGGGGCGGTCTTTGTGGCTGCACTGCCGAGTTTGAGCGTGCCACTCTTGCGTGAGAGTGATGCACCAGGCTTTGGTTTCCAGTTGGCGTTGGAAATACTGGCGTTGTTGCAGAGATTGCGCAGCACCCCGGCCAAAGGACTCGACTCGTTGAGCCTGGCCCAAGCCTTGAGGGTCGACCCTTTGGTGCTCAAAGGTGTGCTTGAACACTTGAGTGAGCTCGATTGGGTGGCCACACTCGACGAAGAGGCGATCAGGTTGCCGAGGTGGGTGATTCTCATCAACCCCATTGAAACATCCATTTTGCCTTTGCTCTCGCGTTGGCTCTTGCCGCAAGAGGCCGTGAGTGCAGCGCTCTACCAAACCTTGAGCCACATGAGTTTGCAAGAGGCCTTTGCGCACGCTTGAAAGCGTGCAAATTGAAAGAGACTAGGTGAATACGCTTGTTTGCAAAGCGCAAGGCCTTCGATAGACTGAAAAGCACAGTGTTGGGCAACTGACCCATGGATCAAGCCCAGAAAAACATCGTTTCCTTGCGTTTGCTCAAGTTGTTTTGAGAACATGTGGCTTTATGCTCGAGGGTTGAACCGTTCGATAAAGGGAGTGGCGAATGAAAGTCAGTGATATTTTAAAAATCAAGGGCAACCTGATCTATTCGGTGGACGTTCAAGATGAAATGTCCAAAGCACTCGCCATGATGGCGCAAAAGGACATCGGCTCGGTCGTGGTCATGGAGTTTGATGAGTTGGTGGGCATGCTCACCTTTCGTGAAGTGATCGAGTGCGTGGTCAAGCACCCCACCAACTTCAACAGCATTCACGTGCGAACGGTGATGGATGACTCGCCGCTCACGTGCACGCCAGAGACTGCTTTGGACGAAGTCAGGCGCATGATGCTGGAGCACCACGCTCGCTACATGCCGGTGGTGAGTGAGCGAGCGCTCCTGGGTTTGATCAGTTTTTACGATGTGGCCAAAACCGTGGTCGATAGTCAAAACTTTGAGAACACCCTGCTCAAAGCCTATATCCGCGACTGGCCTGAGGAAAACGGTGTCACTGGGATTGCTCGCAAAGAATAGTTGCACGCCTGAACTCAAATAGACCCTGGCGAGGTGCCTGGGGCCCTCAGTCTCATAGGATAATAGGGCCCATGAGCGCAAATACTTTTGGACAACTCTTTGCCGTGACCAATTTTGGTGAGTCCCACGGCGTGGCCATAGGCTGTGTGATCGATGGCTGCCCGCCAGGGCTGCCCTTGAGCGAGGCCGATATCCAGCCCGATTTGGATCGCCGTCGCCCTGGCACCAGTCGCTTTGTGACCCAGCGCCAAGAAACCGATCAAGTGCAGATTTTGTCGGGCGTTTTTGAAGGCAAAACCACAGGGACACCGATCGCCCTTTTGATCCCCAATACCGATCAACGCAGCAAAGATTACAGTGGCATCACACAGACCTTCAGGCCTGGGCATGCAGATTACACCTACACGCAAAAATACGGTTTTCGTGATCCGCGTGGGGGAGGACGATCCTCGGCCAGGCTCACCGCACCCATGGTAGCCGCCGGTGCAGTGGCCAAAAAATGGTTGCAAGCCCAGCATGGCATTGTTTTCATGGCCTGCATGACCCAAGTGGGTCCACACCCCATTGCGTTTGAGGATTGGAGTCATGTGAGCCACAATCCCTTTTTTGCACCGTGTGCGGATGTCTCGGCCTTGGAGGCCTACATGGACCAATTGCGCAAGTCTGGGGACTCGTGTGGCGCCAAAATCCGCGTCTGTGCCCAGCACATGCCCGTGGGCCTGGGCGCGCCGTTGTTTGACAAACTCGATGCCGACATTGCCTGGGCCATGATGGGGCTCAATGCGGTGAAAGGGGTCGAGATTGGGTCCGGTTTTGAGAGCGTTGCTCAACTGGGCTCATTTCATGGGGACGCGATGACGCCGGATGGTTTTTTGAGCAACCATGCGGGTGGAGTGCTTGGGGGCATCAGCACGGGACAGGACTTGGAGGTCCAGTTGGCCATCAAGCCCACAAGCTCGATTTTGATCCCCAAGCCTTCCATTGATCAAGATTTACAGCCCACGAGCGTCATCACCAAAGGGCGTCATGATCCGTGTGTGGGCATTCGTGCGGCGCCCATTGCCGAGGCACTGTTGGCATTGGTGGTGATGGAGCACGCATTGAGGCACCGTGCCCAATGCGCTGATGTCACACCGCCCTTCAAGCCCATTGCCGCACAGGCTTGACTTGACCGAGTGTTCCACAATGCCTGATTTGGTTTGAAGCAAAGCGAGTGGTGTTCAAAGCCTTGCGTGTGAAATTGACCCTTGGCATTTCGCCCTTGGTTGCCTTTGCCTGTCTGTCGGCGAGTTACTTTGCGCACATCGGGTTTTTCAATCCCTATTTGTCTTTGTGGCTCAAGTCCCAAGGGGCGAGCCTGTATGTCATCGGTCTGATGGCGTCCATTCAGTCTTTCACCCGGATATTTGCGCCCTATGGTTGGGGCTGGCTGAGTGACCACACCGGTGAGCGGGTTTGGCTGTTGCGCTTTTGCGCCAGTGTGGCAGTTCTATGCAGCGTATTCATGAAAGGCGCGAGCATGACGCTCTTGGCGGGGTTGTTGCTGATCATGTTCATCCACACCAGTGCCATGATGCCCATGACCGAAGCCGCACTCTCGCATTGGGTGAGTCACGAAGGTCGATTTGACGCCAAGCGCTATGGCCGGGTGCGTTTGTGTGGATCCTTTGGTTTTTTGCTCACCGTGTGTTTGGCTGGGTTTTGGTTTGAGCGCTATGGCTTGGAGGATTTTGCGGGCTGGACGTCACTGACTTTGCTCTTGGTGAATTTGGGGGCGTGGTTGATTCCCAATACCAAAGAGAGTGTGCACTCACACACCAGCCAAGAATCCATCTTGCGCATTGTGTTGAAGCCACACAACCGTTGGTTTTTTTTAACGATGTTTTTTCATGTGCTCTCGCACATGTGCATTTACTTTTACCTCTCGCTATATTTGGACCAATTGGCTTACAACAAAACCACCATTGGACTGTTTTGGGGCTTGGGGGTGGTGGTGGAGATTGCCGCGTTTTATACGCAAAGCTCTTGGATTCACGGTCTCTCGCCCATGGGGTGGCTCAAGCTGTGTACCCTGGGGATGGCCGTGAGAATGGCCTTGACCGCTTGGGGTGCGGGGGTTTGGCCACTGTTGGTGTTGGCGCAAATGATGCACGGATTGACCTTTGCAGTGCATCACACCGTGTGCATGACTTGGCTCAATGAGCATTTCCCAGCCCAATTGAGGGCGAGAGGCCAAGCACTCTACTCCATCGTGGGCTATGGCCTCACGGGAGTCTTGGGCGGCTTGGGCGGTGCCATGCTCAGTCAACATTTCGGGCTCAAAAGCACGTTCATGGTGAGTATGGGCTTGGCCCTGTTGGCTTATCTTTGTGCCCGCCGACTCAAGGCACCGCCTGCTCTGGCGTCTTGAGGTGCGTTGAGGTGCGTTGAGGGCGTTGGGTCACAACTGCAAGTCAAAGGTACTCAATCGCATCAGTGCATAGGCGTGATGGCAAAAGTCTGGATGCGACCGTGGGTCCAGACCAGCCCCGTGTTCTCTGGGACTGCGCACCAGTGCGAGGCTTCGTCATCGATTGGTTCAGACGCAATGGTGTTGATTTGACCAGGGAAGTGATCTTTGGCATGGGTGGTGGGCGTGCCATAGTAAAGGCTTGGGGAGTGCTGATCACTGGCGTAGCGAAATCCCCAAATTTGCTTGCCATCCGAGCAAGCTGCCGAGAGTCGCATGGGCTCGAGAACCTCGTGTTTTTTCATGAGCTCAGCAATGGCTCCCAACGCGCGGTTCATGGCCAAGATGGGGTCACGCTTTAAGCCCAGAGTCAAGGCCAGCAAAAAAAGCGCTTCACTGTCGGTGGTGCCTTGGCGGTGTTGGTACCACTCGGGGCTGATGAGGGCTTCGATCGATTGCCTCAATTGTGTCCAACCCCCAATTTGGCCGTTGTGCATGAAGCTCCACTCATGGACACTGAAGGGGTGGCAGTTGTTTCGTGCGACGCTGGTGCCGCTAGACGCCCTCACGTGGGCGAAAAACAGTCCTGACTCGATTTGATGAGCCAAAGATAATAAATTGCTATCGTTCCAAGCCGGCAAAATATCTTTGAATACCCCTGGGGTGCTTTTGTGGCCATACCACGCCACGCCAAAACCATCTCCGTTCGTGCTCCATTGGGACTCTCTGGCCGATAGGCTTTGCTTGATCAATGAATTGTCTTGTTCAAACAAAACATCTTTCAAGTAAATCTCAGGTCCACCGTAGGCCATCCATCTGCACATTGTGTTTGCCTTGTCATCGATTGATTTGTAGATCAGTTCGAGTATAGGTCAATGCAAAACGACAATCGGGCGCTACAGTTCGAAATGCCCGTGATCTTGGGCGCGATTACCTGAACACCGACTTGGTTTGATCGAGGGGTTTGAAGCCAAAGTTAATGACGCGCTGGCGAGTGCGAACCGCCAAGATGCACTCACTTCTCAGTCCAAACGTGGTGATTTTGTCGCAATAAAACGCACTGGCATGACTTTGGGCTTGACAAATAAGTCTCTGATTGGGGTTGGTCTCGACCACGCACTCGTCTCCCACTGCCCAAGATAGCATGGGCATGAGGGTGAATAGACATAAACAAAGTGCGCGTTTCATGGTTCAAATGTTAAAAGATAGGTGTGCGTTACTGAATGACATAATTGAAAGAGTTGCTCAAAAAAAGAAGGGTTTTCATGACAATTTGCTCATCAAAACATAGGGTTGCCTCAATTGCACACAAAAGACTGAATGAATCCCCAGTGGGCTTGCCCTTTCAAGGTGAGACTTGATACCCGTGGTTTGACAAGTTGGCCCACTGGGCATGCAGTGGCCTGGGCTTGGGCATAAAATCCAACTCTCAAGCTAAAACTCACACTGCATTTCAGTGCTGCTTGCCATCGCCCAGCCTATCCATCAGTTCAAGCCCATCCCAATCCATCCAGGAGTTTTTTCATGTCCCATCTCTCACTGAACGCGGCCCAACACATCATTGAAGCCGCACTTGCCAATGCTCGAACACATCAATACAAGCCCATGGGCGTGGTGGTGCTGGACGCTTCAGGTCATTTGGTGGCGTTTGCGCGTGAAGACGGTGCCAGCATGTTTCGCTTTGACGTGGCGATGGGCAAGGCTTGGGGTGCTGTGGGCATGGGAAGCTCTAGTCGGGTGTTGGCGCAACGCGCCAAGGACAACCCCAATTTCTTTTTGTCGCTCGCCTCTACTGCGGCAGGCAAATTTCTACCCCAAACGGGTGCGGTACTGATCAAAAATGCAGCCGGTGAGATTTTGGGGGCTGCCGGTGCGAGCGGTGGGACGGGTGACGAAGACGAGGCCATTTGCATGGCGGGCATCCAAGCCGCAGGCCTGGTTGCTGCGTGAGGTCACGCCAATGCTTGACGGGCAAGCCACTATCACTGGGGAGCAATGACCATGTTTGATGTGGCCATTGTGGGTTTTGGCCCCACTGGCGCGGTGGCCGCTGGTTTATTGGGACTTCAAGGCATCAAGACCTATGTGTGCGATCAGTCCCTGGAGGTCTATCCCAAACCACGCGCCATTGCCCTGGACCACGAGATCATGCGCATTTTCCAGCAGTTGGGGCTGGAGCTCGAGATCGAGCCCCACACCGAGCCATTTACCAACTCGGAGTATTACGGCGTCAATGGACAGTTGATCAAGTGCATGTCCTCATTGCCCGAGCCCTATCCGCTGTCTTACGTGCCCTCCATCGTGTTTTCTCAACCCCCTGTGGAGTCGATCATTCGTGAGCGTGTTCAAAGTCTCCCGCATGTGCACGTGGAGCTCGCTCACACGGGTGTGGGTGTGGAGCAAAGGCCTGACGCCGTGGTGTTGAGTGTTCAAAATGCACAGGGACACACCAAAACCATTGAGGCCAAATACCTCATTGCGTGTGATGGGGCATCGAGCACCGTCAGAAAAAAAGTAGGCATTGAGTTGCTGGACTTGGGCTTTGAGCAGTCGTGGTTGGTGGTGGATGTGCTCCTCAATGAGCGTGGTCTGCGCAAAACCCCTCGGGTGAGTGTGCAGTACTGCGAGCCCTCACGCCCCAGCACTTACGTGATAGGGCCCAACAACCATCGCCGATGGGAGATTTCCATCAACCCTGGTGAGGACCCCGAACAAGTGGCCAGCGAACAAGGCACGTGGGATTTGCTCAAGCGTTGGATCACCCCCGACGATGGAGCGTTGTGGCGACAAGCGAGCTATCGTTTTCACGCATTGGTGGCCCAATCGTGGCGGCAAGGACGGGTATTTGTGGCAGGGGATGCCGCGCACCAGCAACCTCCCTTTTTGGGGCAAGGCATGTGTCAAGGGCTCAGGGATGCTCAAAACTTGGCGTGGAAACTCAGCCAGGTCTTGAAGGGCTTGGCACGCGAGAGCTTGCTCGACACCTACGGCCTTGAGAGAGGCGGGCATGTGACGGCCCTCACGCAACGCATCAAACACATTGGAGAGTTGGTGGGCGAGCGTGACCTCTCACGTGCCATGGCTCGGGATGCGCAGCTTTTGGCCGAGTGCAATGGCGTGGTGCAAGCAACCCCCAGGCAAAACGTCCAACCCCCATTGACTGAAGGCTGTTTGAGCGCCAGTGCAAGAGCCAACGCAAGCTCAGCGCGCGGTTGCGTTTTCCCGCAACCTTGGCTCATCCTCCCCCATACCCAAGAGCGTGTTCGAATGGATCACGTCTTGGGCTGTGGCTGGCGACTTTTTGTGAGTGAAACTGCCGATGCACAATGGGACAAAGTGGTGTTAAATGAGTCCTTGAATGTGCGAGTGATTCGTTGGGGTGAAGGCGCTGCCCAAGAGTGCGATGGTGTGGTCAAGGCTTGGTTTGAAAAAGAGGGCGTGCAAGCGGCTCTGGTCAGGCCCGATCACATCGTGTTTGGCGCCTACGGTCATGCCACGACTGCGATCGCTGTCGCATTGGAGTCGTTTACAAATGACCAACAGGTGCTGGCGCGATTTTTTGGTTGATGGTGGTCTGTAGGGCTCACCGACTCGCCCACCAAAGTCTAAAGTCAAGGCGCAGAGCTCCCGCACATTCAGAACTTGATTTTTCTTCATCATCTTGAAAGGTTCACGCCATGAATGCCATTGACCGTTTATTTGCACGCTCATGTTGGAGCGCCAATCGACTTGCAAGACTGACCGCTCAATGCCTCACGACCATACTCCTGGGCTTGGTGCTCGGTGGTGTGCCCATGGGATCCTTTGCCCAGAGCTGGCCAGACAAGCCCGTGCATTTTGTGCTCTCACAACCTGCGGGTTCAGGGCCGGATACGATTGCACGCTATTTGGCTGAGAAGCTCACCAAGACTTGGGGTCAGAGCGTCATCATTGACAACAAACCCGGCGGTCAAAATGTGATCGGTGCCCAAGCGGTGGCAAGAGCGGCTGGCGATGGCTATACGTTTTACTTTGCCACCACCGCGGCTTTGGTCTCCAACCAATTTTTGTTCAAATCCCTGCCGTATGACGTGCAACGCGACTTCACCAGCGTCGTCTTTGTTGCCAACAGCCCCTTTGGTCTTTTCGTCAAGGCTGATTCGCCGCTGACGTCGCTACCAGATTTCATTGCCAAATCCAAGTCAAGTCCCACGCCAATCTCGATTGCCAATGAAGGACCACGCACCTTTGGTGGCATCATTGCCAGGCTCTTGAACGCCAAGGCACAGACGCAATCCAATTTGGTGTCGTATTCATCGGTCGGTGTGGCTGTGCAAGACGTGTTGGGCGGGCATGCCGATGCGGCCCTGGTGGACTTGGCATCCAGTGCGCAATTGGTCAAACAAGGACGACTGCGGCTCTTGGCGGTGACCTCGGCCAAGCGTGTCCCAGGGTTTGAGCAAGTCCCAACGTTTGCTGAGAGTTTGCCTGGGTTTGAGATGGTGGGCTGGTTTGCCGTGGTCGCACCCGCGGGCACACCGAGTGCCGTTGTGGACAAACTCAATACCGAGATCAACTCGCTCTTACAGTCCCCAGAGGTCTCCGAACACATGTCAACCATTGGCCCCATCGCCACCGCCATGGGGTCATCTGCCAAGCTCGATGCATTTTTGAAATCAGAAAACGAGCGCTGGGCCCAAGTCTCCAAAGAAATTGGCTTATTGCCCGAATGAATAAGCGTCACGAGGCATGAAGCCCGGAGTGTCAAGTTTCCAATTCAATTGGGCGGTTCAAAGGTGACGCTGATCGACGACGGCACTGCGCCTGTGTCAGGTCTTGGCAACGGTTTGGATTGGGATTTGATGCGAGTGAGCGTGTCTTCGACATCCTTGTCCCAATCGGGGTTGCCGCTGTGTTTTTCAAAACTCCAAGAGCTGATTTTTCCATCAAAGGTTTGTACGTTCACAATACAAACAGGTTTCTCAGGATAGGGTTTTTTCTGGCTGGTGAAGCTTTTGAAAAAATCTTGAACTTTGCCCGCATAGTTGGGATTCAGGCTGCTGCCCGTTCCTTGGCCATTGGACAAGTTGGTTGACCGTGCCGACTCGGTGCTCATGCCGGGTGTTTTGCTCTGGACGAAGTTCAAGTTCTCTTGGACTCGACGCTCTTGGTCTTTGGCGTCTTGAGCACGTTTTTTCTCGGCGTCTTTGGCTGTTTGTTTGGTCTTCTCTTTTTCTTTTTCTTTTGCTTTCTCAAGCTTTTCTTTCTCAAGCTTTGCTTTCTCTAGCTTTTCTTTCTCAAGCTTTTCTTTCTCAAGCTTTTCTTTCTCAAGCTTTTCTTTCTCAAGCTT
>CAIPFK010000300.1 GCA_903864315.1 uncultured Burkholderiales bacterium | reverse complement strand
TTGGCCTTGGCCGCAGACGCGATTGTTGCCACCCCATCGGTCACCCTTTCTTTTCCTGAAATTCACTTGGCCATGCCGTCCCCCATTGGCATTGCGATACTAAAAAAACGCGCCGGCCTGCACCATATCCATCGCTTGATTCAACTGGGTGAAATACTGGGTAGCGAAGAATTGACCAATGCACTCGTCATCGATCGCCTGTGTGACACTGAAGCCCTCCTGGAGGAGTGCCTTCAATATGCCAGTGCGCCCCTGGACCAAGAGGCTTACCGAGTGAATAAAAATTGGCTCAATCGCAGCATCATGGCCGAGATCTTGGATGCTCAAGGCCATTTGAATCAACTCGCTTAGCCCCCCATTTTTGACCCCTGATAAAACCCCATGTTTAGACAAGAAATTAGCCCTGACCTCGCTGAAATTAGACCGGTTTTGAGAAAATTCACCGATGAAATTTTGGAACCCATCGCCCAAGAAATTGATCGCACCAACACGGTGCCTCAAAGGGCCGTTGACGTGTTGCGCGAACACGGTTACCTGGGCATGCGTTTGCCCCAGGAGTTTGGAGGCGGCGGGCATGATTTATTGACCTATTGTCTGGCGCTCGAGGAGTTCAGTCGTGCTCATCGGGTTTTCACGCTGATCTTGGACTCCACCAGCGGCTTGAATCCCATCGCCATCGCCAAATTTGGCAACCCCGAGCAAAAAGACCGCTATGTTCGAAAATTGGCCACAGGCGAGTTGACCGCAGCGTTTGCGTTGACTGAACCCGGTGCAGGATCGGACTCCCAGTCCATCCGAACACAGGCCAAAAAGGTTGACGGCGGTTGGGTCATCAATGGACTCAAGCATTGGATCAGTGGCGCTGACAAGGCGGATCTCATTTTGGTGCTGGCTGTGAATGATTCGGCAAAACGGGCCAAGGGAGGGATCACGGCCTTTTTGGTTGAAAAAACCAATCCTGGTTTTCATGTGAACCGTGTTGACACCACCATGGGCTCAGAAGCGATCAAGCTTGCTGAAATTTCTTTCAATGATTGCTTTGTCAAAGACAGCGATGTGCTCGGTGAGGTCGGGTTTGGCTTCAAAGTGGCCATGGAGAGCCTCAATAGCGGACGCCTGGGTGTTGCGTGCTCTTGCATTGGTGCAGCACAACGACTCTTGGAGATGTCCATCGATCACGCCAAAAATAGAGAAACATTTGGTGAGCCCTTGTCTGAGCGACAGTCGATCCAATGGATGCTGGCCGAGTCAGAAACAGAGTTGAGCGTGGCTCGCGCCCTCACGTACGAGTCACTGCGCAGAACACACAACGCAACTGACATAGGAACATCCACCAGCATGAGCAAGCTCTACTGCTCTGAGATGGTTGCACGCGTGGCAGACCGAGCAGTTCAAATCCATGGTGGCATGGGCATTGTCAAAGGCTATCCGGTCGAGCGTTTTTATCGAGATATACGCCACTACCGCATTGGAGAAGGTGCGTCTGAAATTCAAAAAATGTTGATCGCTCGAGACTTGCTCAAATGAAACGACCCGCTCACATGGACGCGGTGATCGCAGGGGTGGGTGAAAGCCCTTTGGGCAAAACCCCACAGTTCACCCCCCTGGCACTGCAAAGAATGGCGGCGATCAAAGCGCTTGACGATGCGGGCTTGAAGATCACGGATGTGGATGGGCTCATCAGCTGCCCCCTTAGAGTCCAAACCTGGGCCATGCCCAGCGCCGTGGTGGCAAAGGGATTGGGCATTTCACCCAGATACTTGTCCACCATGGACATGGGGGGGGCGTCCGGTGTGGCCATGCTGGAACAAGCGGCCATGGCGATTGCGAGTGGACAGTGCGAGACTGTGCTTTGTGTGACTGGTCAAAATCTATTGTCCTTCAGCGCCAACGGCGCAGCAGTGCAAAAAATGGCCGATGCGGGATGGGCCCACCCCGACTATGAAGCCCCCATGGGCCCATTGATTCCATCCTTGTATGCGCTGATTGCCCAACGGCACATGCATGAATACAAAACCACCCCGGAGCAAATGGCTCAAGTGGCGGTGAGCATTAGAGAGCACGCCCACCTCAACCCCCTGGCCCAAAAACGCGAACTCATCAGCGTGGATGACGTCTTGAATTCAAAGATGGTGAGCACGCCTTTGCACGTGCTCGACTGTGCGTTGGTCTCCGATGGTGCAGCGGCCTTTGTGGTGACGTCCAAAGCCCGCTCGCGAGACTTGAAAAACAAAGCCATCCAAATGCTTGGGCACGGATTGGGTCTCTCACACGTCTACATTGGCGACACCCAAAACATGACCAGCACGGGCGCTGTGCTATCGGGCAAGAATGCATTCGCTCAAGCCGGATTGAAGCCATCGGATATTGATGTGGCTCAACTCTATGACTGCTTTACCATCACGGTCATCATTGAGCTTGAAGACCTTGGGTTTTGTCCCAAGGGAGAAGGCGGTCGCTACGTCCAAGATGTGGGCATTGGACTTCAAAGTGCCCTGCCCGTCACGACCCATGGAGGACTGCTGTCGGCAGCACACCCAGGAACCGCCGGTGGGATGATGCACGTGATCGAAGCGGTGCGTCAATTGAGAGGACAAGCAATAAACCGCCAAATCCCCAATGTCAAAACCGCTTTGGTGCATGGCAATGCGGGCATCATTGGTCTTCATGGCACTTCAATTTTAGGAGTTGATTGACATGAGCACAGAAGTGAATCCCGCCCCGGGCCATGACTACAGCGATGTGTCCTTGTCGCCTTGGTGGGAGAGCATCCAAGACAACATCCTCACACTGCCCTTGTGCCAATCGTGCAAGCGGTTTCACTTTTACCCTGAGCCCTTTTGTCCGCATTGCGGCTCAGGTGAATTGAGTGCAGGAAAAATCACGGGCAAGGGCACCCTCTACAGCTTTACCATCGTGCACCGCGCTCCCAGTGCTGCGTTCAAGGACGACGTTCCCTATGTTTTGGGGGTTGTAAAAACACAGGAAGGTCCCCATTTGATGGCCAGAATCGAATGCGATGCGGCTGACAAACTTCAAATTGGCTTGCTGGTTCATTTCAAATGCCTCAAGAGCAGTCCACACGCATCAGCAGCGCTTTATCCCGTCTTTGTTTTGACTTGAAACATGCCCAAAGTAGCCAAACATCAGCCACTTGGCAAACCAGTCCCGTGTCCCACCAATGAGGTAACTCCAATGAATCCATTACTCTTGCGTTTGAAGGCCATCCATCACTGGGGCTTCATGCTGTTGGCTTTTGCGCTCTTATGCATCGGCAAGGACTGCACCGCGCAGAGTTATCCCAACAAGCCCATCAAGGTGATCAATCCGTGGACCGCGGGAGGTCCGGCAGACATAGTGGCGAGACCCATTTTGAACAAACTGAGCGAACGCCTCGGTCAAGCCGTCGTCATGGAAAACAAGGCTGGCGCCAACGGCGTCATCGGCTCGGCCTATGTTGCCAAAGCTGCTCCCGATGGCTACACCTTGCTGTTTTCTCACGTGGGTCCGATTGCCATCAGCCCCTCGATGCAAAAAGACATGCCCTACAACTCGATCACCGATTTTGAGCCCATCACACAAGTCGTGTCAGCGCCAACCGTGCTGTTGGTGAGATCGGACTTTCCCGTCAAAAATTTCGATGAGTTGATTGCCCTCATCAAAAGCAAACCCGGCAAACTGTCCTATGGCTCCGTGGGCCTTGGGAGCACCACGCATTTGGCTGGAGAAATGCTGCATCTCTTTGGGGGTCTGGAGTTGCTCCACATACCCTATAAAGGTGCAGCACCCGTGATCACCGACTTGTTGGGAGGACAAATTGACATGGCCTTCATCAACATCTCGGGTGCAATTTCTTATATCGACTCTGGGAAATTGAAAGGCCTGGCCGTCACCACCTTGAAGAGGTCCACACTGTTGCCCAATTTGCCAACAGTGGCCGAGACCTACCCTGGCTTTGAGGTGAATTCCTGGTATGGATTCATGGCGCCAGCCGGCACCCCGAAAGCCATCGTCAATCGAATCCAACAAGAAGTGGCCACCATCTTGAAGATGCCCGACATTGTTCAAGCGCTCAAAGCCGGTGGTTTGGACCCAGAGGCCAGTAGCCCTGAGCAGTACGCGATCAAGATCAAAGACGACTTGACGCGCTGGTCTGCCGTGGTCAAGAGTACTGGGCTCACCGCCTCACAATGAAACGTGCATCAGCACTTGACGACTCCTTTTCATCCACCCAATCAACCCTCAACCCAAACATTCCATGAAAACCAAAATTTGGCACCAAAGTTTCACCGTTTTGTCTGACGTCCCCACTTACCGCGACGCATTGAAAAACAGAATTGCCAAGGTCGTCTCCCCTGACACCGAGGTGGTGATGCACGGACAAATTGTCGGCACCTACCCCTCAGAGTACCCTGGTACCGATCTGAAATACGAGTACCTTTTTGAGCTGCATGGACTGCAATGGATTGCAGCGGCCCTCCAAGCAGAGAAGGAAGGCTATGACGGCATGGTCTTGGCGAGTATTCCCAGCCCCATGATCCGTCAAATCAGAAGCCTGGTGAACATTCCAGTGGTGGGCTATGGAGAAACGGCCTTTCATATGTCTGGACTCTATGGTCGCAAATTTGGCATGCTGTTTTTCAATATCGAGCGAAAAGATTTTTGGTTTGAACAGACCCGCAAATGGGGAGTGTCAGAGCGTTTTGCCGGCATTGCACCAGCAGGTGTCACATTTCACGAAGTGGCCGAATCGCTCACCAACGCACAATTGAGAAAGAAGGTCATCCAAACCATCATTGAGAGCGGTGAAAAAATGACCCACGATCTGGGAGCCGATGTGATTGTTCCTGGCGAGCTGCCCATGAACTTGCTGTTGGCTCAAGAGGGTGTGAACCAAATTGGAGGCGCCACCGTGATTGACGGGATTGCCACGTGCTACAAAATGCTCGAAACCCTCATTGGGCTTAAACAGGTGTCTGGCATGACACCCAGTGAGCGTGGCTACTTCCATGACCGTCCTGAGAGAGCCAGGGTCATGGAGGTGCTCAAGTTTTATGGGCTCGACAACCTTGGAGACCGCATCCAAGTGGACTGAAGTCCATACCGGCAAAAAGATCCCGCCTCAAGGTTGAATCAAGATATTTTTCGACTTGATCAATTTGGAAAATTTCTGCACCTCAGACTGGATGTAGTCCCCAAACTCATGGCCTGAGAGTGTTTGGGGCTCGCCGGAGAGCACCAACAGTTTGTCTTTGAACGCACTGTTTTGTGCGGCCTGAGCCATGGTGCTGATGAGCTTACTGGTGATGGTGGCACTCAAACCACTGGGAGCCATCAATCCATACCACCCGGCTGCCTCCACCTCAAAGCCTTGCTCATAAGACGAAGCAATCTTTGGAAATTGTGCCGAGCGCGTTTTATTCAAAATCGCGATGACTTTGGCAGATCCACTGATGATCAATGGGCTCGCGGATGCACTGCCCGCCACCACAAAATCAACATGCCCCCCCAAGAGATCGGAAATTGCCGGCGCAATGCCACGGTAGGGAATGTGCTGCGGATCGATATTGAGCACTTCGCAAAGGGCTGCCGTGTTCAAGTGCGTACTGCTGCCCGTGCCCGATGTTCCGTATTTTAAAAAATGGTTGTCTTTTGACAACTTCACCAAGTCAGCCAAAGAATTGATGGCACTCGCTTTGTTGACCAACACAAATTGTGGGCCTCGGTAGACGAGGGAAATTGGCGTTAAATCGGTGGACAAATCGTAGGGTAACTTGCGAGCAGTCGCGGCGTTGATTGCCATGGCATCGTTGCCCATGAGCAAGGTATAGCCGTCGGGTGCGGACTTGGCCACGAAATCAACACCGATGATGGTGCCAGCGCCGTCTTTGTTGATGATCACCACAGG
>CAIPFK010000299.1 GCA_903864315.1 uncultured Burkholderiales bacterium | reverse complement strand
TGAATGTGGCCATTGAAAAATTGGCCTACCGTCCACTCAGAAATGCGCCGAAGTTGGCGCCTTTGATCACGGCCATTGGTGTGTCCACTTTGATGCAGACTTTGGCCATGATCATCTTCGAGCCCAATTACAAATCCTTTGTCAATCCTTTGCCCAACGTTCCCATGGGCGTCTTGGGGGCCGTGATCACACCCACGCAAGTCATGATTTTGATCACCACGGTGGCTTTGTTGCTCCTCCTCATGTTTGTCATTCATTCAACCCGCTTGGGCCGAGCCATGCGAGCGACCTCGGAGAATGAACAAATTGCCGCGTTGATGGGCGTCAAGCCCGATCAGGTGATCTCTGCCACCTTTGCCATCGGGGCGGTGCTGGCCAGTGTTGCCGGTGTCATGTGGGCTGCGAATTTTGGAACTGTTCACCACTCCATGGGTTTTTTGCCGGGTCTCAAAGCCTTCACTGCAGCCGTTTTGGGGGGGATTGGTAATTTGCCAGGTGCTGTGTTGGGCGGACTTTGCCTGGGATTGATCGAATCGATTGGATCGGGCTATTTGGGGCCTTTGACTGGAGGGGTGTTGGGGTCACAGTACAGTGACATTTTTGCATTTCTAGTTCTCATTGGCATGCTCACCTTGAGGCCGTCGGGCCTCTTGGGTGAACGGTTGGCCCAAAGGGCTTGAGGTGGCTTGCCAGTGAAGATCCTCAAATCTCATGCGTCGACGCTGCTACTGGCCGTGGCTCTTTTGGTCTTGCCATTGCTGCTGCAGCCTTTGGGCAACGCTTGGGTGCGCATCGTGGACGTGGCCTTGATTTATGTGTTGCTGGCCTTGGGGCTCAATATCGTGGTGGGCTTTGCCGGTCTTTTGGATTTGGGATACGTGGCTTTTTTTGCGATTGGTGCCTATCTTTATGCCCTGTTGGCGTCGCCTCAGTTGTTGGAGTCTTGGGCTTGGCTACAAGTCCACTTTCCGCAAGGCCTGCACACCCCGTGGTGGGTGGTGCTGCCCCTGAGTGCTGTTTTGGCGGGCATCTTTGGGGTTTTGTTGGGCGCGCCGACTTTGAAGCTTCGCGGTGACTATTTGGCCATTGTGACCTTGGGCTTTGGAGAGATCATCCGGGTGTTCATGAACAATTTGGACCAACCCTTCAATATCACCAACGGCCCCAAAGGCATAGGAGGCATTGATCCGATTCAAATGGCGGGACACCCCTTGTCCAAAAAGATCAGTTGGATGGGTTTTGAATTCAACAGCGTCACGCTTTATTACTATTTGTTTTTGGCAACTGTGCTGTTGGCGGTCCTCATTTGCTACCGATTGCAAAACTCACGCATCGGACGCGCTTGGATGGCCATCAGAGAAGACGAGGTGGCGGCCCAGGCGATGGGGCTCAATACTCGGAATTTGAAATTGTTGGCCTTTGCCCTTGGGGCCACGTTTGGTGGTGTGGCGGGTTCTTTCTTTGCCGCTTTTCAGCGTTTTATTTCACCAGAGTCATTTGGGTTGATGGAATCGGTGATGGTGGTGGCCATGGTGGTGTTGGGTGGTGCAGGTCATATCCCAGGCGTCATCTTGGGCGCCCTCTTGTTGTCCATCGTGCCAGAGGCGTTGCGCTATGTCGCCACCCCTTTGCAAGATTTGAGTGGGGGAAGAATTGACGCATCCATATTGCGTCAACTCTTGATTGCACTCACGATGGTGTTGGCCATGTTGTGTCGCCCCCAGGGTTTGTGGCCCAAAGGCAAGACGGGGGTGCCACGATGACCTTGGCAAGCACGGTACTCCAGGTCTCGGGAGTTAGCAAACGTTTTGGTGGATTGCAAGCCTTGAGTGAGGTGAGCTTGTCCATCCAAGCGGGACAAATCTATGGATTGATTGGCCCCAATGGAGCGGGCAAGACGACATTTTTCAATGTCATCACCGGTTTGTATCCAGCCGATTGCGGGCAATTTCAGTTGATGGAGCGCACATACGAGCCTCGGCATATCCACAAAGTCGTGCAAGCTGGCATTGCCAGAACGTTTCAAAATATACGCCTCTTCAAGAACATGAGTGTTTTGGAAAACGTCATGGTGGGCGAGCACATCAACAGTCATGTCGGCGTCTGGGGTGCCTTGTTCAAAACCAAAGCATTCCAAACAGAGGAGCGCCTCATCGTCAACAAAGCCAAGGCGTATTTGGCCTATGTTGGATTGGAGCCGTTTGGCTCTGAGATGGCGAGCTCGTTGAGTTATGGCGACCAAAGGCGCTTAGAAATTGCACGTGCTTTGGCAACGGAGCCGCATTTGCTCGCTTTTGATGAACCAGCCGCAGGGATGAATGCGACCGAAAAGCTGCAACTCCAAGCCTTGATTCAAAAAATTCGAGATGGAGGTCAATCGGTCCTTTTGATTGAGCACGACGTCCGCATGGTCATGGGTCTGTGTGACCGGGTCAGTGTCTTGGATGAAGGGCATTTGATTTGCGAAGGTGTTCCCCAAGATGTGCAAAAAGACCCTCGGGTCATTGAGGCTTATTTGGGACACGGGGAGGCCACTGCGTGAATCCCGACCATTGCTTGCATCCTGAGCAGACCCATTCTCATGCACCCAAAGTCATCTTGGATTTGAAAGGCATCAAGGTGAGTTACGGCGGTATCCAAGCCGTTAAACAGTTGGATTTGCAAGTGAGGGCCGGTGAGTGCGTGAGTTTGATCGGATCCAATGGCGCTGGCAAAACCACCACCCTCAAAGCGATCACGTCGCTGTTGCCTCTTGAAGCAGGAGAGATCATCTTTGATGGCCAAGACACCAAAGCGTTGAAAGCTTGGGACTTGGTGCGCTTGGGGATGGTCATGGTGCCCGAAGGGCGCGGTGTATTCACGCGCATGAGTGTGGGTGAAAACTTGAAAATGGGAGCCTATCTCAATACCAATGCAAAAGACGTGTCAAATGATTTGGAAAGAATGTTGGAGCTGTTTCCCAAATTAAAAAGCAGGCTCAATTTTTTGGCAGGTCACCTCTCGGGCGGTGAACAGCAGATGTTGGCCATGGGGCGGGCCTTGATGGCGCGACCCAGACTTCTTCTTTTGGACGAGCCTTCCATGGGTTTGTCGCCCATCATGGTGGATTTGATTTTTTCCGTGATCGATGATTTGTCCAAGTCTGGCATGTCGTTGCTCTTGGTTGAACAAAATGCAGCCCGAGCCTTGGGACTGGCGCACCGGGCCTACGTGATGGAGTCCGGGAGCGTGAGTATTGCGGGGGACGCGCAAAATTTATTGCACGACCCGCAAGTCAGAAAGGCGTATTTGGGCAACTGAGTTGAGCCGTGCATGGTTCACAGTCAAAGTGGGATGAGGTCCCATCCAGGGGAAAGAATAAATACCCCAGACGAAGCTGCACCGCACCAGGATTCGCTCTGAGGGTTTCCTCACCGGTTTTTCAAGCCGTCAATGGGCCTCATCAATCCACCTTGGCGCCACTGTTCTTGACCACCGCTTGGTATTTTTTGAGCTCGCTTTTGATGAGCTGGGAGAATTCTTCACTCGTACTGGTGGCCACAGGACTCATCAAGAGATCAAATTTTTGTCGAACACTGGGATCCAACAACGTTTGGACCACTGCGCCATGGAGTTGTTCAATTGTGGCGCTGGGGGTGAGCGCAGGCGCACTGAGTCCCCACCATGTTTGGATTTCAAAATTCTTTAAAGTTTGAGAGACCGTCGGCGTGTCCGGCAAGAAGTTGGAGCGCTGGGGACTGGTGACCGCGAGGGCCAACAGTTGTCCTGTTTTGAGGTTGGCAGACGCACTGGCCAGGTTATCGACTGTGAAGTCGACTTGCCCAGACAAAAGCGCCAATTGTGCCAGGGCGCCACCATTGAATGGGATGTGGGTTGCGCTGAAATGGCCCTCTGTTTTGAGCATTTCAGCACTCAAGTGTCCGGCACTGCCATTGCTTGCGGAGCCATAATTCAAGGCGTTGGGATGTGAGCTGCCGTACTGAAATAAATCGGCCAAGGAATGCACTCCCAAGGCTTTGGCGCGAGCGGTATTCATCACCACCACATTGGGGACTTTGACCATGAGGGTGATGGGTGAAAAGTCTTTGACGGGATCAAATGGCAACTGTTCAAACAGCCAAGGATTGATGGCCTGCGTTGCGGTGGTGGCGACTCCAATGGTCCGGCCATCGGGCTGCGCGCGCGCCAAGATGGCCATGCCAAGGTTGCCTCCAGCACCCGGGCGGTTGTCTACAACAATGGTGCCAAGTTGGTTGTGAAGGGCCTGCGCCAAAATACGAACGCTCTGGTCAATGGGTCCACCGGCGGCAAAGGGCACGATGATGCGAAGTGGCTTGGCGTCATTGAACAAGGCGTTTTGGGCTTGGGCAGTGTAAATACCCAGGGCCCAAGGGAGCAAAAAACAAATGTGTCTGAGCTTCATCAAAAAAACAGTCCAACCATGGTGGTGAAGTGGCGGTGAACTTGAGTGGGCAAGGTTTACTGTTTGTCTTTTTGGGACAAAAATGCATCGGCAAAAAATTCGTCGATGGGCAGATTGGCCTGGCTCATAAAATCTGTTTTGGCCGACTCCACCACAATGGGTGCACCACAGGCATAAACTTGGTGAGCACTCAAGTCGGGATAGTCTTGCAAAACCGCCAAATGGACAAAGCCATTTCGCCCATCCCATTGACTGGCCTCAGAGGGCTCTGACAACACAGGGGTGTAGCGAAGTTGGGGGAGTTGTTTTTGAATTTCTTTCACCCACTCGTGCTGGTACAAATCATACAAGTCTCGCACCCCCCAATAAAGGTGAAGCTCCCGAGCCTTGAGGCTTGCGTCTTGACTTGCCGCGATCGATTCGAGCATGGATTTGATGGGCGCAAAACCCGTCCCAGATGCCAAAAAGATGATGGGCTTGTCGCTGGCGTGTAAGAAAAAACCGCCCAAGGGACCTTCGATGCGCAAGATGTCTTTGTGCTTGAGGCTACCAAACACTTGGTCTGTAAATACACCACCAGGCATGTGTCGAATGTGCAGTTCAATGTAGCGTTTGGTCACAAGGGTGTGCGTCGCACCAACCGATTGTGCGGTGTTGGGGTCTTGGGTTTTGGGAAATGGTGCATTGGCCAAAGAGTAACTTCTGCGCAGACCGTCCTTCAATAGAAAGTCAACGTACTGGCCAGGGATGAAGTCGAAGGCATCATTTTGTGGCAATTGAAGAAAGACTTGCATCACATCGGGGGCCATGAGATTGAGTTGATCCACTCGCACTGGCATTTTTCTCGCCAAGGGCAAATTGACATCGAGCACTTGTCTGCAATGGAGAATGACATCGCTTTGAGCGACTGCACAACACGTGAGGATGTGTCCTTGCGCTTGTTCTTGTTCGCTCAGCGCCTTGGTCTGGTGCGCGTTGTGGCTGACTTTGCCAGACAAGAGTTTGCACTTGCATGAACCACACGCACCGTCTTTGCAGCCATAGGGCAGGGCCACGCCAGCGAGCAAGGCGGCAGACAACAGTGTCTCTCCTTTTTGGGCGTGAAATTCACGCCCACTGGGTTCGATGCTGACAGAAAAGCTCATGGTGCTTCAATCGGTGTGTGATGGTTGAATTGGATTCTAAGTCCAAGAGTGAAGCCCTGTTTCCTGTGCAGTCAGCGATCGGGGGAAATTTGAGCTTTTCTGGCACTCCCCCCTTGTCCCAAGTCAAAAAACCGTGAAAATCGGAGGAACTCCATGTCCTGGCTGTCTTGTGTTGTTCGACAGGCCTCATGTCAAGAGTTGATTTTTCGAAAGGTACAACAGTTGTCTTGTCTTCAAACCTCCTTGGGGGCGAAACCGGCCCGATTTAGAAAGTCTCGCATTTTGATCGTGGGTTGTGGTGACGTGGGTGAACGGGTCTTGGGACTCATTCGCTCCAAAGCTCGTTGCATGGTGTTCACAAGCAGTGAGCATAAAACCACCCACTTTCGCGCCTTGGGCGCGTGTCCCATCGTGGGCAACTTGGATGAGCCCAAAACGTTGGCACGGTTGGCCGGCTTGGGGGAGCGTGTTTTGCATTTGGCGCCACCAAGACCTTGCGGCTTGACGGACACCAGAACACGCAACTTGCTCCAAGCACTTCTCAAGCGCACTCGGCCCCAACGAATGGTGTATGGCTCCACCACGGGGGTCTACGGAGACTGTCAAGGGCAATGGGTCAGCGAAACGCAGGCTCTCCAGCCCCAAACAGAGCGGGCCAAGCGCCGAGTTGATGCCGAGGTCTGGGTCAAGGCGCTGGCCAAACGTGGGCTGGGTGCGACGGGTGTGGCTGTATTGCGCATCCCTGGCATATACGCGTTGGACCGCGAAGGGGGTACACCCGTGGAGCGGCTCAAAAAGGGCTTGCCTGTCTTGTTGCCCACTGAGGATGTCTACACCAACCACATTCATGCGGATGATTTGGCCGTGGCTTGCTGGCGCAGTTTGTTCTTGGGTTGTGCGTTGAGAACTTTCAATATCAATGACGACAGCGTTTTATTGATGGGCGACTACATGCGCTTGGCCGCAGAGTTCTTCAAGCTGCCTGCGCCTCTTGCCTTGAGTCGCG
>CAIPFK010000298.1 GCA_903864315.1 uncultured Burkholderiales bacterium | reverse complement strand
GCAAGTTTGGGGAGTCGACAATTTGTTCATCATGGGTGCGTCCCTCTTTCCTCATAATTCCGCCTACAATCCGACCGGTCCGCTGGGTGCCATCGCGTATTTCGCTGCCGATGCAATTAAAAATACATACATTAAAAAACCAGGAAAACTTGTCGATGCTTGAGATGACTTTTAAGCGTATAGCGAAAATCTCGATATGGTTCTCTTTCATGTTGATCGCAGGTACTGCTTCTAGTCAAATCCAACAGGAAAAACCACCTGCAGTATTTGATGTGTGTTCAACCTGTCACTCACTCAACGCCGATGACAATGGTACGGGTCCTACGCTGCACAAGTTGATGGGCAGAAAATCAGGCTCTGTGGAGGGCTTTCGATACTCTGGGCCGCTCAAGCGGAGTCAACTGATTTGGGATCAAAACTCACTCTACGAATTTTTGACCAATCCGCAAGGAAAAATTCCCGGAAATCGCATGCCGTACTCGGGACTCAGTGATGAAAAAGAGTTGAAAGTTTTGGTGGAGTTTTTGTCGCAAGCCACCCAGTGAATGCTTCACCCCCAATGAAAGGGGAGACCATGAGGCCCCCTCGATGGAGTAATACAGTCTAAAAAGCCACCGATCATTGCGCGTCGATGAGCTTGATGTTGGCTTTTTTAATGATCGCCCCCCACATGGCCAAATCGTGAACTATTTGAGCGCGAAATTCTTCAGGCGTATTGCCAATGGATTCGATGCCCAGTGATTTGTACTGTTCTTTGACATCGGGATTGTTCACCGCAGCCACTGCCGCATTGTGAAGTTTGTCGAGGATTGACTTTGGAGTATTGGCTGGAGCAGCCAATCCGATCCAAGAAGTCACTTCAAAGTCTTCAATTCCATTTTCAATGAAGGTGGGAACATCGGGCAGGGCAGGCGAGCGAGTTCGAGAAGAAACTCCCAGTGCTTTGAGCTTGCCTTGCTTGATGAATTGTTGAACGGTCGAGACGGAAGTGTATATGAGCGGGACATGGCCTCCAGTAACGTCGGCCACTGCCTGTCCACCGCCCTTGTAAGGGATGTGCTCCATTTGAACGCCCGCGCGTTGTTGCAGCATTTCTGCTGCCAAGTGATTCGTGCTGCCTGTTCCTGCTGACGCATAGGATAGACTGTTGGGTTTGGCTTTGAGCAGGGCAACCAACTCTTTCACATTGTTGGCGCTCACTGATGGGTGAGCCGCCAAAACAAGAGCGCTTACCCCTAAATTCGCAATGGGGTCAAAGTCTTTGAGTGTGTTGAAGGGGACCTTTTCATATAAATTGGGGTTGATGACGATGGTGCCATCAAATGCTGCCAGCAAGGTATAGCCATCCGGACTGGATTGGGCAACATAGCTCGTTCCAATATTGCCATTGGCACCCGGTTTGTTCTCAATGACAACTGACTGGTTGAGCTCTTTTGAAAATTTAGCCACAAACACCCGAATGACATTGTCGGTGAGACCACCAGGAGCAAAAGGCACGATGATGCGGATGGGCTTGTCAGGGTATGGTTTGGATTGTGCCTGTGCCGATGGGGCCATGGCGCCGAACAATGACAGCAATGACAACAATAAAAGAGTGAAATGACGTTTGAATTCGATAGATATTCTTGATTTTTTGTTCATGGTCGTTTGTATCTTTTTTTTGTTTGCAAAATATTTGAAATGTACCGTTTCAATCACACTGGTACACAGCACCAGACTCATTCAAGGTTGCAATTTGTTCATCTGTATAACCCAAAATATCTTTTAAAACGGAGTCCGTGTGCTGACCCAGTCGCGCGGGGTAGTCGGCTCGAGTGCTCAACTCTTCATTGAATTTGATGGGGCTTGCGACGACTTTGACGCTGTGACCCATTTCATCCTTGAGCTCAACGACCATTTGTCGGTGTTGGATTTGAGGGCCATTGAGGGTGATATCCAATGTATTGACAACACCGGCAGGGATGCCAAGCGCCAAAAAGTCATCCATCCATTCCTGAGCATTTCTGGCTAGAAATGCTTGCTGAAGCAAGGGTTCGATGACAGCACGATTGGAGAGTCTTTCTTTATTGGTGATGAAACGTGGATCGCTGATGAGAGACGTTAGGCCCAAACAGTTGGCCATTTCTTTCCACATTTTTTCTGTATTGGCCGTCACCACAATGCTTTTACCATCCTTGGTCGGAAACGTACCATAGGTTGGAAAGGAATCATGGCCTGTGCCTTGTCGCCCTGGCACCTGCCCAGAGTGGAGGTAGTAGGCCGCTTGGTAGGACAACATGGCAACTTGACAATCCATCATGGCAATGTCAATGTGTTTTCCTTTGCCGGTGAGATTTCTTTCATGCAAGGCGGCCAAAATACCAATCACTCCGTAAAGGCCCGCTGAAATATCGCCCAGAGGAATGCCCGCTCTCACGGAAGGGCCCTCTGTGGGGCCTGTGAGGCTCATCCCCCCTGAAAGGGCTTGAATCATCATGTCATATGCAGGCCAATCACGCCAGGGCCCATCTTGCCCAAACCCTGTTACGCTGCACCAGATGATGGATGGCTTAAGTTCCGAGAGTTTGGTATAGCTAATGCCCAAGCGCTCTAAAACGCCAGGCCTGAAATTTTCGATCACAATGTCACAACTGGCAACTAAATTCTTAACGACTTCGATGCCTTCTTGCTTTTTCAGGTCCACCACCATATTTTTTTTGTTGCGATTGACACTCAAATAGTAAACACTGTCGTCCGCAATGAAGTGCGGCGGAATTGAGCGGGAAAGTTCGCCTGAGCGTGGTTCGATTTTGATCACCTCGGCGCCCAAATCCCCAAGAACCATGGAGCCAAATGGTCCCGACAAAAATTGAGTCATGTCCAAAACCTTCAAGCCCGAGAGAGGTCTTTGTGTTGCGTTGGCTGTGGTGGGATTTGAATTGTGGGTCATGGGTATCAATGGTTAACTGAAATTATTTGGCATTAAAGCCCAAAGCTTTGGAGAGCAAATTGGCTTGTTTCATTGCTGATCGTGAGAGTTGTGGAAGGTGTTCTATTTGGTATCTCAGTTCTGGCACGGTGTAGCCCAGGGATCCAATGACACGAGATTGAGCATTGAAGACAGGTGCAAAAATACCAACGGCTCCTTTGATTCTTTCGCCAAAAGAAATTGCAAAACCTTGATGTCGTATGTTGATGAGTTCATCAAGAATTTTGATCCGCTCGTTGGCATTGGCAATGACTCCTGATTGAATCGACTGCTCGATGATATGGTCCCGATCACTCTCATCGAGCCAAGCGGTCATGGCAAGAGCAGAAGCCCCTTTGACCAATGGCAAGAGTTCATTCAAAACAACACGGTATGACAACAAATGACTCGATTCAGCCACTGCAGCCATCATCATCTTATTGGCTTGCCGATCTAAAATTCCCAGGTAAGCGTTCTCGTCAATTTCAATCACTGCATCTTTTAAAAAACGCAAGGCAATGTCTTGTATTGATCGTTTGCCATGGATGGAGGATGCGATTCTGTAAAACTCCAAGCCTGGCCGATAAAGTCTCAAATCTTGATCTCTCTCGACCATGCCTTCCTTGGACAGCAAGTCTAACAAGCGATGGACTGTACTGGCCGGCAGTTTGAGTTTATCCGAGAGTTCACTCAAACTCACATCATGCGTAAATTCTGAAAGCGCTGCTAGTAAACGAACCACACGCAGCACCGTACCAGTCCCAGTATCTGAAACGGTTGGAGTTTTATTTTTCTCAGTGTCTCTGAGCAAAGACGTGGTATTCATTTAAAGCGCAACAGTGTTATTTCAATGTGTAAAGTCTAGAGAATCAATGTTGAGGTGCGGTGGCTGGTTTTTTCAAAATATCAAATAACCT
>CAIPFK010000297.1 GCA_903864315.1 uncultured Burkholderiales bacterium | reverse complement strand
CGGGAATTGTGGTGGGATTTGGGCTACGGGCTTGAGCGAAAGACAAACGAGCCCGGTTCAATATCGGGGAGTGCTCAAGTGCGCACCAGTTGTGAAAGATGAACAATAAAAAGCCCCAGAAAGCATTGTGCGAACTGGGGCTGTGAGTGTTTGAGGGCTCGAGCGATTGGGGCGAGCCTTGATCACTTGAATCGATCAGTATCGATCGGCATCGCTCGGTACGCTCAGTTGGCAGCAGGGGCCTTGTGTTTTTTGCTGTGCTTTTTCTTCTTGCCTTTGCGTGCCTTTTTGCCTTCACTGGCGGCGGGGCTTGCAGTTGCGGCGGGCGTTGCAGGCGCTGCTGCAGGGGCTGCTGCAGGAGTGGGGGCCACAGTGGGAGCGCTTGCGGGTGCGGCCGTTTGTGCCGGTGCATTCAATGAAAAGGCGAGAACGCTGGTGCTGAGTAAAAGGGCAAGAAGTTTGTTCATTTGAGTTGTGTACCTAAAAAGAGTGGACGAGGGTATTTTCGCACTATATCAAGTGGGTTCCTCAACCCCCACTCTTTTCCAACGGTGTTGCCTCAAGTTCAAGACCCAAATTCCGCGCCCAAGGCCTTGGCGCGGTGGTTCGCAGCCCACATGGCTTCTTTGAACTTCTCGCCCAAGCCCGCTTGGTTCATGACGTCCAAGGCCGCCTGGGTGGTGCCACCTTTGGAGGTCACGCGCTCCCGAAGCACGCTCGGTGGCTCAGCGCTTTGAGAGGCCAACTGGCCAGCCCCAATCAAGGTGCCAATGGCCAACTGTTTGGCCTCTTCGCTGGAGAGCCCCATGTGCTCACCCGCTTGGCACATGGCTTCCAAAAAATAAAACACATAGGCTGGGCCTGAGCCGGAGATGGCGGTGACGGCATCCAGCAAAGTTTCATCTTTGAGCCACAGCCACTGCCCCGTGCTTTGCAAGACGGCTTCAATGAGGCTTTTGTCACTGGCGCTGACGTTGGAATTGGCAAAAAGACCCGTTTGCCCCAAACCCACCAAGGCGGGTGTGTTGGGCATGGCCCTCACCAAGCGGGGGGCTTGGAGCCACTCGGACAGGCTTTGCATGGTGATTCCTGCGGCAACGCTCAAGTGCAGTGCGTGGTGGGTCCATGCACTCACGCTTAAAGCGGCAGTCTTGAACACTTGGGGTTTGACCGCCCAAATGACCAAATCGGCGTGGGACAAGAAAGCTTCTGGGGCCTCCCAGGCATGCACACCCCATTGTCGCAATTGTTCGCGTGGAGCGGACAAGGGTTCGATCACATGCAGGTTGTGCGCTTGAAAACCATTCTTCAGTAAACCGCCCAAAATGGCACTGGCCATGTTGCCGCCACCGACAAAGGCGATGGTTGCATTGAGGGCGTTGGTAAAAGGGCCCCCGCCTGACAGGGGTGGGTGGTCAATCGGTCCTGGGGTGGTGGGGAGAGAGTTCATGGGTGAAAAATGGGTAAAGTCCAGGGTCCTGGCGGCATTAAAAGACGGTTGTCGCTTGCTTGGGGTCATTGGAGCCGAACCCCAAAGTGTGGGTAAAAACGCACATCGCTTGGTCTGGGATTATCTCTT
>CAIPFK010000296.1 GCA_903864315.1 uncultured Burkholderiales bacterium | reverse complement strand
TCGTTTTCTTCAAGCGTGGCCCACAGCGGGTTGGGGGCTCTTGGGGTATTGAGGACAAAAATATCGAGCAAACCAAAGCGCTCTTTCACGGCAAGACCCAGTCGCTCAACGTCCTCTTTGAGCCGCATATCTCCAGCGACCGCTAGCACGGTGATGCCAAAGCGCGACTCCAGATCCTTTGCCAATGTGTCAAGCGCGTCGCTCGAGCGTGCAAATAGCACGAGGTTCACCCCCTCAGCGGCCAGTGCACAGGCGATATTGCGTCCCATGCCAGCGCTGGAGGCGCTGACCAAGGCAACTTTGCCTTTGATACCAAGTTCCATGAGTTCAGTCCTTTTTTAAAAATCACCTTGCCCTCAAGCTACTCGGAGAGTTTGAGTTCAGGCGAGGCTTCAATGAGTTTTTGCCAACGGGTGATCTCCTCCTTCAGTGTTGCGGCAAAAGCGTTTGGTGAGGTGCCCACAGGATCAACACCTGCAAAGGCCAAGCGCTCTCGAACATCGGGGAGTTTGAGTGCGTCGTTCACGCGTTTGTTGAGAAGCGCAATGACAAGGGGTGGTGTCTGGCCAGGCGCCACGAGTCCGTACCACGATTGCGCCAAGTAGCCTGCAACGCCAGCCTCTTGAAGTGTGGGGGTGTCGGGTAGCATGGCACTGCGTTCCTTGGCCGTGATGGCCAGGGCTTTGAGCTTTCCGGCCTTGATGTGTCCAATGAGTCCGGGGATGGATAAAAACATCAATTGCGTCTCGTTGGCCAGCAAGGCACTCACAGCGGGGATGCCGCCTTTGTACGGCACGTGCAGCATCTCAATGCCCACCATGCTTTTGAGAAGCTCGCCATCCAAGTGCGAGTAGGAGCCTGGGCCAGCAGAACCAAAAGCCAGTTTGCCTGGATTTTTCTTGGCTTCTTTGACGAGCTCGCTCACCGTATTGATCGCAGAGGATGCGTTCACCACCAACAGGTCTGGTGCAGTGGCCACCATCGAGATGGTGGCAAAATCTCCGATGGGGTCATAGCGTGAGGTTTTTCGAATGGCTGCATTGATGGCGTGACTGCTCGTCATCATCAAGAGTGTGTGGCCATCTGGCGTTGCGCTGGCAAGCATCTCCGAGCCCAACATGGTGCCCGCACCGGGGCGGTTTTCAGTGACAACGGGTTTGCCCAGTGACGCGGTCATTTTGTCGGCCAGCACGCGTGCAATGGAGTCCACGGCACCGCCCGCAGCAGCGGGGATGATCAAGCGCACCGCATGGGTTGGATAACTTTGGCTCTGTGCCCGGGCACAAGTGCTGAGCGCGAGAGCCAAGCCAATGACTACACCCATGAAAGTCATGCAGCCCATGAAACCCCATGCCACTCGGCCATCATGGCCTGAGCCCCATTGATTCAATGCTTGAGATCGAGGGATGAAGTGTGTGATCATGTGGCGCCTTGGCTGGGTGGCTTGATTCTTTCATGCCAGTTCTTGGGCAAGTCAATTTTCTTGGCGGTGGGAAACCCCAGAAAAGCATTGTTTGCAAAAACGTAGGCATTGTTTCTCAGTGGATCCCCGCCCACCGCAATCATCAAGTCCGAGGGCCTCCATACAATGGGGACCAATCGGTTGGGGTCCTCGGATTCCAAAAAGAGGGCGGGAATTTTGCCTTCTTTTACATCGCGCGTTAAATCCCAAGTGCCGCGAATATTCCACTCTTTGAGTTGCCGCTCAAACTCCCAGGCCGGTCGCCTCACGTGCTCAAACAGCCACGCTTGCACTCGATATTTGCTCCATCCTGCTTTGGCCAAGGCTCTTGCAAGGATGGGTGTGATGATGGCCAAGGGTCTCAAGGTGCCGTTGCCATGACTGGTGGTGAAGGTGATTTGCCAATTGTTAAAGCGCTCAATGGAGTCTGCCAAATAGGGCAGGAGTTCTTCTGGCGTGGAGCCCGAGACCGACGACAGAGAACCTCCTCCACTGTAGCGGGCAATGGTGAGAACGTTGTCACCTCGCTCAAAGCCCATGTCCATGCCGATGGTGGGCCAATCGATGTCACGCAAGACCTCCTCGTTTTCTGCCAAGACCACACGCCAGGTATTGCCAAAGGTGGCTTTGTCGGTTTTGTGCAAATGAAATCCTGCCACGTTTCGCAGGTAAAGCCGGAAAAACCGGCCAATGCTGGTGTTGGGCATGAAGCCGTCTCTGAGGGCACCTTGTTGATCGTTGAATCCAAGCTCCTTGATGATGGGGCCGTTGAGAATGATCAAGGTGTCAGCCCCTGGCGTGTTGCCGCTGTGCTCGACTCCATAGCTTGGGTCCGCCATGGCTTGCACGATGGCAACCAAGATGGGCATGTACTGGGGTTGACAGCCTGCCATGACCCCATTGACAGCGACGCTCCAAACTGTGGCGGCGCGTTTGTCGGGCAGCATCACGCCAAGGACCTCATCGGGGTCATGATCGGTGAAGCTCAAGAATGCCTCAATCAATGATTTTGTTGGGGGCACGATCGGCAAGCCGTCGGTGTAGCCGCTCGCGTAGAACGCATCATTGACGGCAAAGAAGTCACCTCTGGCCACAATGGCTTTGGCCGCGGGTTCTGGTGTGCTCACACCTGCAAGGTCAAAGGTGGTCAGATTTTTGATCACCTCGTCCAAGGTGGTTTGCAAAATGTCTTGGCGGATTTGTTCAGCACTCTTGGTGCCAATGTGCCCTGGTACCAAGGCCAGTCCAATGTTGGGAAACCCAAGCCCAATCGAGGTCGCTTTGCCTTGTTTGAAAAATCCTTCGCAGGTCAAAGAACTTGTGGGAAAACCTGCTCTCTCACAAGCTGCACTGGCCCGCAACACGGCGGGCGTACAGCTGCCTCAACAAGCCATGCCTGAGATGACGGCATCGACCCCGAGTTCGCGAAGTTGTTGGGGTAAATTTTTCAAGGCCTCTTTTTCGTCGGCCCCGTGGGTGTTGCCAAACACCCGCCAAGAGACAAACTCAATGTCAGGGAACCGTTGTCTCAAACCGTCTTCCAGTATCTCAAACACCACGTCACCTTTGAAGAGATCGTCCCAAAGTTGCGCGACCTTTTTGCCCTTCAAGCTCTCGAGCCTGGGGGCCAAATTCAGTTTTTTTTGTTGCAAAGCGCCACGTGGCCAATGCGCCTCGAACCAACCATGGTGTTGTGGCTCAGACATGCTGGGCAATCCTTAGGTGTTGAATATTGAAGTAAGTGAATCTTTGAATTGATCATAGCATTCCTGCTCCAACCCCATGCCAAAGGACAACCCTGAGGGCTGAACCACTCAGGCCCGTGTGTGGCCAAACCCTTGCTTGGGGATCAATGGGCTGCACCCGCTGCAGCGCTGTCGCTCGAGTTGCTGTTGGCATTGTCAGCGCGAACCGTGGGTTTGTATTTGGCCGGTCGATCTGGAATCCAAATGATGGCAATCAAGAGGATGAACCCCCAAGCCGAGGCATAAAAAATATCATCCGCGGCGCGCGTGAAGGCTTGCTGGTCGATCATGCGGTTGACTTGTAGCCAAGCTTGCTCGGAGCTCAGTCCAGCCTGGGTCATGGCGTCAACAAAGGCCCCAAAGGCACCTTGGCCTTGCACCAAGGGTTCAGTGAAATGGGCATGGTGCAAGGATGCGCGTTGGTCCCACACGGTGGTGGCAATGGAGGTCCCCATGGCACCTGCTGTGATTCTCACAAAATTCGACAGCCCCGCAGCGGCGGGTATCCTCTCTGGTCCCAGTCCTGCAAGCGACACGGTGGTCAACGGGATGAAGAAAAAGGCAAGCGCAGCGCCTTGCAATATGGTGGGTATCAGGATAAAGGCCAGGTCGGTCTCCGTGGTGAAAGACGCGCGAATCCACAAGACCACCGCAAACACCATGAAGGCGCCAGTGGCCATGAGCCTGGGATCCCACACATTGAGTTTTTTGCCCACCACGGGTGTGAGTAGGATGGCCAAGGCGCCGACTGGTGCGAGTGCAATGCCGGCCGAGGTCGCTGTGTAGCCCATCCATTGCTGAAGCCATAGGGGCAAGATCACATTGTTGCCAAAGAAGATGCCATAGGCCAAGGACAATGAGAGGCAGCCAAAAAAGAAGTTTTTACCCAGGAATAAACGCAAATCAACCACCGGGTGTTCGTCGGTGAACTCCCAGACCAAAAAGACGGCAAAGCTCACGGCGGCCACCACGGCCAAGATCACAATCGTGTTGGAGGCAAACCAATCGAGCTCCTTGCCTTTGTCAAGCATCAACTGCAAGCTCCCCACCCAAAGGACCAAGAGGGCGAGGCCCACCGTGTCAATGGGCAGTTTGCGAATGGGCGTTTCTCGTTTGTTGTAGACCACCCAGGTGAGCAAGGCGGCCACCACCCCCACAGGCGCATTGATGTAGAAAATCCATGGCCAAGAAATGTTGTCCGTGATCCATCCTCCCAAGAGTGGCCCCACCACTGGAGCCACCAAGGTGGTCATGCCCCAAAGGGCCAGCGCCGTGCCGGCTCGCGACTTGGGGTAGCTCGAGAGCAGCAATGTTTGCGACAAAGGAATCATGGGCCCGGCCACCAAGCCTTGCAGCACCCGAAAGACGACCAACCACTCAAGCGAGGGTGCCAGGCCACACAAAATACTGGCAATGACAAAAAGCACGATGCTCAGGGTGAAGAGTTTGACCGCACCAAAGCGTTGTGTGAGCCACCCAGTGAGGGGGACGGAGATGGCATTGGCCACCCCAAAACTCGTGATCACCCACGTGCCCTGACTTGGACTCACGCCAAGGTCACCGGAGATGCCTGGGATGGAGACATTGGCGATGGACGAGTCCAGCACATTCATGAAGGTGGCCAAGGACAGGCACAAAGTCCCCAACACCAATTCCAAGCCCTTCAAGGGCTCGGGTGGCGAGTAGGCTTCATGGCTCGCCTGGGGCTTGGGTGGCGTCAAGGTCTCACTCATGGGGAATGGGTCTGTTGTAAAGGGTGACGGTGCAGACTGTGGCGCAGCCAAGCCTTGAAGTGGGGGTCATAAATTGTCGTGGATGATGCGTTTGACCAAGGTCTGGGCGAGCGCTTCATCGGTTTCAAAGGCCTTGGTGCTCGAGAGTGCTTGGGCGCGAGGTTGGGTCGCAAGCAATGCACCGCTTTGGTCGCTTGTGTCAACGCTCACCTCCATGGACAGGCCAATTCTGAGTGGGTTTGCCTTCAACTCTTGGGGGTCGAGCACGATGCGAACGGGCACGCGTTGCACCACTTTGATCCAGTTCCCGGTGGCGTTTTGAGCTGGCAGCAGCGCAAAGGCGCCCCCGGTGCCCGAGGCCAAGGCAGCGACTTTGCCATGGTAGGTGACTTGTGATCCATAGAGGTCGGAGTCCAAGGTCACGCGTTGACCCAAACGAATGTTCTTCAATTGGGCTTCTTTGAAATTGGCGTCCACCCACAACTGATCCAAGCTCACCAAGGTCATCAAGGCGGAGCCAGCGTTCACGCGTTGACCGAGTTGCACAAATCGCTTGGCCACATGCGCATCGATGGGGGACAAAATATCGGTTCGGTGAACGGCTAAAAATGCTTCGCGAACTTTGCTGGCGGCTTTCTTGACACTGGGGTGCTCGGCAATGGTGGTCCCTTTGGTTTGAGACAAACTTGCAATGAGTTGGTTTTTGGCCACTTCAAGCGAGGAGAGGGTTTGCTCGAGATTGTGCTTGGCGACTTGGGCTTGTTCGCTGGCGTGTTCGATTTCTTCAAGACCCACGCTGCCGCTTTTGCTCAAGGGACTGCGACGGGCCAAGTCTGCTTGTGCCTTGGTCAGCTCATTTTGGGCTTTGGCCACATCGGCCTCGCGCACCTTGATTTGCTGGGTCAAGGTCTGGTTGTTGTCAAACATGGTTTTGACCTCGCGCACCGCTTGGCCCAGTTGTTCTTGGGCTTGTTCCAATGCAAGCTTGGCATCCGTGGGGTCCATCTTGAAGAGGACTTGTCCGGCCTTGACCATGTCGGCCTCGTCGGATTGAATGGAGGTCACTGTGCCTGAGATTTGAGGGGTGATCTGAACCACATTGCCAGACACATAGGCGTTGTCGGTGTTTTCTTGGTGCCGGCCTGTGAACCAATGCCAAGCACCGTAGCCCAAAGCCACGACACAAAAGGCGCAGGCAACCAAAGTGAGGCCTAAACGGCGGTTATTGGCTGGGGTTTCATTGTTGAATGCATTCATGGTCTAGGGCGTATTAAAAATTGGATCAATGGATAAAAATGAGGTCACTTGGATTGCAAGGCTATGGCCGTGGGATCGTTGTACCCACCGCCCAAGGCGTTGATGAGTGTCACGTGGGCACTCAACTGTTTGGCCTCCAAGGTGAGCAAGGCTTGTGCCTTGGTCAAGCTCGCGCGCTTGGCCGCAAGGAGGGGTTGCAAGTTGCTCAGGCCGTGTTCGGCGCGTTCACTTGCCAGTGCTTGTGCTTGGCGAGACAAACCCAAGGATTCGGTGGTTTGTTGCAATTGAGGCACAAGACTTTGAATCTCACTCAAAGCGTTGGCGCACTCTTTGACGGCTTCGAGCAAAGTCTCGTTGTATTGCGCAATGGCGCTGTCGCGCTCACTCTCTTTCACCAAGAGTTGCGCACGCAGTCGCCCCCCATCAAAGATGGGCAGTCGAACGCTGGGCGCCAATCCGTATTGGATGCTTCGGCCTTGCAACAATTGATTCAAATTGATGGAGTTGTAGCCGGCAAAAAGCCCCAAGTTCACATTGGGATAAAAGTCCAATTTGGCGGATTCCAATTGTCCCAAAGAGGCTTGAACTCGCCACTGCGCAGCGCGCAAATCTGCCCTTTGGGCGAGTAAATTGAGTCCGATGGGGGTGGACCACTGGGGTGTTTTGAGGGACTGCAGGTGAGGGTTCAAATGCTCAAGTTCCATGGGGTCTTGTGCACTCAGGAGTGCCAACTGGTGTTGAGCGATGCGAACTTGATCCTCGATGTAATTGATGAAACTCTCGCGGTCTTTGAGATCGGACTGGGCCAGCGTGAGCTCGATTCGGTTGTCCAGGCCGCGCTGGACGCGCTCACTCAGCAAGGCAACGCTCTCGCGTTGCAGCGCGAGCTGCTCTTGGGCGCAGTCCAATTGGTCTACCCAAGAGGCCAAATTGATGAAGGTGAGGGTGACTTGTGTGGCCAGTTGCAGTTGGGCATAGTGAGTTTGGGCTTCTTGGGCTTTGACTTCGCCGATGGCGGCTCTGAGTTGAGCCGCCCGAGTTCCCATCAAGTCCGGGTTCCAATTCACCGCTGCTTGCAAGTTGCCCGAGTTGATCATGTTGCCCGCAATGGGTGGTGGGAAGATACCCGTTTGAGAGTAGAGCTGCCGAGACACATCCAGCCCCGCATCGAGCTGGGCTTGGGTGCTTGATTTGCTCAGACCTGCCAAGGCCTGTGCCTTGTCGATGCGAGTTTTGGCCAAACTCAAACTCGGGTTGTGCTCCTGGGCTTTGAGGACCAATGCCGAGAGTTGTGGGTTGCCGAGCAAGCCCCACCAATTCGAGGCTTGAAGCTCGCTTGCTGGCGAAGGCGCTTGGCTCGTGAGTGCAGATTGAATCCGATCTTTGAAACCATTTTGCTGGCCAGACCATTTGCTCGCGTCAATGCTGGCCAATGCGGGCGTTTCCACTCCGCGCTGAGCGCAAGCACTCAGCACGATGGCAAGGGCCAAGGCAAGGGTGCGTGGCAGTGCCCCCCAACGCAAGCGTTGAGGCAGGAGTTGCTTGTCGCGGTTTGGCAAGAGGCGAAGGGGTGTCATGGATAAGAGTGATGAAGTGAAGGGGGTGTGAGTCGCACGCTTGGGTGAGTTCGTGCGCTAGTGCGCAAGGGCTTGATCTGGGCTGTGATGTGGCATGTCGTGGCTAATTTTTCTCTCGCCTGAGAGCAACATCTGCTGCAAAGCATCGATCAACGCTTGGCTGGCTTGTCGATCCAAGCCACTCAAGTGCCTATTCATCACGCCGCTCAAAACGTACGGGACTCGAGTGGCTATCTCTTTGCCTTGTGGTGTCAACGTGAGTTGCACGACGCGTTTGTCCAATGGGTTTCGTTCGCGAAGAATCAGGCCTTTTTTCTCCAATCGGTCCAAAGACCTGGTCAGGGCACCGGGATTGACTTCAATGTCTTTGGCCAAGCCCAAGACGGTGCAAGAGTTTGACTTGGTCAGTTGAAAGAGTGGGAACCATTGTGCATACGTGAGGTCAAACGCAGCAAGCTCTTCGTCGGCTTGGTTCACTATGGAATTGAACACTTTGCGAATGAGCCGACCCACGCAAAAAGCTTGCGTGTACGTCTCGCTTTGGTAGAAATCCTGAGGCAGGGTGGGGAGTGGGTTGGGCATGGGCGCATTTTAGTTGCCTAAGCAACTAAATGTGCTGTTTGTTCCCAATGGCCTGTTTGAGCTAAGGGTTAATACCAATTTGGAGGGGATTTTGCTGGATTCACGGTCGTTGAGCGAGCTCAAACACGATGGCGCAGGCCGTGAATTTGTGTCCTGTGCGCCCTGGGGTCGGACACGGTTGGACATGGGGAGGTTTATACTCAAGTGGGAGTTTTTGAAGTCTTCAATCGGCACAAAATACCCTGAAATGGGGTCTCATCGGGCCCCAAGCTTGGCTTGTTTGGCTTGTGGTTTTGTTAAAAAAGGTTCTTTTGCTCATGTCCAAAGTCGTGTCATCTGCCCCAGTGTTGATTGTGGGCGGTGGGATTGGGGGGTTGGCTGCCGCATTGGCTTTGTCCAAACAAGGCATTGCCTCCAAGGTACTCGAGCAAGCCCCTGAACTGGGTGAAATTGGGGCTGGGATACAACTCGGGCCCAATGCGTTTGCCGCCTTTGATGCCTTGGGCCTGGGTGAGCGCGCCAGGGCTCGGGCGGTCTACACGGATTACTTGGTCATGAACGACGCCATTGACGCACGAGTGGTGGTCAAAATTGAGACTGGCCAAGCCTTTCGAGACCGTTTTGACAACCCCTACGCCGTCATCCACCGAGCTGACATGCACCAGTCGCTCTTGGAGGCGGCTCAAGAGAGTGATCTGGTCGAGTTCCTCACCTCCACACGCATCGAGCGCATTGAGCAATTGCCCCATGGCGTGCGCGTTCATGATCAACACAACCAGGCCTTCGAAGGACAAGCCTTGATTGGCGCCGATGGCGTGAAGTCGGTGGTGAGGCAACATTTTGTGGGTGACCCCCACCGAGTCACCGGGCATGTTGTTTACCGTGCCGTGGTTCCCGTTGATGAGTTCCCCAAAGAATTGCAATGGAATGCAGCCGCACTTTGGGTCGGGCCCAATTGCCATTTGGTGCATTACCCCCTGAAAGGTGGGGAGCAATACAACGTTGTGGTGACCTTTCACTCTCGCCAAGTCGAAGAGTGGGGTGTCACCGATGGGTCGCAAGCCGAGGTGCAAAGCTACTTCGAAGGGGTGTGCCCCCAAGCGCGTCAACTCATCGATTTGCCCAAGACTTGGCGTCGATGGGCCACCGCGGATCGCGACCCCATTGCGCAATGGAGTTTTGGGTGCAGCACGCTCTTGGGCGACGCGGCCCACCCGACAACACAGTACATGGCCCAAGGTGCTTGCATGGCCATGGAAGATGCCGTCACCTTGGGTGAATGCTTGCGCGTTTGCGCGCACGATTGGACCCGCGCGTTGGATCTGTATCAAAAGGCCAGGGTTTCCAGAACAGCCAGAATCGTTTTGTCGTCGCGTCAAATGGGCCAGCTCTACCACGCCAGTGGAGTTGAGCGCTTGGTGAGAAATGATTTGTGGCGAGGTCGCACGCAAGCGCGTTTTTACGATGCCTTGGAGTGGCTTTATGCTTGGAGCTTGGACAATTGCCTCTCAGGTGTTCATGCATAACACACCTCACGTTTTGATTGATGAATGAATTTTTGAAGAGCTCCCCAGCTTATTTGATTTCAAAGACCAACCTAGGAGTCTAGACATGGAAGATTTACAGCTCGCCAAATTGGAAGATTTGCCCAATGACTATGTGCAAGATTTGACTGCACACAACTTGGTGCCCTTGTGGCCAAGTTTGAGGGGCGTTTTGCCACCCACCAAGCCTCGCCCCTTGACCCAGCCCACGATTTGGTCTTATCAAGACATTCGGCCCTTGCTGATCAAGGCTGGTGAACTCACGCCCATTGAGAAAGCCGAGCGCCGCGTCCTGGTGTTGGCCAACCCAGGCCATGGTCTACAAAAGATGCAAGCCAGTGCAGCGATTTATTTGGGCATGCAACTCTTGCTCCCCGGTGAGTGGGCACCCCCACATCGACACACCCCCAATGCAGTTCGCATGATCGTGGAAGGTGAGGGCGCCTACACCACGGTGCAAGGGGAGAAGTGCCCCATGAGTCGAGGGGACTTGATCTTGACACCCACGGGACTGTGGCACGAGCACGGCCACGACGGAGATCAACCCGTGATTTGGCTTGATGTGCTTGACTTGCCCATGGTCTACTACATGGAGACGTCTTACCATGTCAATGGCACACACCAAGAGCCCACTGCCGGTCACGGTGAGGTGCAGTACAGTGGTGCGGGTGTGGTGCCCACGCCATTTTTTACCCGATCCGACAAGGCCTATCCCGTGCTCAGGTTCGCCTGGAAAGATGTGAAGGCGGCGTTGATCAAGTTGTCCAACGACGAAGCGCACATTGAATGTGTTCAAGTCACGTACATCAACGCATTGACAGGCCAGGATGTGGAAAACATTTTGGGTTACTATGCTTTGATGCTTCGACCTGGTCAAGTATTGCGCTTGCCCGCGCGCTCACCTGCGTGTGTTTTTCATGTGATTGAGGGCGCTGGCATGGAGTTGACGGTTGAGGACAAGGTCTTTGCACTGCGCGAGGCGGACACGGCCTGTGTGCCGGGTTATGGTGCGGTGGTGCTCAAAAATTTGAGTGCCGACCAGCCTTGCTTCTTGTTCATGACCGATGAGTCGCCCTTGCACCGAAAACTCGGTGTTTATGAAAACTGGGGTTGATGGACACCGGCGTTGATGGACACTGGCGTTGAGCAGCATTGACTGGGCCGCCTCGCGGCCCGTGGCTAGGGCCTTGGTGGAATCAATTCAGTCGATCATCACATTGCCAGTTTTGATCACTTCGCGCCAACGTTGGGTGTCTTCTCGCATCCACTGAGCAAGCTCTTCGGGCGAGTTTCCCACGGGTTCTGCGCCAAGCTCTTCGTATTTTTTGACGATCTCTGGTGTTCTTAAAATCTCAGCAATGGCTTTTGAGATTTTGTTGGCAATGGCCATGGGCGTTTTGGGGGGTGCCACAATGCCAAACCACGTCACCGAGACAAGTCCAGTGACCACTTCATTCATGGCGGGGATTTGTGGGTGATTGGGATTGCGCTTGGCGCTGGTGACTGCCAAGAGCCTTAATTTGCCAGACTTCAAATGCGCAGATGCTGCCGATAAATTGCCAAACATCACTTGCACATGACCGGCCAATAAATCGGCAATGGCGGGTGCATCCCCTTTGTAGGGAATGTGGGTCAAGTGGGTGCTGGTTTTTTGTTTGAAAAGCTCAGCCGTGAGGTGCGAAGTCGAGCCGTTGCCTTGCGAGGCGTAAGACAGTTTGTCGGGGTTGGTGCGCGCGTAGGCAATGAAGTCTTGCAGCGTTTGTGCTGGCACCGACGGGTGCACGAGCAAAGCGTTGCTCACCGTTGCGAGCACCGTGATGGGCACGAATTTGCTGGGGTCGTAGTTGATCTTGGGGTAGAGGCTGGCGTTGATGGCCAAGGTCGTTGGCGGTGAGGCCATCAAGGTGTAGCCATCGGGCTCGGCCGCATTGAACCACTCGGCACCAATGTTGCCCGCTGCTCCAGGCTTGTTGTCCACAATCACGGCTTGGTTGAGCTTGATCGACAAAGCCTCGCACACCAGTCTTGGCAGTACATCGGCCGATCCGCCTGCGGGGTTGGGGACGATCAAGCGGATCGATTTTTGCGGCCAGTCCAAGACCGTGTCGGCCAAGGCTGAGTTCATGCCCAGTCCAAGCCCCAGTCCACTCAAGGCCCCACTTCCCCCCAGGCCTCCTAAGACTCTGAGGGCTTGGCGTCGATCGCAGGGGTTGGCTGGGGTGTTGTTCATGGGAGTATTGTGATGTGCTCTAGAGCAAAGAGTGTTGTGGAAAAAAAGTTTAAAGTGGAATGATCATCAAGGTCTCAATCACTCGCGAGTCAAAGATGAAGAGTCTTTCTTTGAATTTCGCACCGCCTGGGGTGAGCACGATATGGTCGTGGCATTGTCCGGTGGCAAATATTTTCATGTCCCCACTCAAATCCATTGTGCGCACAATCAAGAAATTGTGGCTCACTTGCAAGCTCTCCCCCGTTTGGCCCGAGATGTGAACGCCTGAGAGGATGTGGCGGTAGTGGTGGGGTTGGTAGACATTGGCTTTTCGCATCGACAAAATGCGGTCGCGCAACTGAGCAGCATTGTGACAATCAATCACCGCCAATGGCAGCTCTCGGTCATGGTTAAAGCGAGACTTGACGGTGTAGCGGCCAGTGTCAAGCAGCATGGTGGCGATGTCTTCAACGCGGTCTTCGTCAATGGCGCGAGCCCAAGCGTAGATCAATTGTTCAACGCGGCGGTAATGGGGTTCAAAATCAATCATGGTGTGTGCCTAAGGAGAAAGAAGAGGCGCTGAAAGGCTCGGTGCTGGGGCGGCATGGTTCAGTTCGCGTTGGGGTCTGAAGGATCAAGCGATGGGTTGTGGCAAAGTAAGCGTCTTCAAAACCCCATGTCCTCTTTGTAGTGGTGCCAAAAGTTGCGAATCGCGCGCTCCGAGAGTTTGCTCGAGCCTTGGATGTCAAGCTCCTTGCCGCCCATCTCGATGAATGACTCGCCCACTTGGGCGTCGGCAAAGGCGTGTTGCATCATCTCGCAAACGGCAGCATCCTCCACCGAGACCATGCCAGCGGAGCCAGCCAAATTGGTTTGTACCAACCGTTTTTGCGTCATGGCTTCATCATCATCGGCAAAGCCAAAGTAAGTCCACACCAAGTCAGTTTGCCCAACCCCCTTGGGGCAAATCTGGCGTGTGGCCAAACTGTTGGCAATTTGGTGCAGAACAAACCCTGGGTAGGTGCTCAAAATTTGCACACTCACGCCGTCTCCAAACTCATCACGCCAGCCCAAGATGCTGGGGTCTTCGAGTTTGAGGCCGTCATTGTGCGAGCGCAATTGCGAGGTGGTTGCGTCGTAGTCGGCTGATTTTTTCTCGGTTCCCGCTTTGGTATAGAAATACACATGCCGACCCGAATCATCCAAAATCATGCCCGACTCTTGGGACATCCTCGACAGGCCAAAGGTGCCGTAAAAGGTGTGCAAGATATTGGCATGATAGGAGTCGCGGGGATTTTCGTGGTAAGCCTTCCAGTTGGCATGGATGCGTTGGGTGTCGTAGCCGAGCACCTTCAGTGGGCGGTTCAAGACGCGTTTGATGCCAGTGGCGACCTCTCCAAGCCACTCTTCAAGCCCCGGTGTGTCATCTGAGAAGGTGGCAAAGACCAACCCGCACAGGGTGGCCACGCGGCATTTTTGCAAGCCATGCTCGCTCAATTGAAAGTCTTTCGGCAGACCTCCCTCGCCTCGCAGCCCTTGGCTAAAGGCCGCATGGCTCAAATCCCCTTTGAGCGTAAAACTCCAAGCGTGATAGACGCAGTAAAGCTTCTTGGCCTTGCCAAAGGCTTCTCGGCACACCATATTGCCGCGGTGTGCACACCGGTTGACCACCACGTGAAGGCTGTGGTCATCGGCGCGGGTGAGCACCACCGATTGCTCTCCGACGTAGGTGGTTTTGTAGTCACCAGGACTGGGGACTTCAACTTCCAAACCCACATAGTGCCAATTCTTGCCGCGAAAGATATGGGTCTGCTCCTGGGCGTAGGTTTGTGCGTCCAAATACACCCAATAAGGTGCCCGAGTAAAGCCTTCTTGAGGCCACGCGCGTTGTAGGCCAGCAGTTTGACCCGTTTGGGCTAGGCCGTGGGATTGGACGGGAGGGGTTGGGTCGTGTGGGCGCATGGCAGGCAAAGGTGTGGGCTGATCTGAAAGTGTGTGAAGTTAATTTTACACAGTCAAGCCTTCTTGGGCGCGAATTTGGCCATGTGAATACCCCAAGTGTGAGGCCCGTTTGGACGCTTGTTTGAATGTGACGGTGACTGCACTTTGGCCAAGGCTTGGCCCTGGCGGTGAAGTCCAGCATCCCCGCTTGAAAAAGCTTGGCGATGAAAAACTTGGCTATGATGGGCACCCAGTGATCTCAAACCAACGGATGAATGGAGTGCTCAATGAAAGCAGCTTGGTACGAAAAAAATGGTCCTGCGCGTGAATGCTTGGTGGTGGGCGAGATGGCCTACACCGAGCCAGGCCCAGCTGAGGTGGGTGTCAAAGTGATCACGTCTGGCGTGAACCCCTCCGATGTGAAGTCTCGCATGGGTCGTCCCTTGGGTGCACCTCGCATCATTCCGCACAGCGATGGTGCTGGCATTGTGGTGAGTGTGGGCGCTGGGGTGTCGAGTGCAAGAATTGGTGAGCGGGTGTGGCTCTGGAACGCGCAGTGGGGGAGAACCCAAGGCAGTGCTTGCGAGCTGTTGAACATTGCCTCCTCCCATGCGGTCAACATGCCCGATCATTTGGATTTTGAGAGCGCTGCGTGTCTGGGAATTCCTGCGTTGACCGCTTTGCAAGCAACCCGTTTGTGCGGGCCGCTGGAGAGTAAGACGGTGTTGGTGACCGGTGCGGGGTCTGCCGTGGGACATTATGCGAGCCAAATGGCTCGCATGGCGGGGGCCAGCGTGATTGGCACGGTGGGGTCTGCCGAGCGGGGCGCGCATGCTTTGAGCGCTGGGGTTTCACACTTGATCAACTACAAAACCGAGTCCATCGTGGATGAGGTGGCTCGCATCACCGAGGGGCGTGGTGTCGATTGTGTCATTGACATGGATTTCTCCAGCACCTGTGAATTGCTCCAAACGACAGCGATTGCCAACCACGCTCGAGTGGTGTGCTACGGCTCGAATTCTCCCGATGTGAAAATGCCTTTCAGACCGCTTTTGTGGAAGTCGGTGGATTTGAAGTTCATGTTGGTCTACGACTTGAAGCCCAAAGACCGCGAGGACTGTTTGGCCCGTTTGAATGAGATGCTTCAAAGCAAGGCCTTGGTGCACGCGGTGGCCAAGACCACAACCCTTGACGACATTGCCTCCGCTCACGAATGGGTGGAGTCGGGCAAGGTCATGGGCAATGTGGTGCTTCAAGTTCAAAAGCCCTGAGATTGAGGCTTGATCATCCCTGCGTTTGATCTCCTCCCCCCCATTTTGAGAGTCACTTCATGTTA
Source organism: uncultured Burkholderiales bacterium (assembly GCA_903864315.1). GTDB lineage: Bacteria > Pseudomonadota > Gammaproteobacteria > Burkholderiales > Burkholderiaceae_C > Limnohabitans. The sequence goes on along the minus strand of CAIPFK010000296.1, from coordinate 10,817 downwards.
AGAACCCTTCATCACCACACCGTGGCAGCCCACTTGGATGACCTCATTCCGACCCAGTGCTCTGTGGGCTATTGGGAGGTGCACAACAAGGTCTTGGAGTGGCAATCGTTGCCCAAAAAAGCGCGCAAAGAGGTGCTCACCCAGCACTGGTTTCCCTGTGTCATGGGGCCGGGCCAAAAGCCCTACATCGTGGATCACCATCACCTGGGCTTGGCATTGCACCACGTGGGGCAAAGAAAAGTGTTTTTAATGGTGCTCTCGGATTGGTCCCATTTGGAGGAGAGCACCTTTTGGCGCATGATGGAGTTTCACCAGTGGGTCTATCCTTTCAACGAAAAGGGGCGCCGAGTGCCCATTGAAAAGCTGCCCGCGCATGTGAGTCTTCTCAAAGACGATCCCTATCGAAGTTTGGCCGGTCTGGTCAGAAAAGCAGGTGGTTTCGCCAAAGACACCACCCCGTTCAGTGAATTTTTGTGGGCAGAACACTTTCGAACACACTTGCCCATCTCCAAAACACCTCAATGGCCTGCACTCACCCAAGCGGGGGTGGCCTTGGCTTTGTCGGCCGATGCAAGTTATTTGCCAGGCTGGGTGGGGCTCCCCCATCATGCAGCCTAGTGTCGGTGGCGCTGAAATTGATCGGCTCCATCACCAAGACGGGCCTCCTTCTTTTTTTAAAAAAGCCAAAGTTTGAGTTATTTTTTTGCAACGATGAGCCGTAAAACCTTCATTTTGTTGGGTGAAAGCGGTTTTGAGTTGGAGCAGGTTCAATTTCCAATGTAGAGTGGGCATATGAAAATTTTGCTGATTGAAGATGAACTCAAAATTGCGGACTTCGTGCTCCAAGGCTTCTCGCAAGTCGGGTTCGTGACCGACCATTTCACGCAAGGCACCATTGGCTTGAAAGCCGCACTCACCGGTGAGTATGACGCCATTGTTCTCGATTTGATGCTTCCCGGCATGGACGGCATTGAGGTCTTGCGAAACATCAGGCAGTCGGGAAGCGCCATTCCCGTGATCATCTTGACGGCCAAGGGTGACTTGAGTGACCGTTTGATTGGATTTGAGGCCGGGGCCAACGATTACTTGCCCAAGCCCTTTTATGTGGAGGAGTTGATTGCCCGGGTCAAATCCTTGATGATCACCCACAAGGGGCAAGACAACTCCATGTTGGTGGTGGGACAGTTGAGCTTGGACCGCATCACACGCCGCGTTCAATGGATAGACCACGCCATGGTGCTCAGTCAAAGGGAGTTCACCTTGCTAGAGTATTTGATGCGCACACCGGGGCATATCTTTACTCGCAAACAGATCTTGAAACACGTGTGGGCCATTGAGTTTGATCCTCAAACCAATGTGGTGGATGTGTGCATTCAACGCATTAAAAAGAAATTGACGCAAACGAGTCCCAAATCGTTGGCTCAATTTCCCATTGAGTCCATTCGTGGTGTGGGTTATAAAATCAAAACCATTCCTCATGAAGATTGATTTTCAGCGCCTGTTCAAGTGGATCTATTCGTTTCGATTCCTCATTGCGATTCAGGCCTTTTTCTGCACAGTGATTTTTTTGCTCTTCAATCGCTGGGTTTCTCAGACCATGGTCTGGGAAATCATTCACGACAAGATTCAGACGCAATTGTCGACCACCTACGCCCCCGACTTTGATTTAATCAAGCCTCTTGAACCCCACCAGACGCCACTGGTTTTCAAGGATACAGCCCAACTCATCCGATTCGATTACCAACAAGTTTTTGTGGACCAAGTTGTTGAGCGATCGTTTCACTGTGACTCTCACGGGTTGGTCGCCTTGGGTTTGGGCTCGGGCGTTGATCATTACCGTGACAACGCCAAGAAGTTTTGTGATGAATTGATTCCCATGGCTGGCCAATACAGTGCCTGGAAGGGCTTGAAAGTTGAGGGTGTCAAAAGCCAGATAGTGTCGGGAAACTTCAATCTCCATGGCTTGGACTGGATGGTGATTCAACTCACCCCCACGCAAAAAGACTCACCCGTGAGTTGGATTGCCGCACCCCAATCCGCGGTGGACGATTACGTGGAGCTCATCTGGGATATACGGGATAAAGTGTTGGTGGCGGTGTTGCCCATTTTCTTGCTCACCGTCATAGTGACCACCTTGGTGATCACCCGAACTGTGATCAATCCACTGGAAAAGCTCAAGCACAGTCTCTTCCAACTGGAGACCAAAGATTTGGACAAGCCTCTTCATGCCCAGTCGCGCTTTAATGAGTTCAAGGATTTTGTCGATGTGTTCAATTTGCTCAGAGAGCGACTGCGGGCCTCCTTCTTTCAAGCCGGACGGTTTTCAGCAGACGCCTCGCATGAGTTGAGAACACCACTCACCATCTTGCGTGGCTACGCCGAGCGCGCTATCGCCGACTGTGAGGAAGGCTCAAGGCAGCAAATTCGCCTGTCGCAAATGTCCGATGAAATTGATCGTTTGATCTCTATCACGGACAAGCTGTTGCTGCTCTCCAAAGCCGATGCGGGCTCACTCACACTGTCGGCCGCTCAGGTCAATATCAGCGACATGCTGGGAGAGTTGGTGATGGATGCCAATATGTTTCAAGACAAATTGAAGGTGACCTCCAACATTCAAAAATCCATGTTCTGGTATTGTGACGCGCAACTCATTCAGCAGTTGCTGCACAATCTCTACACCAATGCGGTGAACTACAACGTTGAGCACGGTTGGATCCATTTTGAAGCGCGCATGGATCATGGCGAATTGGTGCTTGTTTTTAGCAACCCCACACCCAAAATGTCACATGACTTGGTCGAACGCGCGTTTGAGCGTTTTTACCGAGGTATTGATTCACACACCCGGTTGATTGATGGTCATGGCTTGGGCTTGAGCTTGTGCAAAGAAATTGCTCGGATCCATTATGCAGATCTGGAAATGGTGGAGGATGAGCACAATGTGGTCAAGGTCACCTTGAAGGTGGACCCCAAGGCACTCATGCACACCGATATCGCGCCGGTGGCTCATTTGCTGGAAACGGCATGAAGGCACCCGTGCCAATGGTCTTACACCAGGCTCGATCAATCTCAGTGAACAGACCCACCCTGTGGTCGTGTTGGCCGCGCTCGCTTGCCTTGGGGTGGTGCCTGTGTGCGATGGGCGTGGCCGCGCAGTCCAATCCTTTTGCAGGTCTTTTTGGGGCGGGCGCCTTGGAGATCACCTATGGCTTGAATCAATCCAATCTCTCACTTTGGCGTGGAGTGGTGATCGATACCAAGCTTGAGCCCACACTGGATTTCAAACTTGAGACGAACCGTGGGTTTGTGAGTCTTCAAAACGGCGTTGGTTTTTGGCTCAGCCATTCAGCAGCCCTGAAGTCAGGGGTGTCGCTCAACTACATGTTGGGTCGCCACCAAAGCACAGATGTGCACTACCAAGGTTTGGGCGACAAGAGTGGCAGTGTGGATGTCTATGCCTTTGCCGAGTGGCAACCCATCCTTGATGCGGTGACGCTTTATGCCAATGCGGCGAGCACGCCGGCACCCGTGCAGCGTGAGTTTGCGCAAGCGGGGGTGACTCTTGGCATTCCAGTGTTGAATCAATGGAATGCTTTTGTTGATTTCAACCAAACTTGGGGCAATGCCCCCTATTGGCAAACCTATTATGGCGTGAGCGCGCAACAACAAGCCGCCTCGATGAAGGCGGTTTTTATGCCCACATCGGGCGGTGCGTTGTACCAGTCCAAGACCCTGGGCGGGGTCTACAGTGTGAACAAATCGACGGATTTGATACTGGGGCTGGGGACCCTGGAGGCGTCACAACGCTTGATGCAAAGCCCGGTGATGGGGGCAAGGGCGCAACACACCGCCGTGATCATGGTCAATCAAAAATTCATCTCACACTGAAGTGAATTGCCCGTTTGTGCAAGTGTGAAGTTCGATTGCCTGAAATCAAGGTTCTTGGCTGTGTTTCAAGATAAGATTGAATTCATGCTTGCAAGGTGTTGGTCCACTGAATTGGATCCTAAAGGGGAAGTTGTCCATGAATGAAGATTTTGTCATTGCCGTCACCAATGCACTAGTGCTCGGCTCCCTGGTTGGGGTAGAGCGCCAATGGCATCGTCGGTTGGTGGACTTGAAGACCAACGCCTTGGTCGCCTTGGGGGCTTGTTTGTTTGTTTGGACGTGTCGCTCGGGGTCAGGCTATCTGGAGCCCGTGCGCATGGCGGGCCAAATCGTGGTGGGTGTGGGCTTCATAGGGGGCGGGTTGCTCTTTAGGGACGGCAGCCAAACCCAAGGGGTGAACACCGCCACCACGCTCTGGTGTTGTGCGGCGGTGGGAGTGCTTTGCGGATTGTCTCGCTGGCAAGAGGCTTTGTTTGCGTCAGTCGTGATTGTCATGGCCAATACCATTTTGAGGAATTTGGCCCACATGCTCAATTTAAAAATGGGGGTCAACGATTACTTGACTGAAAGTGCGCAGCTTGACATGGTCTGCACGCCCGAGGTCTATGAAGCGGTGCGAGCTTGCATGGCGCAATTTTTCAAAGACCACAATTGCCAGCCACGAAACTTTTCCCACCAAGTGCTCTCCATCCATGAGCACAAAATCAGTTACAAAATTGCCTTTGAGCACGATCGCCCTGAGCAAGAGTTTGCGCACTTGGAGCAACAATTGCGTGGCCTTGGGGTCTCGCTCATCGAGTGGCACCGCTGAGTGCAATGCCAACGAGGCAGTGAACGGGATCAGTACTGGGATTGGAAGGGTTGAGACAACTGGTAGTTGCGATCGAAATGCTGCAAATAGACTTGGGCGAGCTTGGGGTTGTTCCAATTCACCAAAACGTTCTCGGAATTCTTGTGCGCCGCCGCCGATGAGAAGTTAAAGCTTCCAAGTTCCACGGTTTGTTGGTCAATGATCATGACTTTGTCGTGGTGAATGGGAAAGCGGTCAATCAGTCTGACTTCACAGCCCGCGTTTGCCAAGGCGGACAAGGCTGCTCTGGCTTTGCCACTGCGGTCCTCGACGGTGCTGCTTTTTTTATCCACCACCCAAGAGATGTGCACACCGCGCTTTTTGGCGCGAAGAAGAGCCTCGGTGATGGGAGGATTGGTAAAGCTGTAGGCCAAGCCACGAATCTCGCGTCGGCTCGAATCGATGGCTTTGATCACGAGTTCTTCTGCGCCCTCGTTGGGTGAAAACGCCACTTCCAACGTGCCCACGGCGGGCAACTCGAACGCCTGGGCTTGCAAGGTGTAGAGAGAGCACGCCAAACTGCACAAGAGCACCATGAAGCTTGTCAGTCGCAAGCGTGTTTGCATCAACGCCGTTGCCAATGAAGAGCGAAGAAGGTGAGCATCAGAGCTCGTCGTGTTTTGAGTATTGCGCATGGTGTTGGTGGCCGAGTGGTGGGGTCTATGGCCCACAGCCTTCGCGCACAAAGGTCACTTTTGCTGGGGCGACTTGGGTGCGACTGTCTGTGAGGTCGTGCTCAATTTTAGGCGCTTTTTAAAATGCAGGACGCCGGCCCGTGATTCATTGGCCGCACTCCATGGGTGTCAATGACCTGCTCCACCCAAGGCGGGTCGTTGGTGGCACGGCCTGACAATCTACCTGACAATCTGCCTGACAATCTGGCGCACAATCTGACGGATAATCAGGGTTGTTTCTATTTTCAAAGCCCTTTGATGACTGCACCCACTGGTTCGCTATTTCTGATGCTGCATGGTCTATGCAGCACTCCAGAAGAGCTCACCACCGTTCAAAATGGTTTGAAAAAGCAAGGTTTTGAGACCAAGGCGGTGTCCATCCCTGGCTATTCTTTTGAGGCAGACAAAACCCAGCAGGTGGCCTCAAGTTTTGAGGGATGGGTGGAGTATTTGCATGATCAAATTTGCCAAGAGCGAGGTGAATTTGAGCACATCACCTTGGTGGGCATCTCATCGGGTGCCAACTTGGCCTTGGCCTTGAGCATTCGCCACACAGGCGCTGTGGATGCATTGGTCTTGCTCTCCACCTCCATTTGGGTCGACGGCTGGTCCATCCCGTTTTATCAGTGGCTGTTGCCCCTGGCACTGTTCACCCCTCTTGGCGTATTTTGGAGATATCGTGAGAAAGAGCCCTTTGGGGTCAAAGATGAGCGCATCCGAGCTTGGATCAAGCGTGAACTCCAGAGGCGTCGTGTCTCCGCTGCTGGCTCGAGCGTCTTGGAGATTGGACACCTCAAGCAAAACTTTCGCATGCGCAACTATGTCAAAAAACACTTGCCTGGCTCAACGCTTCCCCAAGCGCTGGCCATTCACTCCGAGCTCGATGAGGTCGCCAGTTTGAGAAACATCCGTTGGCTAGAGATGCACTGGCCAGCTCAATCGCTTCAAACCTTGATCTTGAAAAACAGCTACCACATGATCAGCATTGACCAAGAGCGGCACACCGTGAGTGCGGCCGTCGTGAGTTACGCGCAGGCGCAAAAAAGCCCCAAAAGAGCAGAGCGTTAAAGCCACGCATGCCTTTTGGGGCTGATCTTTAAACTGAGCTAAAAAACCAAAATCAAACCGACATTTCCACTGAATTGAAGCGGTATGGGCGTTCTAGGATTTGGGTCATTGTGGCCAATCTTGTGCCCACAATGGAGGGACTTCAAGAACGGCCTCGTGCGTGACGCTTTACCAGTCGTCAGAGCCGCCGCCACCGCCTGAGGAGTCGTCCCAAGAGCCTGAGTCTTGGACGCCAAAATTATTGCCGCCCATGTCATAGTTGCCACTGCCTTGAGTCGGGTACGCATTGTCTTGAAAGTTGTTGGAATTGTTCGGTGCAAATCCACCCGAGTTGGAGTTGCCATGATCGCCCAAGACGTTGTGCATGAGGGCTTCTCCGGCGACCATGCCCGCACCCACTGCTGCACCCGTGACCAAGCCACCCATGATGCCCGAGCCCATGCCCCCGCCACCCATGGGCGCTGGGCCATAGGGTTGTCCCATGGGCACGCCGCCACCCATGGGGGTGGGGCCCATATTGCCATATTGTGGCTGTGGCATATAGACTTGTTGAGGACGCGCAAACATTCGGTAAACGAAAAAGATAAAGGCCACGACAGCAAAACCAATCACCCAGGGCAAGATGCTGCTGGAGTTGCTGCTGCTGTGCTGAGCCACTGGTGCGTAATTGTTGTTTTGCGCGACCGCAGGTGGGGGCGCACTCAAGCGCGCTTTGAGGCCGCTCACGGCTTCAGGTTTGATGCCTGGCAAGCCTGGGGCCAGCTTTTCGGCAATTTGAAGCTCATCTCTGGCCGCCTCGATCCGGCCTTCTTTGGCCATCAACTCGGCGTTGACAAAGTGAGCCTTCCCGCTGTTGGGGTGGTCGCTCAAGACTTGTTTCATCATGGCGTTGGCTTGGGCAAAGTTGCCCGACTCCGCTGCCTTGTAGACTTCGCTCATGGAGGGGTCGGCTGCGAGCGCATGGGATGCGCTCAGACCCATCAAGACCAAGGAGAGCAATCCTTGGACTAGGCTTTTGGACAAACGGGCGAATTTCATGTGGATTAAACTCCTTTTGGGCAATGACAATCCATTTGAGGGTGAGTCCTGACAATTCAAGCCCAACCTTAAAAAGAAACTGAAGCTGAATGGGTCCTCGGTATCTTGCGATGATCGAAGTTTCTTTTCAATGCTGGTACTCTAGACAGGTGATGCACATTCTGCACTAAATTTGTGATGCCTGTGCGAACTCACCGTCGCTGGTGGCTTTGGATCGGGGATTGCGCTCACAGTACACCCAAGGCTTGAAGTGGGCTGTATCAAAAAAGCCCAGGAAAGCGAAAAAAATTCCAACCCTGCCGTTACTTGCATTGCACAAAACACAAAACCTATTTTTGTATCACGAAAAACGCAAGCACCCTAGACCTCATTGGTGGATGTTTTGACTACAATCATTCGGGTGGGTTCACCCTCACTTCAACCCTTGGTCCACACTCATCGAATCTGGCAATGAACCGTCTTACTGGCAAAACGATTTCTTTTCACACCTTTTTCTTGAATGCTCGGTGGCCCGGTGGCCTTGCATCCAACGTCAGGGCTTTGGTCATGGGCATGGCATTGGCCTTGTTGTTGACGGCCATGGGCATCAACCTCTCGCATGCTGGTTTGCAAGATGAAATTCAAGTCTACACCGACGATATCAACGACGTGGGCGAGTGGGGCTTGGAGTTGCACGTGAACACGACACCCAAGGGACTTGGCGTACCCAGTTATCCTGGGGAGGCCATGAATGCTTTGGGCACCCGTGTCACGCCAGAAATCTCCTATGGCCTGAGTCCACACTGGGACGTGGGTCTTTACCTGCCCTTGGTGAAGAGTGCCAATGGTGTGAGCGAGCTCGCTGGTGTCAAATGGCGCTTGAAGTGGATGGCCATCAAACCTGAAGAGGCTCAGGGATGGTTTGCTGGGATCAATACCGAGTTCAGCCAATTGAAGTACCGTTATTCAGACTCATCGAGGTCGGTGGAATTGCGCACCATCGCAGGGTTCAAGGACAGTCGCTGGCTCTTGGCGACCAATCCAGTGTTTGGCTGGGCTGTTTCTCCAGGCTTTGTCAATCACTCACCCGAGTTCAGTCTGGGTGTGAAAGTCGCAAGGTCTGTGGATGACACATCGCGTTTGGGGTTTGAGTATTACAGTGGAATGGGGCAGATGAATGCGGTGCTGCCGAGTGCGCTGCAAAGCAATACCCTCTTTTTGGCATGGGATTTTGAGGGCATGCCCTTTGGCTTTAATGTGGGGGTGGGTCGGGGTTTGAATGCTGCCACCGATGCCTGGACCCTCAAAACCATCTTCGAGTTGCCCATGTAAGCCTTGAGCCATCAAGGTTAAGATGAGGGGTGAGGCGCTGGTGGCTGAAGCTTTGATGCACAAGCAACAAGCGATCTTGGTTTATCTATTTTTTTCAAGGAAATTTTTCGAATGTCAAACGTATTGTCAACGGCAAGTTTGCCGGTTTTTAAACTCATGCTCGGAAATTTGAAATCGTGTTTACAAAAGACGCTCACCAATGCGAAAGAGCGCGGTTTTGATGCGCAAGTCTTGGTGGACTACCGATTGGCACCTGATATGCTGCCATTCAAGCGTCAAATTTTGATTGCCTGCGATGCGGCCAAATTCGGCGCAGCAAGAATTGCGCTCGTCGAGGCTCCCAAGTTCGATGACACCGAGTCGACATTTGAGCAACTCATTGAGCGGGTTGCCAAAACAATCTCTTGGATTGACACCGTGACCCCTCAAGCCATGGACCAAGGTGCTGGCCGTGAGGTGACCTTCCCCGTGGGCAAAGAAACCAAAACCATGGTTGCCGAGGACTATTTGCTCACTTGGGTTTTGCCCAATATGTATTTTCACATCACCACGGCTTACACGATTTTGCGCCACAATGGCGTGCCATTGGGCAAGCGTGACTATTTGGCAGGCTCATTGAGCAGTTGAGCGCGAGCTTTTATTGCGAGCACCCACCCCCTTTGGAGGGGGCGGGGTGTTGAGGGCACCACGGGGTGGAACTTCACTCGAATGGGCAAGAAAATATATATTTTTCTTGCTGCTTTTTACTCTCTTTCCTCTCTTTCCTCTTTGAAAGCGTTCATGGCCATCAAGTCCACGATTTACAAAGCTCAACTGCACATTGCAGACATTGATCATTCGTATTACGAGGACCACACCCTCACCTTGGCCAGGCATCCCAGCGAAACCGACGAGCGCATGATGGTGCGCCTGGTGGCACTGGCCCTCAATGCGTACCGACTTCAAGAAATTTGCAAGGGCGATGGCTCTTGGGTGTTCGGGGCAGGGCTGTCGGACCCGAACGACCCGGATTTGTATTTGCTGGACTTCACTTCCAGAAAACGTGTGTGGATTGAGGTGGGTCAGCCCGATGACAAACCCTTGAGCAAAGCGTGTTCTCAAGCCGATTTGGTCTTGGTCTATGCCTTCAATCACGCCAAAGAAATTTGGTGGAATGGTATACGCAACAAGCTTTCTCGTTTGCAAAAATTGCAAGTCTGGGGCTTGCCTCACGAGGTCACCCAGTCCTTGGTGAGCTTGGCGCAGCGCAGCATGAATTTGCAAGCGACGATCCAAGAACAAACACTCACCTTGAGCAGTGAGCTTGGTAGCATTGACATACAAGCCACGTTGATGTCGACTTGAAGGCCCGATGGGTGTGATGAGGTTGGTGAGTTGGTAAAAACTCACAACCCATTCTCTCGTGGTGGATGGGTTTTTTAAGCCAAAGGCTCGACGGTCACGGCCACATCCAAGAGATGGTCGTTCCCGCCTTGAATCACTCCACGCACAGGCGAGACGTCCGAGTAGTCTCGTCCCCAAGCCGTGGTGATGTAGTCTTCACCAGGGGAATACACGCCGCAGCGGTTGTTGGTCGGATCGAAGTCAAACCAGACCCCGGTGCTGCCCTTTGATTCTCGAGACGGGGGCAAGTAGACCGACGCCCACGCGTGAGACGCATCCGATCCGATGAGTCGAACTTGTCCAGGCGCTGGATACGTCAAAATATATCCACTCACATACCGAGCAGCCAGCCCCAACGAGCGACAACAAGCCACCATGATGTGGGCAAAATCTTGACACACACCTTTGCGACTCTCAAAGATGTCGATGAGTGGGGTGTTGACCTCGGTGCTTTTGCTTTGGTAAGCAAACTCTTGGTGGATCAACTCCATCAAGTGGGTGAGCCCAGCGAGCAGCGAGGTGTGTGACCCCAATGCGCGCCGAGCGTATTGGGCAAAGACCTCAAGTCTTGGGATGTGCGGTGAATCAAACAAAAAATCGCTGGCCTC
>CAIPFK010000295.1 GCA_903864315.1 uncultured Burkholderiales bacterium | reverse complement strand
TGTTGTGCAGCGCTAAGCTTCTGAAAAGAAAAGACACGAAACTTTGTTTGCCTTGATAGATGCGCGTTAAATTGATCCCAGAGCAAAAGATTCTTTTGCCCTGGTATTTGGGGTGATCCACGACGCTCCCGCGCAAGACCCCCATGGTGAGCCGAGGGTGCAGCAAAATGAGGTCGACGGCTTGCTCCAAGGGCAGCACTGTGGTGTCATCTTCCGCGTTCAAGTATCTTTCGTTGTGAAGATAAATGTACCCGGTGTTGCCAATAGCCTTGACCTTGACGACGCCCAAATCAATTTCACCTTTTTTGATGAATTCGTCCAACAGATCTTGTGCCTCAAGTGTTGGGCGCAGCATTGAGCGGTTGAGATGGTGGCCACAGACTGGATCGCAAAACACTTGACTGACAAAGAGGCCTTGATTGATCTCGATGCCGTCCTTGTCCTTGAGCATTCGGGTGCATTCCACATCGATTTGCTCTTTTGTCGGCAAGATGCCCGGAAGCATCTCAGCTGCCAGCCACAACAAGCGATCAACTCGAATTGATTTTTGACCGTGATCGGTGATGCTGGCATAAATGTGGGTGGCGTGCCTTCTAAAGTAAGACCATGAAAGGGCAGAGTAGAGATGTAACAGTGTTTCGCCAGCGATTTTTTCTGATGGGTTTCTTTCGGATTTGGCGGGAAGTAAGGCCATTAATTCCCAAACCAGGGAGGCAATTTTTTGCAATGACTGTGTGTCTTCTAGAAAAAGAAGCTTAGGGGCATTGGTTTTTATTTCAAAACTTGAATTTATATCTGACCACAGCACTAAAAATTGATCAATTCGTTTTGCATCTATGCCTCCATTGATCAGTCTGGGTTTCCTATCTTCAGCATTGATGTACTCAATCATGGTCTCTTGTAGTTAATGTAAATGTAAGAAGGTGATGGCGTGACAACTTTGAATGGCTCACAAAGCACGATCAAGGCACTCATGGCGAGCGATATTAGCATTTGTTTTGGCAATCCGAGAACCTCGGAAATGCATTTCCTCGCCGCCTTGAATCAAATCAAGGGTTTACGATGTGTTTCAGGTGTGTAAGAGTCCAAATTGACTGGTGCTGTTGAAGAGTACTGCTATCTTAGTGGTAAACCCGCATTCATACTTGTGCGCCTAGCGCCAATTTTGGCCAATGGTTTGTCGAATTTGAACAATGCCAAAAAAGCCGATTCAGGCATTCTCAAAATCTTAGGAAAGCACGCCACCTGCCGCTTGAAAGGCGATGTGCCACTGAGTGGTGCTTTGATGTCAAGAGTTTACAAAAAACCCTTTGAAACACTGAGCATTTGATCTTGCTCAGAGCCAAAGTACCCATCGCTCAACCGGATCGCCCCGTGATAGCGCTTGTTGGAGACGGCAATGCCTTGTTCTCTATTCAGACTTTATGAAGCTTGGCGTGTGAAAACCTCAATGTCAAGGTTCTTATTGTTGCAAATCACGCCTATCAAATTTTAAAAAATAAATGGATCTCTGTTGGACTTGAGTCCCCAACTCAATCTGCGCTGAACGTGTTTTCTCTTAACTCGCCGAACTTGGATTGGGTTTCAATGGTCAAAGACCACAGGGTAGTGGGCTTTAAAGTTGAAGCCATAGCAGACCTTGGCTAAACATTCAACTTCAGTCTTTCGCAAACGGGTACTCAATTGATTCAAATAAAAATGTAAAAATTGCACTTTATTAAACTGATGTCATTGGA
>CAIPFK010000294.1 GCA_903864315.1 uncultured Burkholderiales bacterium | reverse complement strand
GCTTTGCCCCTGTCCTCACTTTAGAGAATGCTCACTTGCATCCTCACATGGCACAACGAGAAACCTTGGTCGAGGTTGACGGTGTCTTGCAACCCAACGCGTTCCCGCGCTTTGAGAAAACACCTCTGGACAAGCCCACCCCACCGCAAAGCATCAATGCGCAAAACACCAGACTCAGCCTATCGAGTTGGTTGGACCCACATCAAATGCAGCACTACACGGCGCTGGGTGTCATTGAATAAAGCCCCTCAACCAACACATTCAATCGGGAGATTTTCATGAACAAACATTGGATCGCCACCGCCCTTCTTGTGGGTCTCCTGGGTGCGATGGGCTTGCAAGCCCAAACGCTGCCCTACCCAAGCAAACCCATTCGACTCATCGCCCCTTTGCCCGTGGGCACGGCCACCGACACTGTGGCTCGCATCTTGGCCAATGAGCTCACCAATGCATTGAAACAAAACGTGATCGTGGACAACCGCGTTGGTGCCGATGGGGCCATTGCGGGCTCAGAGGTGAGCCACGCGCCAGCCGACGGCTACACCTTGCTCTTTGGCACCAACAGTCCCATGGCCGCGGTGCCTGCCTTGCGCAAAACACCGCCCTACGACCCCACCAAGGACTTCACGCCCATCACCTTGGTTGGGCGTTACTCTTCATTTTTATGGGTCAACGCCAAGTTGCCCATCTACTCATTGTCGGATTTGATCGCGTATGCCCGTGCGAATCCTGGCAAGCTCAATTACGCAACGGGCAACACGGGTGGGATTGTGGCCATGGCCCAAACCTTGTCACTCGCAGGAAACTTAAAACTCGTGCATGTCCCCTACAAAGGTGAGCCTGCCGCACTGATCGATTTGGTGGCCAACAACATCCAGGTGATGTTTGCCACGCCCACCACGGCGCAGTCCTATGCCCGTGAAGGAAAACTCAGAGTCCTGGCCACCACCTTGCCCCAGCGCAGTCCTGGTGCACCTGAGGTTCCCACCTTGGCCGAGGCGGGACTGCCGAAGTTTTCCGTCTCGCTTTGGGCCGCAATCTACGGACCACCTGGCATGCCCAGCGCCATTGCCGAGCAGTTGGCCAAGGAGATTGGCAGCGTGTTGTCGCGCCAGGACGTGAAAGAAAAACTCGAAGCTCAGCAATTTTTTGCACAAAGCTCAAGTCCCAAAGAATTGGAAGTTTTCACGGCCGAACAACTTCAAATCTACGCCCGCACCCTCAAAGAAGCAGGCGTCCAAGCAGAGTGAACCCCAACGCCTGATCTACCCACCAGAGTGGAGCGCGTGCGCATTCAAAGAAGGAGACCCACATGCAGTGCATACTTACCAAGGCTTTAAAACTCGTCTCGAGACCCAGAACCGTGCTCCTCTTGGCGGGGTTGTCGCTTGGCTTCATGGCGACAAGCCAAGCCCAATCCTTTGCCCCAACAAAGTCTGTCAAATTGGTGGTCTCCTTTGCTCCGGGAGGGTCGGTCGACACCAGTGGGCGCTTTATCGCGGCCGGCTTGGGTGAGCATTGGCACCAGGCGGTGATTGTGGAGAACAAGGCGGGGGCCGATGGCAACATTGCCGCAGACCATGTCGCCAAAAGCGTTGGCGACGGCTCTGTCCTTTTGATCACCTCCAACGCCATCACCATCACCCCAGCCCTCAACCCCCTGCCCTTTGATCCTTTGGCAGACTTGAAACCGATTGTGCGAGTCATGTCGATCCCCAACTTTTTGGTGGTCCACCCATCTCTAGCAGTTTACAAACTGCAAGACTTGATCGACTTTGCGAAAAAAAATCCCAACCGGTTGTCCTTTGCCAGCAGCGGCACGGGCACCACACCATTCATGGGCATGGCGCTCTTGGAGTCCTTGAGTGGCATACAAATGACCCACATCCCTTTCAAAGGATCCTCGCCTGCCGTGCTGGCCACACTCTCCAACCAAACCCAATTGATGTTTGGCGACTTGAACTCCACCATGCCCCACATCAGAGCGGGCAAATTCAGGCCCTTGGGTGTGAGTGGCTCTCAGCGATCGAGTCTGGCAAGCGACATTCCCACGATCGCCGAGTCTGGGGTGCCGGCTCTGGCCGGATTTGAGACCTCGACCTGGGTGGGCATCTATGGGCCCAAGAGCATGAGCCACACCTTGAGTCAGAGCATTGCACAAGATCTCTCCGTGGTTCTCAAAAGCCAAGCAGTGCAAGACAAAATCAAGGCCATGGGTGCACAAGCCAATGGCGAGACCACCGATGAATTCGCCTCTTTTATGAAAAACGATCTTGAACGCTGGACGCGTTTGGTCAAAGAACTTGATATCAAAGCAGGGGACTGAGTTGTGGCCGACGTGATCACTGCTTTTGACTATCTGCCTGAAAAGGACATCCTCGATTGGAAAGACAAGGGGTATTGGGCCAATCGGCTGCTCAGCGACTTGCTCGACGCGCACACACAGCAGGCGCCCGAACAAACGGCCTTCATCGATAGTCGAGCGTCGATCACGTATGCGCAACTGCAATCATTGACGCAGCGCATGGCCCTGGTTTTAAAAGACATGGGGCTTGAGCGTGGTGATGTGGTGGCCATTCAATTGCCCAACTGGATCGAGTTCCCAGCCCTTTATGTGGCCATGATCAGACTCGGACTGGTGGCAAGCTTGATCCCGCCCCTGTGTCGAGAACACGAAGTGGCCTTGATGCTCAAACTCAGTCATGCCCGAGCCTACGTCTGTGCCGACAGCTTCAAAGGATTTGATTATCAAAACTTGTCGATGGCACTGGTGTCCAGGCAAGAATTCAAGGACTTGCAAGTCCTCCTGATTTCAAGCGATGTCAAACGGGCCTCGGAGTTTGAACGAAGAGTTGAAGGCGTCACACTCACGGCGCAACGCATTGAAGCCCTCCAGCGCTTGAGACCCAACCCAGACGACTTGACGGAAATTGTCTTCACTTCGGGCACCACAGGCGACCCCAAGGGCGTCATGCACACGCACAACACCGTGATGGCACCACAAATCGCCATGGCTCGCTCATTGCAAATTGGTGCGGGCAGCGTGCTGCACATGGCCTCGACCTTGGCACACCAAACTGGTTTTCTGAACGGCATACAACTGACACTGCAAATTGGCGCCACCACCGTGCTGCAAGATGTTTGGAACACCAGCGCATTTTTTGCCTTGGTTGCCAAGCACCGCATCGAAGTCTCCAGTGGAAGCTCGACCTACTTGCTCGACATGGTGCGCTCACCGGACTTGATCAACCACGATCTCTCGAGCTTGCGCATCTTCCGGGCCGGGGGTGGCCCCATCCCCATTGCAGTGGTGCAAGAGAGTGAGGAAAAAATCAACAATCTCACCGTCCTGCGTGGCTGGGGTCAAACGGAGAACGGTGTGGTCAGTCTCTCTCGCTTGAAAGATCCAGCGCTTGATCGAGCCACCTTGGATGGCGTGGCGCAAGAGGGCATGCAACTGCGTGTTGTCGATGAGGCTGGGCTGGTGCTGTTGCCAGGCCAAGAGGGTCAACTGCAATGCCAAGGCCCCTTCATGTGCATCGGCTATATCAACGATGTGGCCTTGCTCTCCAACGCCACACAAGATGGCTGGTTCAACACCGGGGACTTGGCCACCATCAACGCCAAGGGATTCTTGCAAATCACTGGGCGATTGAAGGATGTCATCATCCGTGGAGGCGAAAAAATTCCTGTGAGCTATGTTGAAAATATACTCTACGAAGATTCAAGAATTTTAGAAGTGGCTCTGGTCGCCCAAGCGGACGAGCGCTTGGGTGAGCGGGTCTGTGCCCACGTGCTTTGCCGATCGCAAGCCCATTTAACACTGGCACAACTGTGCGATTTTTTACGCGACAAAGGGGTGGCCAAGACCTATTGGCCTGAATTTCTCGAAATCGTGGAGGAGTTTCCTCGCACGAGCAACGGCAAAATACAAAAAGCCAAGTTGCGCAAACCCGCCTGAGCGTGTTCCACTCGTTTTTTTCATTTCTCCACCACACTCCCCAATGACCCAAGACCAAGCTACGGCCCTCAATACCGCGCACTTGTCCGTGCAAGAGCACTGCGCCATCATCACCTTGGACAACCCGCCCGTCAATGGCTTGGGCATGGAGTTGCGTCAGGCGATCTCCGCCCATTTGAGTTGGGCGCAAAACAATGCGGAAATTCACAGCGTGATGTTGATTGGGCAGCGGGGGGTGTTTTGTGCGGGTGCAGACATTCGTCAAATGAATACACCGAAGTATTGGACCTCGCCAAGAACCATCGAGCTGGCCGCACAAATTGACACCATGACCAAACCCGTGGTGGCCCTCTTGGCGGGGATCGCCATGGGCGGCGGGTTGGAGCTTTCCTTGGGCTGCCATTACCGCTTGGCAATGGAGGACACCAAAATCGCTCAACCCGAAATCAAGCTGGGACTGTTGCCTGGTGGAGGTGGTATATTGCGCCTGCCGCGCTTATTGGGACTCGAGCACGCCATTGAGATGCTCTTGAATGGGGAGACCCTCAATGGTCACCAAGCACTGGCCATTGGATTGATCGACCAAGTCGTCCCCAAGACACAAGGTGCTGAGCTCTTGAGTCTTGGGCTTGCCTTTGTGCAGCAAGTGCTCAAGCGTGGTGAGCCTTTGCGGCGCACACGCGATTTGCCACTGAACTTGCAACAAGCACCCAGGATTTTAGAGCAGTTTCGCCGGCAACTCAGACCCAGTGCAGGCATGGCTCCTCAGGTGATCTTGGATTGCATCCAAGCGTGCTTGCACACCACGTTTGAAGAGGGGGTGCGTTTGAGCAATGAAGCCACTCAAAAGCTCATGCAAAGCGAGGAGTCTGCAGCCCTCAGGCATTTATTTTTCATTCAACGCCAAGCCAGCAAACTGCCCAGCAATACAGCCATCACCCCACGGCGCAGCGACTCCTCCATTGAACTCCATGTGCTGGGCGACATCGAGGCAACACCACTTCAACACGCCCTTGTTGAGGGCTGGAGCGTCCAAGTCCTGAGTCGCGATTTCAATGCCCCCATCCAGGAAGACCACGGTGCTTTGGCGATGCGGTTGTACCCCGGCAGTGAATTGGTGGAAGTCCTGTGCCCCAAGGCTTTGATCACAAGCGACGCATTGACCAGGGTGCTCGAATGGCTCAAGAAAAATCAAAAAATCGCCATTTTGTCGCAATCTTGGAATCAAGCATTGGTGGCCCCATTGGTTCAAGCCATGCGAGAACCTATGCAAAGGCTCGATCAAAATGCAGCACACCCCAATGGGCATGAACTCACCCAGGAGCTGCATCGTTGGGGATTGCAAGAATTATTGGCCTATGTCGATGCAAGCCCTTTGCTCTCCAAAGATCCAGGCCCATGGTCAACTGGCACTGTGCACAACGCGGGCGAATCACACAACATCGTGCAGCATGTTCTCGCCTCCTTGGCCGCGGCCAGTGACGCTTTGATTGCCCAACATCGCATTGGTGATGTTGCGGGTTTAGACCTGATTGCTGTGCTGGAGATGGGTTTTCCCAAAGTGAAGGGTGGCCCCAATTACTGCTTAGCGAAACATCAATCCAGTCCAGAACGTTAAAGACTTAACAGCACTGGAGCGCGTCGCACTGGCGTGATCGACGCGTTTGAGCGCATTCAGCATCAAGGATACCAACGCTTGGGCCCTGGCAGAGACTCTCAGCTTCATTCGGGCTTGATGTTGTTGTCCTTGATCACTTTGGCAGCATGACTCATGTCATTTTTCAAAAATGCGGCAAACTCTTTGGGCGTATTGCCAACGCCCTCAATGCCTTGCAAGTTCAGGGCCTCTTTGGTTTTATCCTCATTCAAAACCGCCTTGATCTCGGTGGCCAACAAATTCACGATGTCATTGGAGACGCCTTTCGGGGCAAGCATGCCTAGCCAAGCAACCGACTCAAAATCCGACAATCCCAACTCCTGGAGTGTGGGCACATTCGGCGCAAAACGACTGCGAGTCGCAGAACTCGTGGCAATGATTTTGAGTTTGCCATTTTGCACAAAGGGCAACACATTGGTGGCCCCAGCAAAAGCAATTTGCACGCGTCCACTGAGCAGCTCTGTGACGGCGGGGGCCGCACCTTTGAATGGGATGTGCATCATCTGCGTACCCGTCATGCTCTTGAACATCTCGCCAGCAATGTGTTGAGGCCCCCCAGTGCCTGATGTCGAATAGGAATAAGCATCAGGGCGAGCCTTCATCAGCTTGATGAGTTCGGGCAAGGTTTGGGCCCCAATGTCTGGGTGCACCGTCAAGAACAAGGGTTGCAAACCAGCCAGGGTGATGGGCTCAAAATCATCCAAGGGATGGTAGGGCAGTTTTGCATGCAAGCCAAAGTTCACCGTATGGGGATTGGCCGTGAAGAGCAAGGTGTAACCATCGTTGGGGGCTTTGGCGGCAATCTCAGTGCCCAATATCGCCCCACCGCCTGGCTTGTTGTCCACCACAATTCGCTCTGAGAGTCGCTCGCCAAGCCTCACACCAATGACCCTGGCAATGACATCGGTTGCGCCACCTGGCGCAAAAGGCACCACCACCCTCACCGCCTTGCTGGGATAACTCTGTGCTTGCACCTTGCTTGGACCCAACACCACACAGCACAGGGTGAAGGCCATGAGCCCCCCTACAACAAGGCGCTTGATCGCTTGAGTTCTATCGCTCCAAGCCCTTGCACAATCGATGCATGCAATCCACTTGTTCATGGCAACTCTCCTATGGTTTGATTTTGAATTCTCGCTTTGGAGTGAACAAACTCCACCGCATTGAGTGCGTTGACCCCACCTTTGACCAAGCCCCCCACATAGGCCACTTGGGGGCCGCCTTCAAAACCGCCGCCACTGGCCCCCAAAGCAAATAGACCCTCAATCACGCTTTGGTCCTCGCGCAAGGCTTGGGAGTGAATATTGACCGAGATCCCTCCCATCGTGTAGGTGATGCCCACACACATGGGAATGGCGTAAAAAGGAGCTTTGACGATGGGTTTTGGGCGGTGCTTGGACTCGCCACGGCTTGGCGAGACGCTGCCATGCCAAGCGTTGTCTGTGATTTGTTGGTTGTGGTTCGCTATGGTTTTTTGCAAGGCGTGCAATGGCACCTGGCAAGCCAAAGCCAACTCCTCCACACTGTTACCCTGATGCACAGTGCCTCCTTCGCCGGGTACATGGGGATTGGGTGGAATGAGGCCATGACGGCCCTCCAAGTTCCAGATCAAGTCGTCAAACACCACACACGTGCTCAAGGGTTCTGGGAGTTTCGCAATTTGATTGGCCACATAAACGCCGCCTCTTCCCTCGTCAACAAAGCGCTCGGCGTTCGCATTGATCACCACGCCAGCGGTGACCAAGCTGTCTAGATAGGGGTAAGGCCACAGCGAGGGGATCTGCAATGCATCCTTGGACAAGGTGTGACCATAAAAAGACGCCATCCCCTTCACGCTTGCCCCCACTTGCATGGCCATTTGAAGTCCATCCCCGTGCCCTGTGGCCCCTCCCCTTTGGAGCAAATGCTCGGGCCTGGGTGAGACATAGCGTGCGAGCATTTCCAAATTGGACTGAAACCCTCCATCGGCAATGAAGACGTTATGGGCGTGAAAGGTTTGTCTGGCATGTGCACCTGAACTTTGCAGCACATCGGCTTGAACGCCTTGGCATCGCTTGTCCTCCATCACCAACGAGCGCGCACGCGCGCCATACACCATGGTGCCGCCTTGACGCTTGAAGGTCTCGCCCAGCGTTTGAAGCATCACATCTCCGGCCAGGCCCTTCCACGCCAGACCAGGTCGAGTTCGACCTTGCGGTGCCATGGCCCATCGATGGTGCTCAGACTCCGACACTTTCACAAAACGCATGCCTGCAGCTTGCAGCCACTCGATGAGCCTTGGCGCGCCCTGTGCCAGGGATTGAGCGTGGGCTGGGGAGATAAAACCGTCACTCGCCTTCAGCATTGTGTCGATGAGACTTTGCGTGGGCGCCATCAAGTCACGCAAGCTCAGGTGATAGGTCCCCCCCGCAAAACGGGTGTTGCAGGGATAGTCGACCATCGGTCCTTTTTCAAGAAGGAGGGTCTTGAACCCAAGCTCTGTGGCACGACAAGCCGCAACCATACCGGCAATGCCTCCACCCACAATCACAATATCAAACACATCAGGGGATTTCATATTCAATTTTCAGTGTAGTGACGCGTACAAAGTGATACAAGCATTGACCATTGAACTGGATCATTCGCCATGCCTATGCATCGGTGGCATCTTGCTATGCGATGAATCCTTGCTGATGCGTGACGGCTTCATAAATGATCAGCTTGTCCGATGCTGGAATGCGGCCCAACTCGCTTCGCTTGACTACGCCCAGGCCTCTGGTTGGTGTGGTTCTGTGAAAGCCCGTGGTCTGCATGGATTGGAGCTTGACGCCACCATATTGCGCTGGGACTTCGGGGCCATCCAAGACCAACAAGACCTCATCGGCCAAGACCTCTGGCGCTTGGATGAGACCTTCAAACAAATTCCGAATCCACACACTGTAGGCAGGACGAAAGCGCTGACTCGCAGTTCCACCACCACCACTTTGGGTGTAAATGGCAGACTCAAACACCTCGGGTGAAGCGACGGTGTACATGGCCATGTAACGTGGCGGAGTGCCCTCAAGGGCTTTGAATCGCTGTCCAGTGATAAAACCTGGCACCTTCATGAGCACGAGCAAATTGCCAGCATACCATTCGTTCCACTCTTGTTCCCACTCAGGTTTGGAGAAAGCGTGTTGAACCATATAAATCGACATGACCGATGTCCTTTAGCGCTGTGTTAAGCGCTGTATTTAGCGCTGAGCATTGATGAATGGTGACCATTATGGATAAATTTCATTGGCAGTGTTATAGGGTAAGCATGGAAATCTTTTGAGAGCAAGTCACTTAAGATCGCGCCTGAACAAAATGTTTGGGGAGAAGCAGTCGTGTCATCTTTTTGTCGTAACAAAAAATTTTGGATTCAATGTTTTCATGGACTGCTGTGGCTGAGCACATCGATGCATCTTGTTTGGGCAGACAATTACCCAAGCAAACCAGTCAGATTGGTGGTGGGGTTTTCTGTGGGAGGGGGCACCGATACGGTGGCTAGAAGTGTCTCGAAAAAGCTCTCCGAGATGTGGTCACAGTCTGTGGTGGTGGAAAACAAGGCCGGTGCAGATGGCTCCATCGCCACTGAAATGATTGCCAAGTCTGCTGCCGATGGCTATTCCTTGGTGATGGTCTCCAACGCTCACACCATCACACCTTTTCAGCGCAAACTCGGATACGACCCTGTCAAAGATTTTGCCCCGGTCTCGCTCATTGCCTCGACGCCGAATTTTTTATTGATCTACCCCAACTACCCGATCAAGTCCGTGAAAGACTTGGTTGCTTATGCCAAAGCTCAGCCTGGCAAGTTGAGCTTTGGCTCAAGTGGCACGGGCACCTCGCCCTACTTGGCCATGGAGTTGCTCAAACAAGAAACAGGCATTGAACTCAACCATGTGCCCTATAAAGGCTCAAGCCAAGCAGTGGTCGACCTCCTGGGCGGACACGTCCAGTTGATGTTTGGCGCCATCCCCACTTTGGAGCCCTATGTGACGTCGGGAAAATTGCGCGCCATTGCAGTTTCTAGCCCCAAGCGTCTTGAAGCGTTTGCGGACGTCCCGACGGTTGCAGAGACTGTTCCAGGCTTTGACGCATCGAGTTGGTATGGGATTTTGGCGCCAGCAGGAACACCCAACACGATTGTCAACAAAATTCAAGGCGACATTTACACCGCATTGCAAACACCTGAGGTCAGGAACTTCATCATGAATAGTGGCTTTGATGTGATTGGCAACAAACCTCAAGAATTCAGCACCGTCATCCAAAAAGACATGGACAAATGGGGGCGTTTGCTCAAATCACTGGGCTCGAGTGAAGCGGGGAGCCGTTAAAGCACCCCCCACACCCGCTCTCAATGATCCCATGGAGCAATTCAAACTCAACGCCACCTGACCTGGGTAAACCGCCTGGTCAATCCTCGCTGCACAACGCGGCTTTTAGTGGGACGCCTCGGGTATGGGTAAAATGTGCCACATTGCATGCTTGCCTAATTTAGGCGCGCCGATTCGAAGCCATTTGTTGAGCGTTTGACCGTTTTATTGGACGAAGCTCAAACGCTCCACTCCAGACCTCAACCTGATGGGGACTCATGACATGGCTTGGTCTGGAGAACCACGCCTGACAAACTCTGAACAAGCGGCACCATTCATTTTTTTATTGAACCTTTAAAGGAAAACTTCCCATGAACCGACTTCAATTGAGCTTTGCATGCTGGGACTATGACCGCACCCGAGCCTTGATGGACGGGCGCGTCAACGTTGACGGCATCGACCTCAACTATTTGAATCTGCCCGTAGAAGAGACATTTTTTCGCATGGCACGCTTTCAAGAGTTTGATTTGGCCGAAATGTCCTTGTCCTCTTACTGCGTGACCTTGAGCAAGCCTGAGCGCCCCTTCATCGCAATTCCCATCTTCCCTTCTCGCTTTTTTAGACACTCTTGTATCTACGTCAACGCCAAAAGTGGCATCAAAGAGCCCAAAGACCTCATTGGCAAAAGGATCGCTTCACCCGAATACCAAATGACGGCACCCGTTTGGATCCGTGGCATTTTGTCAGACCATTATGGTGTGCCTGTTGATGCGCAGCCTTATCTCTTTGGTGGCGAAGAAGAGCCTGGTCGAATTGAAAAGATGAAGCTCAAACTCCCACCCAACATCAAAGTCCATCCCATTGAGCCCCATCAAACCCTCACGCAGATGCTTTATGACGGCGAGATCGATGCACTCTACACCGCGCGCATGCCCTCGACGTTCACCAAAGGTGATGGCGTGGTCAAGCGTTTGTTTGAGAACTACCAAGAAGTTGAGCGTCAATATTACAGAGACACGCAAATTTTCCCGATCATGCACACGGTGGTGATTCGCCGTGAAGTCTACGAGGCCAACCGCTGGATCGCCCAGTCACTCACCAAAGCATTCATCGAAGCTCAAAAAATGACCTATGAGGCACTCAATGAGACCGCAGCCCTCAAAGCCATGCTGCCGCATTTGACCGCCTATGTGGAAGAAACCAAAAGAGAGTTTGGAGACGATTGGTGGGCGTATGGTTTAGAGAAAAACGTCAAAACCTTGGAGACCTTCACCCGCTACCACCACGAGCAAGGCCTTTCGCCCAAAAAACTCGAGGTGAGCGAATTGTTCGCGCCAGAAGCGCTGGAAGCCTTCAAAATCTGAACGCATCGTTTTAGAAATTGAGCGAGAGGCCCTCCATTGGAGGGCCTTTTGCATTGATAGAGGTCAACAGAAAACGCCCATGGCGCACCTGGCGCACCTGGCTTGAAGCCCATGCTCACGATCGAGTATCACTCAGGGTCTGCGATAGGAGACTTTCATCCTGGCCCAGTAAGCTTGCTCCAAATGACTCAAACGCACGGTACCACCAGTGGACGGTGCGTGCACGAAGCGACCTTGACCCACATAAATGCCGGCATGGGTGGGCTCTAGACCTTCACCAAAAAAAATCAAGTCTCCTGTTCTTCGCGATACTGGGGGCACCTCCATCCCCCAAGTTTTCAATTGCGCCACGGTTCTGGGGGGCTTTAATGGCGTTTGCAGCCGAATCACATAATTGATCAATCCACTGCAGTCAAACCCCGACTCGGGGGTATTTCCACCAAAGCGGTACACGGTACCCACCAGCCCAAGCGCATGCAAAGCAATACCTTGGGCATCGACTTCGCCCAAACGCTCACCGGTCAAACTGCCACCCAACTCTGGCAAACCAGGCTTGTTGATCCGTGGGGTGGGCTCATGCGCTGCAGGCTCATACCGCAACGAGGGGCTGGAGCAAGACCACATCAAGGACAAGAAAAGCAGTGGCCATGCGAGCCGAGCAGTTTGGCGTAGATGCTTGGGCAAGTCCTTGAGCAACAGCACAACCCACGAGATGTAAAAAAAAATGGGATCAAACACTTGGATTGGACAATCAGACTGGAGGGATCAAAATCATGATCCTAACTCATATGAGATCCAACCGAGGAAAAATAAGCCACCCACACCTCGGCCTTGATTGTGTACAAATGGGACATCATCGCAAAAGAATCCAAAAGAATGCAAAAGAAAACTTGGAAAAAGAGGCGAAAATGGCAGGACTGAGCATGTGCCCATTTTTGCCAACCCAAAAGGCCGATGCTCATTGTTTTTGGTTTTTTTGCTCACCCTACGATTGAACACCAACGCACATGACCTCACACCCCACTTCACCGGCCTCATCACCAAGTGCATCCTCCCCACCTGCCGCCTTGCACGGCATTCGGGTCTTGGATCTGAGTCGGATTTTGGCTGGCCCCTGGGCGGCGCAAACCTTGGCTGATTTGGGCGCCGAAGTGATCAAAGTCGAGCGCCCTCTCACGGGGGATGATACCCGTGTCTGGGGTCCGCCCTTTCTCACCGACCCGCAAACCCATGAGCGGGGCGATGCTGCCTACTTCATGACTTGCAACCGTGGCAAGAAATCCATCACCCTGGATTTCACCCAAAAGGCGGGTGCCGATTTGATCCGCGAGTTGGTCAAAGAGTGCGATGTGTTGATTGAAAATTTCAAGGTTGGTGGACTGCAAAAATACGGCTTGGACTACAAGTCGTTGAAAGCCATTCACCCTCGCTTGGTCTACTGCTCCATCACTGGGTTTGGTCAAACCGGTCCCTACGCCCAGCGCCCGGGGTATGACTTTTTAATCCAAGCCATGGGCGGCTTGATGAGCATCACCGGAGAAAGAGACGATTTGCCCGGTGGAGGCCCGCAAAAGGTCGGTGTGGCCATCACCGATGTGATGACCGGGCTTTATTCAACAGTGGGGATTTTGGCTGCCTTGCGCTCAAGAGACACGACAGGCGTTGGGCAGCACATCGACATGGCGCTCATGGACGTACAAGTTGCGGCCCTGGCCAATCAAGCGTCAAGCTACTTGGTCACGGGAAAAGCTCCCCAGCGCTTGGGCAATGAACACCCCTCCATCTCCCCCTACCAGTCCCTGCCTGCGAGTGATGGATATTTCATCTTGGCCACTGGCAACGACTCTCAATTCAAAAGTTTTTGCGTGGCCTCAGGTCATCCCGATTTGGCCCAAGATCCCAGATTTTTGAGCAATGGCGATCGAGTTCTCAACCGAGACCAACTCACCCCGGCCCTTTGCGCGATCACGCGCGAGAAAACCATCAACGACTGGACCGCCATCATGGAAAAAGCGGGTGTTCCTTGTGGCCCGATCAACACCTTGGACAGGGTCTTTAGTGACCCCCAAGTCCTGGCAAGGGGCTTGAAGGTCGACATTGATCACCCCAGGTACGGTCATGTCCCCAGCGTGGCCAACCCCATCCACTTGTCACACACGCCGATTGAGCACAACATGGCCCCACCAGAGCTTGGGGCGAACAACCATGAAGTTCTCGGCTCCTTGCTGGGTTTGGACACCCAAGCGATTGAGTCTCTCAAGGCACAAGGCATCATCTGACCCTATTGGATCAGCCAAAAGACCAGTGAAAAGTGACTTGGCCTTGGCAGCCATGTGTTGACTCGATCCTGGCCAACGGTATGGGGCCAGTCACAACCACACAGCTGAACCATTCAGTCCTTGCACCGATCAATGATGCCAGCGATCAATGGGTTGGGAGAGTCGCTGTTGGCATTGATGCGCTCAATGTCATCCAAGGCGACTTCCATTTTTTCAATCTTTTGCAGCTGCAAGTACAGGCGATTGCGCAAATTAGAAGCCTGCATGATGCTGATGAGACAAGCAATGACTCTGGAGATGATGGTGCTGCTGTCCATGACAAAGATTGGTTTGTGTTCCTAGCGCCTCGCATGGAATGAGAATTTGACCCTGCCATGACCTTAGGATAGCTCGATGTCATTTTACAAGACGGAGTATTTCTGCTTTGTAAAGTTAGGCGTATCCCATGAGAACAGAGTTCGTCGCCCCCCTCAATAAAAAGATGTCCAACTAGGGATTTCCATCTCATGCGTCCAGTGCATCGGGGTCTAAGATTTCATGTCTCCCCAATGAAATATTGAAACTTGCATGACCTCCACTCTTTTAAAGTTCAGCCTGACTTTGACGTTGATGGGTTTGTTCACTCAGCCGACCCTTGCACAAAATCAAAATCTGGCTCAATATCCATTAAAAACCATCAAACTGTTGGTCCCGTTTCCTGCTGGGGGCGGCACCGATGCGGTGGCTCGAATCGTCACTCAAAAGATGAGCGAAGAGTTCAATGAAGCCATCATTGTCGAAAATAAAATTGGGGCGGGTGGCAGTGTTGCCACTGAATTTGTGGCCCGTGCCGAACCCGATGGCTACACCCTGCTCTTCACCACCTCGGGTCATGCCATCCAGCCTAATCTACAAAAACTCAATTGGGATCCTATCAAGGACTTCGCTCCCATCAGCACCTTGGTGAAAAATCCTTTGGTGGTTGCGGTCAGACCGGACTTCAAGGCCAACAACATCAAAGAGCTGGTGAGAATGGCCAAAGAAAACCCTGGGAAATTCACCTATGGATCCTCTGGGTCTGGCAGCGCCTTGAATTTATCGGCCGAGTACTTCAAGTCCGTGGCCAAAGTCGATATTGTTCACATCCCCTATTCTGGCAATGGCCCCATGACCTTGGCCCTCTTGAAGGGCGAGGTCGACATGGTGTTCGACAGCTTGACTGGCCCGTTGCCCAACATCCATGCGAGCAAGCTTCGTGCGTTGGCGGTGACCACCCTCAATCGCTCCTTTGCCCTGCCAGACACCCCCACCTTGGATGAAGCAGGTCTCAAAGGCTATGATTTTTCGTCATGGAGTGGCATATTGGCACCGGCAGGCACTTCCAAAGAGATCATCCAAAAACTCAACCATCAAATGGCCAGTGTTTTGGAGAACCCGTCCGTGCGAGAAAGATTGATGAATTTTGGCTATACACCGATGAGCTCCAGCAGCCAAGAGTTTCAAGACATGATCAAACTTAATCTCGAAAAATACAAAAAAATGATCAAAGATCTGAATATATCGGCGAATTGAAACTCAGCAAAATAGGACGATTAAGGGTAAGCAATAGTTTATTTCTCAAGACATTGCGTTCAAATGTTGCCAACTCTTTACTTCAAGGAATACCCATGACGCACAACTCTCTCTACACAAGCCTATGCAAATGCTGCCCTGCTGACCCCAAAGGCACTTCGACTCGGCGTGGCTTTCTGAGCACAATGGGTTCCTTGGGCTCACTGGGCACTTTGGGTACATTGGGCACTTTAGGCATGCTGGACTCTGCCACCGCACAAACATCCGCCAAGCCACACCGCATCGATGTACACCACCACCTCTCCCCCCCTGAGTGGGTGAGTTCGCTCAAGAAATCCAATTTGGACTCACCCCCAGTCAATGATTGGACACCACAAAGGTCACTCGACGATATGGACAAGGCCGGCATTGCAACCGCCATGACGTCTCCCACCTTGCCGGCTGTTGGATTTCTAGCCGCCGCAGAGGCTGCTCGTGTGGCAAGAGCGTCCAACGAATACGCCAGAAAACTCGCCGATCAGTACCCAGGACGGTTTGGTGTTTTTGCACTGCTTCCCATGCCCCATGTGGATGAAACACTCAAGGAAATTGCCTATGCGTTTGACGTGCTCAAAGCCGATGGCGTAGCCTTCATGACAAGCTATGCAGACAAATATTTAGGCGACAAAGCCTTTGCGCCCATCATGGACGAGTTGAACCGTCGAAAAGCCACCGCTTACACCCACCCCAACGATCCAACTTGCTGCGTCAACCTCAACACGGGTGTCCCGCCAGTGATCATTGAGTATGGAACAGACACGACCAGAACCATTGCAAGCTTGATTTTCACAGGCACATCGGCGCGTTGCAAGGACATCAACTTCATCTTTTCGCATGGTGGAGGCACACTCAGCTCAGTCACGGAACGTTTCACCGTTCAAATCGTGTCTTACCCTGCCTACAAACAACGGGGATTCACAGGCGAGAGTGTGATGAATGAAATCAAACGCTTCTATTACGACACTGCGCAATGCGCCAACCCCATTGCCATGGCGTCTATCACCAAAATGGTGGACGTGTCACAGATTGTATTTGGCACTGATTATCCTTATCGCACAGGAATTGATCATGTGAAAGGACTCTCATTCATATTCAATGCCAAGGATTTGAAAGCCATTGATCGAGACAACGCGTTGAGGATACTGCCCGCAAGTTGGAGGACATGAGCTCTTACAGTGGAGAAAAGTTCTAACAATTAGACCCAGGGCATCATTCAGACACTGACGTCCACCACTAAAATCGATAGCAAATTACCCATTTGAACGCCCTCATACCAAGCCACGGTTGAGGGCGTTTTCACAACCAATAGTCAGAAAATTAAAGCCCACAAGAGCCCAACAAAATCAAGGTTAACAGCCAAGTGAGTGTATTTAATTAAAATTCCAAGCTTTGATTAAAAAATACGTTTATGGAACAAAGCCTGTATGCAAAAAAAACCCAAACTGGTTGGGAATGGCATTTCAAAAGAAATTGCTCAATATCACCCAAGCAATTGATTTGTATTTTTGCGTCACTGGCATTTGTCTCGGTGCTCATTGGCATCGTATTTTATTGCCTAGGGGCCTACCTCGTATTGCCTTTTTCTTTTGTAGAAATATTGGTGCTGGGCATTGCGTTTTATTACAACGCATTGCATGCCGTGGATTATGAGCGACTCAAAATTGAGAACAACAAAGTCATCATTGAACGCAAAAAAGGCAGGCAAGAAAGTAAAATTCAACTCTCTCGAGCCTTCACTCGCATCAAAGCGCTCACCCATCAAGAAGACATCATCACTCTCAATCAGGGCGTGCAAGAAGCGACATTTGGATACCATATTCATCGCAATTACAGAGGCCAAGTGATGCGTGAGTTGCGCGAAAGGCTTTGAATACGAGACCCAACACATGACTTTATCACCTGCGCCACACTATCAATCAATGGAGGAAAATAGATGAAGTAAAAGTACCTTCTTGAGAAAACCTATTCAAGTCAAAATACAAATCATTATCGCTAATGGATATTGTTGATCAACT
>CAIPFK010000293.1 GCA_903864315.1 uncultured Burkholderiales bacterium | reverse complement strand
CGACCCAAAGCTCGCAAGGGAGAGGTCAAGCGCCAACTTCTGGAGATTTCCATGGCATGGATGTGGTCTCGAAGCGCATGAACGTCCCTGGCATGCTTTTCGTGGTTTTCCTGGTTGGCTGCCAACGTGTTGTCCAAGGTCTCTCGGGTGTGTTTGAGTTCGCCCAAGGTTTCTCCTAGGCGAACCTCAACCGCTCGCAGTGAGACATCAAACGTTGGTGTTTGAAGAGCAATCTGGGACTGAAGTTCGGTGATGGAGGCAGCCTGGACTTGCTGCAACTCGGTCAGGTTTTGAACGTGGTTTTGCGTCAAAACCAGGTCGTGACGCGACTGTTGTACAGCACCAAGACACGCAAAATAATCGGCCAATTGGATTTTAAGCGAATCGGTGAGATCAAAGAGACCCAAGGCGGCAATGCCTTGAGGGAGTGGGATTTGCAAGACACCCAAACCGAAGGAGTGGTGCATGTCAAAGTGAAGGGGGTACTTTGCTTTGAGTTCATCCCAAAACTGCCACACACCGAAGTTTTTTTCGTGCACATGGGTGTCATGAAAGAGCACCACCGCCCCAGGGGCGAGTTTGGGCAGCCACGTCTCAAAGTCGTGCTTCACCGCATCATAGGTGTGCAGCCCATCGATGTGCAAAAGGTCGATGCTCTGGGGCGCAAAGTCGGCCAAGGCTTCATCGAAGGTTTTGGGCAAAAGAGATGAAAAGCGCTCGTAGTGGGCTCGGTTGTAACCCGAGACCTCCTGGAAGACCTCATTGTCATAGTGACCGGCGTGCTCATCCCCGACCCAGGTGTCCACGGCAAAGCAGCGGGTGGGCAAACTCAAATCCACGACGGATTGGCAAAACGAAAAGTATGAACTTGCATTGTGGGTACCCAGTTCCACAAAGACGGCTGGGGCTTTGGTCTGCATCACAAAGTGGGCGAACGGCAAGTGACCCGTCCACGCCGAGTACACCAGGCGTAGGGGCACAAAAGTGGCTGCATTCACCAAGGCCGATGTCAATTCCAAAGGGGAGGGGGTGTCGGTGGTCAAAAGTGTCATGGTGAGAAGTGTAATGCCACTGCGCTCCCCCCCAACCCTTGAAAAAAGAAGTGCAAAGGGATTGATGCCTTGTCCATTCCCCGCCCCTTAGAATTCGAATCATTCTCCTGCCCAATAGGCCAAGGTAAGGTTCAAGGTCAGGGTCAGGGTCAGGGTCAGGGTCAGTTTCCTGAGTTTCCAGATTTCATGGGGCCAGGTGACCATTTCGGCTTTTCATGCCAGCTTTTTTCATTTTCCACGTTTCGGATACTTTACCCATGCTGAGTTTCATCAAACCGTTCATCTCTGCCGTGATCTTGCCACCCACATCGTTGTTTTTATTGATTTTTCTGGGTCTTTTTTTGATGGGCCGAAAAAATCGATCAAATGAGGGCAGGGTCCAATTTTGGGGCAAAGGCTTGATTTACCTGGGGATCTGCTTGCTTTGGGTGATCAGTTGCCCGCTGTTTAGCAATTGGTTGCTCGACCACGGATTGCAGTCCTTCCCCATGACGACGGCTCAAAGATTGAACGATGAAAAGGTTCAAGCCATTGTGGTTCTTGGAGCTGGGGTGGAACTCGATTTACCCGATGGTCAACCACAGTTACAAGCCGGCGCTTTGGACCGATTGCGCTACGCCATTCAGCTCTCCAGGGCCTCCCAAATCCCGATCTTGGTCACTGGGGGCAAAGGTTGGGCCAGTCGGTCTGATTCGGTGAACGAGTCCGATGTCACCGATCAAGTCGCCCAGAGCGCGTTTGCTTATCCCATCCGATGGAAAGAGTCCGAGTCCCATGACACCAAAGAAAGTGCGGTCAATGCGTGGCAAAAACTCAACCCCGAAGGCATTCAAAAGATTGCGTTGGTCACGCATTTTTGGCACATGCAAAGGAGTGAGCGCAATTTCACCAAAGCGGGATTCAACGTGATCCCCGCTCCCATGGGTCAAACGTCAATGAATAACAATGCTTTTTTTATGTTTTTCCCGAGTCCCGTGGCTATGAAAAACAGCTTGAACGCATTCCATGAAATGGCAGGCAATCTTTTGAAACAATAAATCTTTTGAGCCAATAGAGCCCCAGTTTCTCAGGGCTCTTATGGTTTGCGCCTAGCGCACTAGGATTCCAAAAACGCTTGGCCTTCACTGATGTCTCGAAGCAGCAGTGGCTTCAAGATCAGCAAGTCAACCCCATCGCGTTGTACCAAGCCTTTGAGGAGCAATTGCTGGAACACCCGAGTGACCGTTTCCCGGGATGCATTGACCATGATGGCGATTTCTTGTTGGGTGGGCATTTGCACAATCCGGTTCACATGGGCAGGGCCTTGCGGTGGCATTGAGCGTTGAGCGTTGGAGGTGGCCTTCTCTGAGGCCGCCGATACTGGGTCTTGAAGCAGCATCACCCACAACTGCGCGCAGACCTTTTGAGTGGGACTGGTGAGGCCCAAGATGCGTCGCTGGGTCGAGGCTTGCCGCAACTTGCTGGCCAGTCGCATGGTGAGCATCTCCGCCAAGGCGGGCATGGCCAAGAGCAGGGGGCGAATGGCGTGGCGTGGAATGGTGATGACGGTGGATTTGACAATGGCGATGATGGTCTCAGGATGGGGCCCGTGGTCCATGACGCCGAGTTCACCAAAAAACTCACCCGGTTGGGTAAAGAAGACCCCAACCTCTTTGCCGTCCACCGTGAAGTCCACGCCTTGTAAACGGCCATCGAGTAAAAAGAGCAAGTGCTGGGGTTCGGCCCCTTTGTTGACCACCACTTCGCGTTTGTTGAAGGTTTTGAAGTCACTCACCTTGGAGAGCTCCGACAAGGTCACCCTGGGCAGTGCGCTCAGCAAGGGCAATCGTTGCAAGATGTCAACAGTGACGGTCATTCGTTGTGGGGGTGGGCATCAGACAAAAGTGTTATTTTCCACGATTTTTAATTAAAAAACTCTGAAAATACATCGACTTAGTAAAAATACTTCAAGTGCGGGCTGGTGTGGCGCCTCAGCCGTAACGTGTGACGGGGAACACATATGAAAGGGTAAAACTTTGTTCAAATGGAAATTCACAGATTTAAATTCACAGTTTTGAATTCATACCATTGACATAAATCACCATGTTCCATTTAAAGCGTTTCAACACAAGCCAACGAGGGAGTTCATTGCAACTCAATGCTCGCTTGTGGTTGAGCGCCTTATTGTGGTTGAGTTTGGCAATGCATGCAAGTGCGCAAAATACTTCAACGCCTTCAGTTCATTCAACCCCTGCAAGTGATAAAGCAACACAGCTTGTCAATACACCCTCGGGTGTTGCAGTTGGCAGCGTCTCTTTTTTGATTGGCCAAGCCAGTGTTACCCGCTCCGGTTCTATCTTGCCCATCACGGCAGGCATGCCACTTCAAGTGGGCGACCGATTGCTGACCTCTTTGAACGGCCACATCCATGTGCGTTTTGTTGATGGGGCGATGGTCAGTTTGAGGCCCACATCAACGCTTAACATCAAAGAATACCGTTTCGATGCCCAAACGCCTTCGAATTCAGAAGTGCGTTTTGAGTTGGAGCAAGGGGTTGTTCGG
>CAIPFK010000292.1 GCA_903864315.1 uncultured Burkholderiales bacterium | reverse complement strand
GATTGACCTTGGTGCTCAAACTCTTCAACGCTCATCTCGCGCGTCAAGGAGTCCTTCAAACCATGCTTGAACACCAAACCCGGTGGGCATTGCAGTGCCACAAGTGTGCAAGGCTACACGCCTCACCCTATTTGGTAAACTCAAGACCTGTCTTCAAACCAGTGACCCCCGCAGCCTGATGGCAATCGAGCAATCGAGCAATCGAGCAATCGAGCGACCGAGCGAGCGATCAAAGTCACAGCCATCGCTATTTCATCTCCCCAACTTCATTTTTCAAGCCAACTTCACCATGAACTACACCTTTGAGCCACACCCCTTGGTCACCATCCCCGTTGTCGGTGAAGACTCGCTCTTTCCGGTTCATCGTTTGTACTGTGTGGGCCGAAACTACGAAGAACACGCCAAGGAGATGGGCTACACCGGTCGTGAGGCGCCATTTTTCTTTTTAAAACCCACCGATTCTTTGATTTATGTCTCTCCAGGCAGCACGGCCGAGATGCCCTACCCGAGCATCACACAAAACTTTCACCATGAAATTGAACTCGTGGTGGCGATTGGCAAGGGAGGGCGCGACATCGCGGCCAAGGATGCTCAAGAGCACATCTTTGGCTACGCAGTGGGGCTGGATATGACACGTCGCGATTTGCAAAACGACATGAAAAAGCAAGGCCGTCCTTGGGATATTGGCAAAGCCTTTGACCACAGTGCGCCCATGGGTCCTATTGTGCCCAAGGCTCAGGTGCATGGACTTGAAGACGCTGAAATTGCCCTTCAAGTCAACAACACCTTTCGCCAACGCAGTCACATCAACAAGTTGATCTGGAACATCGCTGAGACCATCGAGCACCTCTCCAAAGCCTGGGAGCTCAAAGCCGGGGACTTGATTTTCACGGGCACGCCCGAAGGGGTCAACGCAGTGGTCAAGGGAGACCATTTGCATGGCACTGTGGCGGGTGTGGGCTCCATTGACGTGAAGGTGATTTAAAAAGCACCTGGGTTTGAACACCCTTTCACCCCCCCAACCACTGAACACTCCTCACCGAAGGCACCCATGCCCCTCAGACAACCCATCAAACACTGTAAAAACTGTGGTGCCAGCGTCGTTTATCGCTTGCCCGACGACGGCGACACCAAACTGAGGGCGGTGTGCACCGAGTGCCAAAGCGTTCATTACGAGAACCCCTTGAATGTGGTGGGCACCTTGCCTGTTTGGGGTGAACAAGTGTTGCTGTGCAAGCGCAACATTGAACCGCGCTTTGGTTTGTGGACCCTGCCCTCAGGCTTCATGGAACTCGGCGAGACGCTCCAAGAAGGTGCTGCGCGCGAGACCCAAGAAGAAGCCGGCGCACAGTTTAAAGTCCTTGACCTCTTCACCGTGACCAGCGTGGTCAACGTCGGTCAAGTGCATTTCTACTACCGTGCCCAGTTGTTGAGCGACGTGTTTGATCCCGGATTTGAGACCCAAGAAGCCCGGTTGTTCAACGAGTCCGACATCCCCTGGGATTTACTGGCTTTTAGGACCGTGAAAGAAACCTTGAGCCGCTTTTTTGCCGACCGCCAAAAAGGCGTCTTTGATCTTCACCAAATCGATTTGCACTGACCACCATAAGCGCATCGCTGAACTTTGCGCGCTCAAGCCTGTGCATTGAGTGGGAGTTTCGGACCCGTGGCCAACGAATTAAAAGACTGTTGGCCTCAAGGCATGGCTCAAGGCCAAGGCACACACGCTCACCGCCGTGTTGGCCTCGTCGATCAAACGCCCCATGGTGATAAAACCATGAATTTGCCGCTCAAAATTGATCACCTGAGTCTTCACACCACATGACGACAAAGCATCGGCATACATCAAGCCCTCGTCACTGAGGGGATCAAACCCCGCAATGAGCACCAAGGCTGGTGGAAGATCGGCGTGGGACGGTGCAAGCAAGGGAGAGGCGCGCCAATCGGTGTAGAGAGTTGCGTCTTGTACATAGTTGCCGCGAAACCACTCGATGGCCTCACTGGTGAGCATATAGCCCTTGCCAAATTTGCGGTGGGACGGTGCATCGCACAACATGTTGGTGGCCGGGTAGATGAGGAGTTGATAGCAGGGCTCGATGCCCTGCCCCTTCAGCCCAAGGCAGGCGGCGGCGGCGAGGTTCCCACCAGCGCTGTCACCACCCAGAGCCACACGCCTGGGATCGAGTTTGAGAGCCGAGCGTGCAATGCGTTCTTGAAGCCAAGCGTAGACATCGAGCACGTCAAAATAAGCGGCTGGGAAAGGGTACTCTGGACCCATGGCGTAGTCCACAGAAAACACCACACAAGACGACTGCTCACACAAACTTCGGCACAGCACATCGTGGGTTTCGATGTTGCCAATCGTCCAGCCACCGCCGTGCATGTAAATCAGGGCCCCCAAGCGAGCCTCTGCGTCCATTTGCTCACGCACGTGGGTCGGCCAATACTCCCGCACCGCGATGGACTCTTGAGAGACCACGCCGTGTGCCTTGGACAACTGGGATGCGACTTGGTGATCCATCACTTGGGCGACCTTGGGCGCGTCAGGCTGGGTGAATGACTTTCTCGCGTTATAGGTCTCCCGCGCTTGGATGACTCCCAGGGTCTGAACCGGCGCGACACCGTTGTCGATCATCAACTTTAAGAGCGCATGCGCTTGTGGATCCAACATGGATTGACCTCGCAAAGGGTTGACAAAAATACACACCACTGTCGCTGCATGCAGCGGGAGTCGCTATGGGGCCAACGCCCTCAAACCCAGATCTAAATGCACGCTGGACATTGTGTTTTAAGAGTTTACCCTTGTTTCTGAGGCCCTTGGCCAAAGGCACAATTAATCTCCAAGCCAAGCCCCCTTTTGCTGGCATGGCGACGCGGATGGGCCAAGTTTCTTTATACTTGCCCACTTGGCTATTTGCTCAAAAGTTTCCCCCCCATTTCAGCCCCAACCATAGGACTCATTTTCATGACCAACCTCCTCATCAATGGCAAAAAACACACCCTGGACGTTGAACCTGACATGCCCCTTTTGTGGGTGATCAGGGATGAGTTGGGGCTCACGGGCACCAAGTATGGGTGCGGCGTGGCCCAGTGCGGTGCTTGCACGGTCTTGGTGGATGGCGCACCGGTGAGGTCGTGCTCGTATCCCAACTCGGCCGCTCAAGGCAAACACATCACCACCATTGAGGGCCTCTCGCCCAATGCGAGCCACCCCGTGCAAGTGGCATGGAAAGACCTTGATGTGCCCCAATGCGGCTACTGCCAATCGGGACAGATTTTGGCCGCCGCTGCACTTTTGAAGCGCAAGCCCAAGCCCACCGATCAAGACATCGATGAGGCCATGACCAACATTTGTCGATGCGGCAGCTACCGGCGCATTCGTGCTGGCATTCACCAAGCCGCCAAAACGGGCCTTGGCATCGACTCGGTGATCCACATGGTCTCCTCCACTGCCGTTTTATCGCAAGGGGTGAATACAGGGGAAGAGCTGCAAGCGTCTTGCTCAGGCGCTTGTCAACACGAACACGAACACGATCATGGGCATGACCGCACCGTGCAAGCAAGCCTAGACGCCTCGGCTGCGTCCACACCTCAGACCCCACCCTCGCGTGGCTTCTCCTCCAACTGCGCTTGAAACCCAACACCCAGAGGATCAGAACATGAACACCACCACCCTAGCTTCCACCGTGTCGGATGAAACCGACTCCAGCAGCACCTCTTTAATGAAAAAGTCCGCCGTGTCCCGTCGCTCTTTTTTAGTGAGCACGAGCGCCAGTGTCAGCGCCTTGACCTTGGGCTTTCACGTTCCCAGTTTTGCCAAGGAAGAGGCCAAAGCCTCAGGCCCCGTCGAGGTGAACGCGTGGGTGGTGATCCACCCCGATGATCGCTGTGTGATTCGAATTGCCAGGGCCGAGATGGGCCAAGGTTCAAGCACTGGTCTGGCCCAATTGGTGGCCGAGGAGCTCGAATGCGACTGGAAAAAAGTCTCTCTCGAATTCATCACCCCTGGTCAAAACTTGGCACGTGACCGGGTGTGGAAGAACATGTCCACGGGCGGTTCACGCGGCATCCGCGAGAGCCAAGAGTATGTGCGCCAAGCAGGCGCTGCGGCTCGCATGATGCTCATCCAAGCTGCTGCAACCCAATGGGGCGTCCCCGCCTCCGACGTGAGCGCCAAAGACGGTATCTTGCACCATGAGTCAAGCAAGCGCTCACTGCACTATGGACAAGTGAGCGCACAAGCCGCTCTCTTGAGCCCACCCGACGTCAAAACCATCCGCCTCAAAAACCCCAAGGATTGGACCATTGCGGGCAAACCCGCCAAACGCCTGGATACGGCCCACAAGGTCGATGGTTCTCTCAAGTACGCGATTGACCACCGGGCCAAAGACATGCTCTACGCGGCCATCAAAGCCTCTCCTGTGTTTGAGGGCAAACTCAAATCCTTTGATGCAACTGCCATCCTTAAAAAACGCGGCATCAAGGGGGTTGTGAAACTCGATGACAACGCCATTGCGGTGGTGGCCGACAGCTGGTGGCGTGCCAAGACAGCGCTTGAAGAAATGCCCATCGTTTGGGACGAAGCGAACAATGGACAAGTGAGCAGCCAAAGCATTGCCGAGCATTTGAAGGAAGGCTTGACCTCGGACAAGAATGTGTTTGCCGACACCAATGTGGGGCAATTTGATGACGCCTATGCCGCATCGGCCAAAAAGCTTGAGGCCGTGTACAGCACGCCCTTTGTGACCCACGCCTGCATGGAGCCCATGAACTGCACGGTGCTCTACACCAGCGAGAGAGCACAAGCTTGGGTGCCCTCGCAAAACGCCGAAGCCGCCTTGGCCGCCTTGGCCGATGGCTCGGGCCTGCCCATTGAGAAGTGTGAGGCCTATAACCAGACCTTGGGCGGTGGCTTTGGACGACGCGGTGGACCTCAAGACTATGTGCGCTTTGCAGCGCTGGTGGCCAAGCAAAACCCTGGGCGCCCCGTGAAGGTGCTCTGGTCCAGAGAAGAGGACATGACCCATGATTACTACCGCCCAATTGGACAATGCTTACTTCAAGCCGGCCTTGATGAACAAGGCAATTTGAAGGCACTGCATGTGCGGGTCTCGGGTCAATCGATCAACGCTTATTTGGCCCCGCACAACATTGTGGGCGGCAAGGACCGCAGACAACTGCAAGGGTACTGGCCCGAGCCTGGGGATGCGCAATTGGGCTACACCGTGCCCAACCTCAAAATCGAATACGCCATGAGAAACACCCATGTGCCCGTGGGTGCTTGGAGAGGGGTCAACACCAACCAAAACGCCATCTATTTGGAGTCCTTCATGGAAGAGGTGGCCCGCGCCAGCGGTAAAGATTCCTTGGCCTTTCGCCAATCCATGCTCAAAGACCACCCCCAACACTTGCGGGTTTTGAATGCCGTGGCAGACAAAGCCGGATGGGGCCGAACACTTCCAAGCGGTGTCTTTCAAGGCATTGCCCAATTCATGGGGTACGGCAGCTACACGGCGGCGGTGGCCGAGGTGAGCGTCAAAGACGGCAAGGTGAAGGTCCACCGCTTGGTGCTCGCCACCAACAGTGGTCACGTGGTCAACACCAACCAAGTGGCGGCCCAGGTCGAAGGATCGGTGGCCTATGCCTTTGACTCTTTGCAGTCCGAGTCGAGTGTGCTCAATGGCCGCATTGTCGAGACGAATTTTGACAAATACAAAATCACCCGCATGGTGCAGTTGCCCAAAATCGAAACCGTGCTGGCACCCACTTTCAATTTCTGGGGTGGTGTGGGTGAGCCCACCATCTGTGTGGTGGCCCCAGCGGTCATCAACGCCATCTTCCGCGCCACAGGCCAACCGGTTCGCTCCTTGCCGCTGAAAAACTCTGGCCTGGAATTGGTCTGAGT
>CAIPFK010000291.1 GCA_903864315.1 uncultured Burkholderiales bacterium | reverse complement strand
CGGGCCGTGTTTGCCGAGAGCTTTGTGAAAGTCGGCATCATCCCTGGTGACGGCGGGTGTTGGCTTTTGCCCAGAACCATTGGGTATGCCAGGGCAGCACAAATGGCCTTGACTGGGGAGAGTATCGATGCCCAAGAAGCGCTGCGGTATGGATTGGTGAGCGAAGTCGTGGATCCAGAGCAATTGATGAAAGAGGCGCTATCCTTGGCTCATCGAATTGCACAAAACCCTCCCCAGGTTTTACGCTGGACCAAGCAGTTGCTCCAAGAAGCCAGGGGCTGCACCATGGATGAGGCCTTGGTAAGAGCCGGTGTACTCCAAGGACTTGCTCACCACACGGCCGATCACACCGAAGCGGTGAATGCATTTTTTGAGAAAAGAACCCCTGTCTTTGGCGCCAAGTGACACTGAGTGCAATCTTGAAATCCCAACTACAAAAGGCCACGTCGCATGAGCCCATCGCTGATTCTTAAAGAGCATCCCTTTGAGGGTGTTTTGGTTTTGAGGTTGAATCGCCCCGAGGTGCTCAATGCATTGAATTTGGAGTTGAGGCACGCCTTGGCCCAAGCGTTCACCGCTGCCGATCAAGACCCGAGCGTTCATGTGGTGGTGCTTTGCGGCAGCGAAAAGGCGTTTTGTGCTGGAGCAGACCTCACCGAGTATGTGGATGCCAGTCCTGTTGAAATCATGGAGCGCAGAATGGATCGCTTGTGGCAAGCGATCAGTTCTTGCTCCAAGCCTGTGATTGCTGCGGTGCGGGGCTATGCCTTGGGGGGTGGTTTTGAGTTGGCGATGCACGCTGACATCATCATTGCCAGTGACCAGGCCAAGCTCGGGCAACCCGAGGTCCAAATTGGCATCATGCCTGGGGGAGGTGCCACGCAACGCTTGACCCGAGCGGTGGGCAAGTTCCAGGCGATGAAATGGCTCTTGACTGGCGCTTTGTTCAAAGCGCAAGAGGCGTTTCAAATGGGGTTGGTGAGTGAAGTCCTCCCTGCCGATGAAGTTGAGGGGCGCGCTTTGCAAATGGCCCAAGAGTTGAGTGCTGGGCCCCAATTGGCCATTCAGTCCATCAAGAAAGTGGTCATTGAGGGCATGAGCCTTCCTCTTGAGCAGGGTTTGGACTATGAGCGAAAGGCCTTTCAATTGCTCTTTTCAACACAAGACAAGGTCGAGGGAATGAGAGCTCGCTTAGAAAAAAGACCTGCAAAATTTAAAAACTGCTAAGCCGTGCTGTCCCAGCTCATTGAAGCCAGTGCTCGAAAATCCATCCCCACCTTTGACGTGGTGAAGCCCACAATACTGACACTGTTCAAGTAGGTCTTATAAATCGATAACTTAAAAAAGAAAAAAATATCTTTTTTAAGACTTGAAATCTGTTTTATCGATTTGGATTGTTCAATATGTTAGACAGTGATTGAACCCACTTGGGGTAAATCAAGCAACTCCTCACCCTCGGCCATATCAAGAGGCACAATCTCAAGCCATGGCACTGGTTGTGATTGCGAAATTTGAGGGTTTCGCTTCGTCCCATGACTTGCGTTATACAAAAGTCGTTTGTTCGATTTTCATTGATGCTGTTTGGGCATAGACATGGGTTACTTGTTGGGGTGGTTTTGATGTAAGTCAAAAAGATAAAAAGGATTTTTGTTATCTTTATGTCCTAGGTCAT
>CAIPFK010000290.1 GCA_903864315.1 uncultured Burkholderiales bacterium | reverse complement strand
TGACAAATTTGCACGCTCGAGCACCCACTCCGACAATCCATGGTCATAGTCATCCCCACCCAGGGCTGAGTCCCCGCCTGTGGACAACACTTCGAAAACACCTTGGCTCAAGCGCAAAATTGAAATATCAAATGTCCCCCCACCCAAGTCATACACCGCAAAGAGCCCCTCACTGCCTTGATCAAGACCGTAAGCAATGGCTGCCGCAGTGGGTTCGTTGATGAGCCTCAAGACCTCCAAGCCCGCAAGCTTGGCCGCGTCCTTGGTGGCTTGACGTTGAGCATCATCGAAGTAAGCCGGCACGGTGATCACCGCACCCGTGATGTCATCATCCAAGCTGACCTCAGCGCGTTGACGCAATGTGGCCAAAATCTCTGCGCTCACCTCAACAGGGGTCTTCACGCCT
Source organism: uncultured Burkholderiales bacterium (assembly GCA_903864315.1). GTDB lineage: Bacteria > Pseudomonadota > Gammaproteobacteria > Burkholderiales > Burkholderiaceae_C > Limnohabitans. Next base: position 6,515 of record CAIPFK010000290.1, on the reverse strand, counting down.
TCCAACGTTTGGATACCGACCATGCCGGGCAAATCGATCAATTGAACACTCCAACGCTTGGCGTGCTGCAAGTCTGCCAATGTTCTGCCCATCAAGCGTTTGACCGATGCCACGGTGTTTTGTGGATCGGCACTGGAGACATCGGACGCTTTGTGACCGATGGCCCTTTTGCCCTTGGGCAAATATTGCACAACAGACGGCAACATCACCCGAGCCTCTTCATCGGGCAAACACTCCGCCACACCATGCCTCACCGTGGCCACCAGTGAATGGGTGGTGCCCAAGTCGATCCCGATGGCGATGCGCCGCTCGTGAGGATCTGGTGCACGACCCGGTTCAGAAATTTGTAATAAAGCCATGGGGATTAGTTGGTGTGGGGGAAGAGTTGAGCGGATCGGCGCTCTTGCACCGATTGCTCAAAGCGCTCGAGAAACATCCAGGCCCGCACGTGTGCACTGGCAGCTTGTACATCGACGTCTGGACTGCGATCAAAGAGTGCCTCCACGCACGCCTGGGTGGTCTCGATTTGGGATTGAACCCAATGCTCAATCTCGTCAAAATCCGAAGAGGTTTTGGCCTCATCCAAGGCTTCGCGCCAAGTCATTTGCTCCATGAGGAATTGTGCAGGCATGGCGGTATTGGTTTGGGCGTTGATCTCTACGCCATAGAGTTGGCATAAATAAGCGGCGCGGCGCAATGGATCTTTGAGCCGCTGGTAAGCCTCGTTGATGCGAGTGGACCATTGAAGGGACAAGCGTTTGGCTGCATCGCCTTGCATTGAAAAGCGATCGGGATGAGCCATTTTTTGTAAAGACCGCCAGTCCTGTTGCAACTGATGAAGATCGAGCGCAAAGTGCCTGGGCAATTGAAACAAAACGAAGTCATCGCTTTGCAATAAGGTCGATGAATTGAAAGAGGGAGGAGTGGTGTTCATACCAAAAATAGGGATCTGTCCAAATCATCGTCAAGCGATCAGCTCAGCAAACTAGACCCGGAAGGACTCTCCACAACCACATCGATCTCGCTCATTGGGATTGTTGAAGCGAAAACCTTCGTTCAAACCTTCTTTGACAAAATCCAGCTCGGTGCCTTGCAAATAGGCCAAGCTTTTGGGGTCAACGAGCACCTTCACTCCCAGATCCTCAAACACCAAGTCCTCGGGCTTGATCTCGTCCACGTACTCAAGTTGATACGCCAGTCCTGAGCAACCGGTGGTCTTGACACCCAATCGCACCCCCACGCCCTTGCCTCGTTTGATCAAGTAGCGGTTCACGTGCTTGGCTGCAGCTGGAGTGAGGGTGACAGACATACGCTTAAATCATCCAATTAAACTAAAAATTCTCAAGAAAAAACCAAGACTTCATCATGCCGCGTGACTTGACACTTGATCTCACGCATTGGCCACGTGTTTGGCCTTGTAGTCTTGCACCGCGGCCTTGATGGCATCTTCGGCCAAGATTGAGCAGTGAATTTTGACGGGAGGCAGTGCAAGCTCTTGGGCAATTTGGCTGTTCTTCAACGAAGCGGCCTCGTCCAAGGTTTTGCCCTTGACCCACTCGGTGACCAGTGAGGAGCTGGCAATGGCAGAGCCACAACCGTAAGTCTTGAAGCGCGCATCCTCAATCACACCCGTCTCTGGGTTGACCTTGATTTGCAATTTCATCACGTCTCCGCATGCGGGCGCGCCCACCATGCCAGTGCCCACCGAATCGTCTCCCTTTTCAAAGGAGCCCACATTGCGTGGATTTTCGTAATGATCGATCACTTTGTCGCTATAAGCCATGTCTATTTCTCCTCATTCGTCTCTTGAAGACTACCCCAATCAAAGGGCGTTGATGAATACCGATGTCGGTTTTGCCATTGCGGTGAATCGCATGGGATGGTCAGTGAGCCGCCCATTGAATGGTGCTCAAATCAATGCCATCTTTGTACATCTCCCACAGTGGGCTTAACTCACGCAATTTGTTCACATTCAAACGGATGGTCTCAATGGCATAGTCGATTTCGGCCTCGGTTGAGAAACGTCCACACGTGATTCTGAGACTGCTGTGGGCGAGCTCGTCACTGCGACCCAAGGCCCGTAAAACATAACTCGGCTCAAGACTGGCTGACGTACAGGCCGAGCCGGACGACACCGCCAAGCCTTTGATGCCCATGATCAAGGACTCACCCTCAACGTAGTTAAAACTGATGTTCAAGTTGTGAGGAACCCGTTTGTCCAAGTGCCCGTTGATGAAGACTTGTTCCAAGTCGCTCAAACCCGCCAACAGTCTTTTGTGCAAATGCAGTGCATGCGCAGTGTCTTTGGGCATTTCGAGTTTGGCAATGCGAAACGCCTCTCCCATGCCCACGATCTGGTGGGTGGCCAAAGTGCCAGACCTCATACCGCGCTCGTGTCCGCCACCGTGAATTTCTGCATGCAGTCTCACGCGGGGTTTCCTGCGCACGTACAAGGCCCCAATGCCCTTGGGTCCATAGGTTTTGTGGGACGCCAAGCTCATCAAATCCACTGGCAAGTGGGCCAAATCGATCTCCACTTTGCCCGTGGCTTGTGCAGCATCGACGTGAAAAAGAACGCCTTTTTCGCGACAAATATCACCCAGGGCCTGGATGTCTTGGATCACCCCGATTTCGTTGTTCACGAGCATGACACTGGCCAAGATGGTGTCGGCGCGGATCGCCGCCTTGAAGACCTCCAAGTCCACCAAACCGTCGGGCAAGACGTCCAAATAAGTGACCTCAAAGCCCCTGCGCTCGAGCTCTCGCATCGTATCCAAGATCGCCTTGTGCTCGGTTTTCACCGTGATCAAGTGTCGGCCCTTGGATTCATAAAACTGCGCAGCCCCTTTGAGCGCCAAGTTGTTGGACTCGGTGGCACCACTGGTCCAGACAATTTCTCTGGGGTCCGCACCGATGAGACTGGCGACATCGGCTCGCGCCTTCTCCACCGCCTCTTCGGCCTCCCAACCCCAAGCGTGGCTTCTGGACGCGGGGTTGCCAAAATGCTCACGCAACCAAGGGATCATGGCGTCCACGACGCGGGGGTCCACAGGATTGGTCGCGCTGTAGTCCATGTAAATCGGGAAATGAGGAGTCATGATGAATTACCGCTGAGAAAATTTAAATCAAAATCAAACATGGGCATGGGCTGGGCAGGAGATTGTCAAGACGACTGGGGCTGATGTGCGAGGGTCCCCAACAGGACTTCAGTCACGCTTTGCAAGCGGGCCGTCTTGTCACCTTTTCATGCGCTCAAGATAGGTTTTTAGCAAAAGCGTTGCCCAAGGCAAACACCGAGTTGGGCGCATTCACCCGAATGGGTTTGAGGGCGGGTGCTGCAGAGATGGCGCGCTTCATATTGGGCTTGTCTTCAACGTGAACGCCTTTTTCCAATTGGTCTTGAACCAATTTGTCCAAGGTGACAGAGTCCAAAAATTCAACCATCTTTTGATTCAATGACGACCACAACTCGTGGGTCATGCAACGAGCACCCTCACCGAGACAGTTTTCTTTGCCACCACAGTGTGTTGCATCAATGGGCTCGTCCACGGAGACGATGATGTCGGCCACGGTGATGTCTTGTGCTTTGCGACCCAAGGTGTAACCACCGCCTGGACCACGGGTGGATTCCACCAAATCATGGCGGCGAAGTTTGCCAAACAGTTGCTCTAAATAGGACAGCGAGATTTGTTGGCGCTGGCTGATGGCAGCCAGGGTCACAGGACCCGTGTTTTGACGCAAAGCCAAATCAATCATGGCTGTCACCGCAAAGCGGCCTTTGGTTGTGAGTCGCATGGTACAAGCTCCTTTTGGGATCAAGGTCAAACGGATGGCAGTTTGCGGCGCAAAAGCTTTTGTCGACTAGAAAAGTCAAGTATATCGCAATCCCCTCAACTTCGCTCAAGTAATCGTGCAAAGACCCTGACCCCAACAAGGATCCCAGGGTTTCCCCTTGGGTCCATTGAAAAACTTATAAACCATTGATTCCAAAGAGTTTTTTTATTTCCTCAAGAGACTTTGGGCAATAAAGCAGCCACATTGTCGTGTCCTGGCCCCCCAAATGCTTGCTCTCTCAAGACAGAGAGTTGGTCGCGAATTTGGGCTGCACGCTCAAAATCCAAGTTCTTGGCGTGCTCCATCATCAGCTTTTCCAAGCGCTTGATTTCGCGCGAGATGTCCTTCTCACTCATGTCTTCGAGCTGAATGCGTTGCATCTCAAGGCGTTCGAGCTCTTTACCGGCTTTTTCACTGTAGACCCCGTCGATCAAATCGCGCACGCGCTTGACCACCGACCTGGGCGTGATGCCATGCAAGGTGTTGTATTCAATTTGACGGGCTCGTCGGCGCTCGGTCTCGCCGATGGCTTTGTCCATGGACTTCGTGATCACATCGGCATACAAAATCGCACATCCATTTTGATTGCGCGCGGCCCGCCCAATCGTTTGAATCAAACTGCGCTCGGAGCGCAAGAAGCCCTCCTTGTCAGCGTCCAAGATGGCCACCAAGGACACTTCGGGCAAATCAATGCCCTCTCTGAGCAAATTGATGCCCACCAACACATCAAATTCACCCAAGCGCAAATCGCGCAAAATCTCCACCCGCTCAACCGTGTCGATGTCGCTGTGCAAGTAGCGCACCTTGACCCCGTTGTCGCTCAAGTAATCCGTCAATTGCTCGGCCATGCGCTTGGTCAGCGTCGTGATCAAGACACGCTCTTGTTTGATCACACGGATGCGAATCTCTTGCAGCACATCGTCGACTTGGTGGCTGGCCGGACGCACTTCAACCAAGGGGTCCACCAACCCCGTTGGGCGAACGAGTTGCTCGACCACTTGCCCGGAATGCGTTTTTTCGTAATCGGCTGGGGTGGCCGAGACAAAAATCACTTGGCGCATGCGCGCCTCAAACTCTTCAAGCTTCAAGGGCCGATTGTCCAAAGCACTGGGCAGTCGAAACCCATACTCCACCAGCGTTGTTTTTCGGGCGCGGTCGCCGTTGTACATGCCCCCAAATTGGCCCATCAAGACGTGACTCTCATCGAGGAACATCAAGGCGTCGCTGGGCAAATAATCCGTGAGGGTGCTCGGGGGCATGCCTGGCTCAGCCCCCGACAAATGCCGGGTGTAGTTCTCAATGCCTTTGCAGTGCCCCACTTCGGAGAGCATCTCCAAGTCAAACCGGGTGCGCTGTTCGATGCGCTGGGCTTCCACCAATTTACCATCAGAGACAAATTGTTTGCTGCGCTCATTGAGCTCCACCTTGATGGTCTCCACCGCGGCCAACACCCGGTCTCGGGGAGTCACGTAGTGGCTAGAGGGATACACCGTGAAACGCGGAATTTTTTGCCGCACACGTCCTGTCAATGGATCAAAGAGCTGCAAGGTCTCGATCTCGTCATCAAAGAGCTCCAAGCGAATCGCCATCTCGCTGTGCTCGGCTGGGAACACATCGACCGTGTCACCCCTCACCCGAAAACACCCGCGCGAGAAGTCTTGGTCGTTTCGGGAGTACTGCATTCGAACCAACTGCGCAATCACGTCTCGTTGCGACAACTTGTCCCCCACTCTCAGAGTCATCACCATGCGGTGATAGCTCTCAGGGTCACCGATACCGTAAATCGCCGAGACAGTGGCCACCACAATCACATCGCGTCGCTCCATGATGCTTTTGGTGCACGACAAGCGCATTTGCTCAATGTGCTCATTGATGGCACTGTCTTTTTCAATGAACAAGTCGCGTTGCGGTACATAAGCCTCAGGCTGGTAATAGTCGTAATAACTCACAAAGTATTCGACCGCGTTTTTAGGGAAAAACTCCCTGAACTCGCTGTAGAGTTGCGCTGCCAAGGTTTTATTGGGCGCAAAGATGATGGATGGACGCCCCATCCTGGCAATCACATTGGCCATGGTGAAGGTTTTACCCGAACCAGTCACGCCCAGCAGAGTTTGAAAAGCTTCTCCATCCCTCAAACCTTCCACCAATTTGTCAATGGCTTGGGGCTGATCGCCTGCCGGCGCATAGGGCTGATAAATCTCAAAAGGAGAGTTGGGGAAACTCAAAAACTCGCCTTCGGTTTGGCTCTCAGCCGTCTCAACTACTCGTGTCATAAAAAACTCTCAATCAGGAACCAAAGTGCACTTGACTTCACATCGCCACACACCCTCACACGCCACTCGGAGATCGATCCAGGCATTAGGCACTCGAGTGGGTTTAAAATAAGCAGTGAACCCTATAGCCTAACGCAAATTTCGCAAAAACTCTTGAACTTCTTTTTTTGACCTCTTCAAGGACCCCCGATGTCAATGTTTACCTCCGTTGAGATGGCCCCACGCGACCCCATTTTGGGATTGAATGAACAGTTCGCCAGCGACACCAACCCCAAAAAAGTCAATCTGGGCGTGGGCGTTTATTTTGACGACCAAGGCAAATTGCCACTCCTGAAATGCGTGCAAGAAGCCGAAAAAACCTTGGCCGAACACCCCAGTGCCAGGGGCTATTTGCCCATCGATGGCATT
>CAIPFK010000289.1 GCA_903864315.1 uncultured Burkholderiales bacterium | reverse complement strand
GCCAAAGTCGAAAGCAAAAACAAACCGTTGGTGACTGCATTGAGAGAGATTGCTGATGGCAAAATTGGCATCGAAATGCTCAAAAAAGTACCTGGTTAATCGTTCTTCTGTCTTTTCGCCACTTTCCTTTTGCGCGACTGAGCACATTCGAAGACCTCATTTCTAGAGGTCGACACGATCGCAAAACCCCTACATTGACCACTCCACGTACACCGCTGCCTAGACAAGGTGTACAGTAGAGGGCATGAGCGCGGTCATCAAACCTGTCTTGGCACCTTCGAGTGCTGCTGCCGTCAATGCGGCGGCGGCGAGCTTTTTGGCGCTCGTTCAAAAACTGGATTATCTGAACCCTGAACAGGTTGAATTGGTCCGAAAAGCTTATCGATTTGCTGACCAAGCCCACTTGGGGCAAAAAAGAAACAGTGGCGAGCCCTACATCACACACCCCATTGCGGTGGCTATGCAGTGTGCAGAGTGGAGGCTCGACACCCAAGCCCTGATGGCTGCACTGCTGCATGACGCGATGGAGGACTGTGGCATCAGTAAGCTCGATTTGGTCGAGCGTTTTGGCCTTCCTGTGGCTGAACTCGTGGACGGTTTGACCAAGCTTGACAAACTCCAATTCAATACCCGAGAAGAAGGACAGGCCGAATCATTTAGAAAAATGCTGCTTGCCATGGCCAGGGATGTTCGAGTGATCTTGGTTAAACTGGCCGACCGCTCTCATAACATGCGCACGATGTCGGACATGCCACGTCCCAAATGGTCACGCATTTCAAGCGAAACGCTGGACATCTACGCTCCCATTGCCAACCGCCTAGGACTCAACCAAACCTATCGCGAATTGCAAGATTTGGCATTTCGCTACTCGATGCCATGGCGCCATCAAGTGCTCTTGAAAGCGGTCACCCGCTCTCGCAATCGACGCAAAGACTTGATGAAAAAAGTGCAAGCCGAAGTGGAGCTTGCATTTCAAAAGCACGACTTGTCCCTCAAAATTTTTGGCAGAGAGAAAACGCTCTACTCCATCTACAAAAAGATGACCACCAAACACCTGAGTTTTGCGCAGGTGACCGACATCTACGGCATGCGGCTCATCTTGCCAAGCGTCATTGATTGCTACACAGCGCTTGGCATCTTGCACCAACTCTATAAACCTGTGCCCGGTAAATTCAAGGATCACATCGCCATTGCAAAAGTCAACGGCTACCAATCCTTGCACACCACCTTGGTGGGCCCCTCAGGGATCAACATTGAGTTCCAAATGCGCACCGAGCCCATGCATGTGGTGGCGGAAAAAGGCGTTGCAGCACACTGGATGTACAAATCCCAGGAACCCCAAAGTGAGACTGCTCAGCGCTTGGGCACACAATGGCTGCAGTCGCTCTTGGACATCCAAAACGAAACCAATGATGCGGCCGAATTTTGGGATCACGTCAAAGTCGACCTCTTCCCCGATGCCGTCTACGTCTTCACGCCCAAGAGTCGCATCATGGCACTCCCCAGAGGTGCAACAGTGCTGGATTTTGCCTACGCTGTGCACAGCAACATTGGGGACCATGCCAATGGCGCTCGCATCAATGGAGAGTTGGTGCCCCTGCGCACCGAGCTTAAAAATGGTGATGTGATTGAAATCGTCACCACCCCTACACCACACCCCAACCCTTCGTGGCTCAGTTTTGTGCGAACTGGACGGGCTCGCTCCAAAATCCGTCATTTCCTCAAAACCATGGCGCAAACCGAATCCATGGAACTCGGTGACAAATTGCTCGCCCAAGCACTGCGCGCAGAAGGCATTGAAAGCACGCCAGGACTTGAGAGTGAATACCAAGGTCTGTGGGAAAAGGTCTTCCGCTTCACTGGCAGCAAGACACGAGAAGAGTTGCTGATCGATATTGGCCTTGGCAAACGCGTTGCCAGCATTGTGGCCAAACGCATCATGGGTTTACTGAGCGAGCAAGGTCACAAGCCCAACACGCTATTGATCAGCCAAGAGCGCTTTGCCTCAAGCGACACATTGACCCAAGGCGGGGTGGTGATCGATGGCAGTGAAAACGCTTCTGTCCAATATGGGTTGTGTTGCCACCCGTTGCCAGCAGACCCCATTTTTGGATATCTCGGGCATGGCGAAGGCTTGGTCATTCATCATGAGCAGTGCAATCATGCACAAAAACTTCGGCACAAGGACAGCGAGAGATTCATTGATGTCGAGTGGTCCGATGAGCCGGTGAGACTCTTTGAAGCACCACTGATGGTGACAGTCACCAACGGACCTGGTGTGCTCGCCAAAGTTGCCTCGGCCATCTCTCATGAAGACGCCGACATCACCCAGGTCAACATGAATACTGAAATCAGCAGCGCCGATGCCATCGACCTGCGCTTCATGGTGGCCGTGCGCGACAAAATTCACTTGGACAGTGTCTTGAAGTCCCTCGCTCGGACATCCTGCGTGATTCAAGCCCAGCGTGTGATGTCCACCAAAAACGTGGACTCCGATTAAGTCAGCCAGCGTCGCAAAAGATCTGGCAACCAGTCCCCAGCGTCAGACCCATCTGGATCAGTCGGGATGGGTTGCTTTGCTGGGATAGTGCACCTCAAGGATTTCGATCTCCTCCATGCCTTGAGGTGTTTTGAGGGTCACCACATCACCCTTTTTGGCTTTGAGAAGGGCGCGCGCAATCGGAGAGACCCAGGTCACCTCATGCTTCAAACTGTCGGCCTCATCGACACCCAAAATCGTCACGGTTTTTTCTGTACCATCGTCGTGTACAAAAGTCACCGTTGCACCAAAAAACACTTGGTCTCCTCCCGCGTGCACACAGGGGTCGGTGATCACCGCGATTTCCAAGCGCTGGGTCAAAAATCGAATGCGTCGATCGATTTCTCTCAGGCGTCGTTTGCCATAAATGTAGTCACCATTTTCTGAACGGTCCCCGTTGCTGGCCGCCCAATGCACGATGTCCACCACTTTGGGGCGCTCAACATCCATCAACTCAAATAGCTCAGCCCTGAGCTTGGCGTATCCCGCTGGGGTGATGTAGTTTTTGGCAACTCCCGCGCTGACCACGAGCTCGGCAGGGCCTTGTTCATCAATATCACGGGAATCGTTGGGTGTGGACGTCATGGGTGCTGTGTGAAGTTTCAAACCTCGCGAAGAGGCAGAAATCGGGTTTCAATAACTTGAGCTCGACACTACCAGTATGGGTCCAAACGCGAGACAAGCATCTGTGAAAAAAAATCAAAATCAATGCTTTTTAGCTGCGTTGGCCAACAACTGCCAACGACTACTGCCAATGGTCTAGGCACATCAACACTAAAAGTCGTTTGGCAATAAAAAAGCCTTGAGATCAAATCAAGGCTTGAACGATAGCAATGGTGCGGCTGGCAGGATTCGAACCCACGACCCCTTGGTTCGTAGCCAAGTACTCTATCCAACTGAGCTACAGCCGCACAGCAGGGTATTGTAACACTGTTTACACAGAACTATCAATACCCAAATGGGGCCTTTTTTGACTATCGAGGTGAGCTTGAGTCTCCACGCATCACATCAGTTTGATGGCGCCCAACTCAAGCATCGTGATTGGACAACAAAAACCGCCAAAACCAAACCCTGGTTGATTCCAGTTGAATTTGAATTTAAAAAATACAACCAGACATTGACAACTGACTTGCAAATTCAG
>CAIPFK010000288.1 GCA_903864315.1 uncultured Burkholderiales bacterium | reverse complement strand
TTCAAACAATAAACCGTTCCAGTTTTGCAAAGTGTGCTGCTGCAAATTCAGGCACGGGTCGCGATCAAAATGAGGAGCGCCCAGCAAGTGCCCTGTGGGCGAGTAAGTCCAGCGGTGCAGCGGGCACACGATGTTGCCCCCATTCGATTGGGCAGGGTCGTTCAAGTTGCCTTGGCCCTTGAGGATCACGGCTTGGCGATGTCGGCACACATTGGAGAGCAACTCGATGCCGTTTTGGGTGTGGACCAAAACCCGCCCATCGCCCTCTTGAGACAATGTGCAATAGTCACCCACTTGGGGAACGCTCAGGGCGTGGCCCACATAGCGAGGCCCCTGGCCAAAAAGCAACGCCATTTCACGCTCGTAGAGCGCTTGATCAAAATAGGTATCGACTGAAAGAGGGCTTGTTGCCGGCTGCAGTTGAAGACTTAAATCAGACATAGGGACCTGACCTAAAGACTCCCCACAGGGAGAAGAGAAAAAATCCGGTATTTTCCGGGGGAACCTCGAATTATATATTTTTTGGACGCTGTAGGGGTAAAAAACCTCGCACGGGGCTTAAAAACTCGATCTTTTGACCCAGATCAGGCGGGCGCAGTCCTTGGCGTGGTGCGTTGCATTGCATTGTGGTTTTTTTGCAAGCAATGCTCATTTTTCATGGTTTTTCGCAATTGCAAGGGACTGTCACAGGCCACAAGATCAAGCACTGGTGGGTGTGGGCTTGGGTGAGTCAAAGGCATTTTTTGCAGTTCCACCTCATTTGTGAGCTTTTGAGGAGACCTTTTGTCTGCCAACCCTGCATTTGCGGTGGCAAACCTGTATTATTCCCCCCTTGACCGCCAAAGCGCACGACATGACCAAAACCAAAACCACTGCCGCCCCAAGTGATGCCTTGGCTGCGCCGCCCCAAGAAAGCCCCAAGAGCTATGAGCTCGCTGTGCAAGAGCTCGATGCTTTGGTGCAGCGCATGGAGTCCTCTCAGTTGCCACTGGATCAATTGTTGGTGGCCTACCAGCGAGGCGCATACTTGCTCGGTTTTTGTCGCGACAAGCTCCAAAGCATCGAAGACCAAATCAAAGTGCTCGATGAGGGACAGTTAAAGCCCTGGCAAGGTGCTCTTTGATGCAAGAATTGACACACTTTGACGCCCAGGCCTGGTCCTCCCAGGCCCGTTTGAGCGTGGAAGATGCCCTCTCGCAGTGGGTGCCTGAGAGGGCCAGTGCAGGCCTGGGCCAAAGCATGCGTTATGCCGTCATGGGTGGGGGCAAGCGTTTGCGCCCGCTCTTGTGTTTGGCCGCCAGGCGAAGTGTGGCTGCCTTGCAGCCCAACTCAGAGCACGATCCTTTGGACGATGTGGCCATGAGGGCTGCTTGTGCGGTGGAGCTGATTCACGCCTATTCACTGGTGCATGACGACATGCCGTGCATGGACAACGATGTATTGAGGCGAGGACTCCCCACCGTGCATGTTCAGTTTGGCCAAGCCCAAGCGCTCTTGTGTGGTGACGCTTTGCAAGCATTGGCGTTTGAACTCTTGACGCCTGAGGGGGAGGGTGTTCAACCCCAAATTCAAGTGCAACTTTGTCGCCTCCTCAGTCGGGCCGCAGGGCACACGGGCATGTGTGGCGGCCAGGCCATTGATTTGCAAAGCGTGGGCCTGCACCTCACGCGAGAGGCCTTGGAGGAGATGCATCAAAAAAAGACCGGCGCCTTGCTCCTGGCCAGTGTCATGATGGGGGCGGCATGCGTGGATCCTCGCGTTTTGCCGATCAGCGCCTTGGCTCACCTGAAGGACTACGCAACCCATTTGGGCTTGGCCTTTCAAGTGGTGGACGATGTCTTGGACGTGGTGGCCGATACCCACACCTTGGGCAAAACCGCCGGCAAAGATGCCAACATGGACAAACCCACCTTCGTGTCATTGCTCGGTCTTGACGCCGCGAAAGCCTTGGCCAAGAAACTGCACGATCAAGCCCAAGCGGCGCTGGTGGCCAGCGAATTGCCCCAGACTCAAGCGCTGAGCGCGCTGGCCCGAGAGGTGATTGATCGACCCTATTGACGCTCAACCGATAACCATTTTTAAGTCATGACCGAACTACTCAATGCCATCAACACGCCCGCGGACTTGCGCCAACTCTCGCGCGCGCAACTCAAACCCCTGGCCCAAGAACTGAGGGCTTTTTTGCTCGAAAGCGTCTCCAAGACTGGCGGTCACTTGAGCTCCAACCTGGGTACGGTCGAGTTGGCCATTGCCATTCATTATGTGTTCAACACCCCCCATGACCGGGTGGTTTGGGACGTGGGTCATCAGACCTATCCCCACAAAATTCTCACCGCCAGGCGTGAGCGCATGTCCACTTTGCGCCAGCTCGGTGGTTTGAGTGGCTTTCCTAGACGCGATGAAAGCGAGTTTGACGCCTTTGGCACCGCCCACTCCTCGACCAGTATTTCCGCGGCTTTGGGCATGGCCATGGCCAGCGCCATCAAGGGTGAAAAACGTCGCTCCATTGCGGTCATTGGGGATGGTGCGATGACCGCTGGGATGGCCTTTGAGGCGCTCAACAACGCAGGCGTTGCCAAGGGCAATTTGCTGGTGATTCTCAACGACAACGACATGTCCATCAGCCCGCCCGTCGGGGCCTTGAACCGATACTTGGCGCAACTCATGAGCGGGCGCTTTTATTCTGCCGCCAAAGAGGTGGGCAAACAAGTGCTCAAAGGCGCACCGCCTTTGTTTGAATTGGCCAAGCGATTTGAAGAGCACGCCAAAGGCATGGTGGTTCCCGCCACCTTGTTTGAGCAGTTTGGCTTCAATTACATCGGCCCCATTGACGGGCACGACCTCAGTGCATTGGTGGGGACGCTGGAGAACATCAGCCACTTGGACGGTCCACAATTCTTGCACGTGGTCACCAAAAAGGGCCAGGGCTATGAACTCGCCGAGGCCGACCCCGTCACCTACCATGGCCCAGGTCAATTTGATCCCAACGTGGGGATTGTGCCATCCGGTAAACCCAGCAAAAAGACCTTCACCCAAGTCTTTGGCGACTGGATATGTGACATGGCCCAAGCCGATCATCGCTTGGTGGGCATCACCCCAGCCATGCGCGAGGGCTCGGGTTTGGTGGAGTTTGAGCGGCGCTTTCCAGAACGCTACTTTGATGTGGGCATTGCCGAGCAGCACGCTTTGACCTTTGCCGCAGGCTTGGCCTGCGAGGGCTTGAAGCCCGTGGTGGCCATTTATTCAACCTTTTTGCAGCGTGCCTATGATCAGCTCATTCACGACGCGGCACTCCAAAAGCTGCCCATGGTGCTAGCTCTAGACCGTGCGGGCATCGTCGGTGCAGATGGAGCCACCCATGCGGGGGTCTTTGATATTGCATTTTTACGCTGCATCCCCCATGTGAGCATTGCCTGTCCAGCCGATGAGCCCGAGTGCCGTGCACTGCTGAGCTCTGCATTTGAGCAAGACCACGTCGTGGCGGTGAGGTACCCCAGAGGTGCTGGGGTTGGGCGCGCAGTGACCCAGGACCTGCAGCCCTTGCCATTTGGGCGGGGTGAGCTTCGCCGTCAAGGCAAAGGCTTGGCCCTATTGGCGTTTGGCACCTTGCTCTACCCTGCTTTGGAAGTGGCGGAGAAGCTCAACTTGACGGTGGTCAACATGCGCTGGGCCAAGCCCTTGGATCTGGCGTTGTTGCTGCAAGTTGCAAGCGAGCACGATGGCTTGGTCACCTTGGAGGAGGGCTGTGTGGCCGGCGGTGCAGGCAGTGCGGTCATGCAGGCCTTGCAAGAGCACCAAATCCTCAAGCCAGTCTTGGTGCTGGGTATTGGGGACCAATTCACTGAGCATGGCGATCCGGTCAAACTCATGGCCATGCAAGGCTTGGATGCCAAGGGAATAGAGTCACAAGTGCGTGAACGCTTTGCGTCCTTGTTGCCTAGCTGACAGGGTTGCCTGCACTCCAGTTTGTGCGCGCTGGAGTCGATGTGGTGCTTAACGGGTAAACCCGTGGTGGCCCTGGGGTGAGACTCTTTAAAATTGATTTCATCATGGCAAGCGAGGCGCTTGGCATTGATGGACCCACTCGGACCCATAAACCCCAAGGGAGAAATTTCATGCAAAGACGCAATCTGATCAGAAACGCTGGTTTGGCCGGTATTTTGGCGACCGGCTTGGCCCCGGCAGTGCACGCTCAAGCGGCGGTGCGTTGGCGCTTGGCGTCGAGTTTCCCCAAGTCCTTGGACACGCTCTACGGCGGCGCGGAAGTGTTTGCCAAGACGGTTAAAAATCTCTCGGGTGGAAAGTTTGAAATCACCGTGCATGGGCCTGGCGAATTGATGCCCGCTTTTGGTGTGGTGGATGGTGTACAACAAGGCTCGGTTGAGGCTTGCCACACGGCAGCGTATTATTTCTTTGGCAAAGATGAGACCTTTGCGCTGGGGTGCGGCATTCCCTTTGGTTTGAATTCACGCCAATCAACCGCTTGGATGTTCGAGGGCAATGGCATGAAACTGCTCAGAGAGTTTTATGCCAAATACAACATCATCAATTTTCCGGCCGGCAACACCGGTGCGCAGATGGCAGGTTGGTTCAGAAAAGAAATCAAGTCCTTGAACGACATGAAGGGCTTGAAGATGCGCATTGGCGGCTTTGGTGGCAAGGTCATTGAAAGACTCGGTGCAGTCCCACAAAACATCCCCGGTGGGGACATTTATCCCGCACTTGAAAAAGGCACCATCGATGCTGCCGAGTGGATTGGACCCTATGACGATTTGAAACTGAATTTCAATAAGTTGGCACCCTTTTATTACTATCCGGGTTGGTGGGAAGGTGGTCCTCAATTGGACGTCTTTGTCAATAACAAAGCTTATGAGGCTTTGTCGCCTGAAAACCAAGCGATCGTGGCGGCTGCGGCCACCGTGGCTCACATGGACATCCAGGCCAAATACGATGCCAAAAACCCTGCGGCTCTCAAGCAGTTGGTCGCCACAGGCACCAAGCTCAAGCCCTTCCCCAAGGACGTGATGGTTGCTGCTTTCAAAGAAACCATGGCGTTTTACGACGAAATTTCTGCCAAGAATGAAAACTGGAAAAAAGTCTACACCGACTTCAGTAAATTCAGGGCTGACCAAAACATGTGGTTCAAAGTGGCCGAGAGTCCATTTGATAACTTCATGCAAGCACAAAAGTTTTAAACAAAAATTTGCAGCGCTCTGAGAGCGCCATCTGGTTGTTAACGCTGTTTTCGCCTCCCAAGTCTTTTGAAAGAGACTTGGCAGGCGATTGCATTTGGGCCGCCCTCATGAGGCTGTGGCACTCAATGGGAGGTGGACTGCTGGACGGCTATTTTTAGCGGGTCTTTGGATTCGCTTGGTAGAGCTCCCTCAGTGGAGTGGCTCATTTTTTGGTCTCTTCAACGCTTGGACCCACATTGGTGATGTCGGCATTGTTGTCGGGTGAATTTTCATCGGGTGGGAGTTCAATCACCACGCTGTCGATGTCAACTTTTTGTTCTTTGTCCAAGAAAAGCGTCACACTTTGCGGCACAAAAATCACCACCACCACCAAGATCAACTGCATGATGACCCACGGGATGGCGCCTAGGTAAATGTCGTTGGAGGCAATGGGTTTGGGGAGTTTGCCTTCTTTGAACAAGGTGTCGGCGATGCCGCGCAAATAAAAGAGCGCAAATCCAAAGGGCGGGTGCATGAAGCTCGTTTGCATGTTCACACACAGCAAGACACCAAACCAGACCATGTCAATCCCCAACTTGGTGGCCACTGGAGCGAGCATGGGCAAGATGATGAATGCGATTTCGAAGAAGTCCAAAAAGAAGGCCAAAAAGAATATAAAAAGGTTCACCACCAACAAGAACCCGACTTGCCCTCCTGGCAGTCCTGTGAGCATGCTCTCCACCCATTTGGAGCCATCCACGCCTTGAAACACCATGGAAAATACCCTGGAGCCAATCAAGATGAAGACCACCATGGCCGTGAGTCGCATGGTGCTGTTCATGGCCTGCCACACCAGTGGCAAGCTCAATCGTCCATGGATGAGCGCGAGCAGCAAAGCGCCCATGCAGCCCATGGCGCCCGCTTCGGTGGGGGTTGCAATGGCGGTATGGATTCCAGGCAATCCGCCCATGGAGCCCAGTACTGCAAAGATGAGCACAGCCGATGGAATGATGCCTTTGAGGCATTTGGACCACAAGGCCCAGCCTTTCAAGGTGAGCGCGTCTTTGGGCACACCCGGCACGTGCGAGGGTTTGATGACCCCCACTGCAAAGGTGTAGAGCGCAAAAAAGCTCACTTGCAAGATCGCTGGCCCCCAGGCGCCTTTGTACATGTCGCCCACGCTGCGTCCGAGCTGATCGGCCATGACAATGAGCACCAAGGAGGGAGGCACGAGTTGGGTGATGGTGCCCGATGCAGCCAGCACGCCAGTGGCATAGCGCGTGTTGTAGCCATAGCGCAGCATGACGGGCAAAGAGATGAGGGCCATGGCGATCACTTGACCGGCCACGGTGCCGGTGATGGCGCCCAAAATAAAGCCCACGATGATCACCGAGTACCCCAGGCCCCCTTTCACCGGGCCAAAGAGTTGGCCCATGGAGTCGAGCATGTCTTCGGCCAATCCGCATTTCTCCAAAATCGAGCCCATGAAGGTGAAAAACGGGATCGCCAAGAGCAAATCATTGGACAAAATGCCAAACACATTGAGGGGCAAATTGGCCATGAAATTGGCTGGGAACCAATTCATCTGGATGGCCACAAACCCGCAAATGAGGCCCAGCGCGGAGAGCGAAAAGGCCACCGGGAAACCAATGAGCATCACAAACACGAGGCTTGCAAACATGATGGGGGCAAAGTTTTGCATTTCCATGGATTGGGAGCCTTCAGGTGGTCGCGTGGCGGGTCAAGGGGGAGTTCATCCGTGTGGGGTGGCGCTCATTGCAAGGGTGCCTCATAATGAGCATCCAAGGTGACAAAGCCGCGCAAATGGGCAATGCGTTTGATCACCTCGCTCAAGCCTTGCAAGCACATGAGCCCAAAACCCATGGGCAAGAGCAGCATGGCGGGCCAACGCACCAAGCCACTGGCGTTGCTTGACATCTCCCCACTCACATACATCTTCACAAATAGTGGCCATGATAGCCACGCCATCAAAATCATCACCGGGAAGAGAAAAAACAAAATCCCCAATAGATCAAGCCACACCTGCGCACGGTTGCTGATCTTGCAGTAAATCAAATCCACCCGCACATGTTCATTGAGTTTTAAAACCCAGGGGGCTCCAAGCATCACAATGGCGGCAAACATGTACCACTGAATTTCTAGCCACGCATTGGAGCTCCAATCAAAGCCGTAGCGCACAAAAGCATTGCCCGCTGAGACGACAGCTGCCACCAACACACAAAAACTGCCAACCCTTGCAAGGGCGTCGCTCAAGTGGTCGATCATTTGGGAGAGGGTTAGCCAAGATTTCAAGTGCATTCTCCAGTTCGATGCGCAGGCGTTGGAACTTCATGGAGCCTGGTGGGGCAGTTGTGCGCCACTGCAGCATGGGCTGAAGGTCAACCTGCGAAGTATCGTATTATCACTTGTTCAAAGCAGCCCCCAACAAGGCTGTTTTAGGTGGATTGACTTTTTCTGCCTCCAAGTCTCTCCATGAGACCTTTGCTCGCCCTGGGGGAACTGACCTCGGACGTCACCGGGGGGGATTTCTTTATTCACGCCAACAAAAAAATCAAATGCCCCATCAACATGGATGATTTTTTCCGCAGTCTCGCAAAGGCTGGCGCCTTGCTTTGGCGCCAAGACGCGACCTTGGTTGACGTCGTGCTGCGCTCTTTGGGCGTGAGCGCCATGGCCGCATCCTTGGCCTGTGGTCTGGGATTGGGCTTGGGCGCTTGGTTGGGAGTGCGTCGCTTCAAGGGCGAGGCATTGGTGGAGGCCATCCTCCACAGCTTATTGGCGCTGCCTTCCGTGGTGGTGGGCTTGGTCGTTTATTTGCTCTTGTCTCGACAAGGTCCGTTGGGTTTTTTGGGTTGGTTGTTCAGTTTAAAAGCCATGGTGTTGGCGCAGACGGTGTTGGTGTTGCCTGTGGTCGTGGCGTTGAGTCGGCAGTGCATCAGGGGGGCTCACGAGCGGCTTGGGGAGCAACTTCAATCGATTGGCCTGGCCGAGCCCCTGCGCGCTTTGGTGTTGGTGTGGGATGAGCGCCAAGTGCTTTTGGGCGTGGTGCTCACCGCATTTGGACGCGCCGTCTCCGAAGTGGGGGCGGTCATGGTGGTGGGGGGCAATATCGAGGGATTCACTCGGGTGATGACCACCTCCATTGCGCTAGAAACCAGCAAGGGTGATTTGCCCATGGCCTTGGCTTTGGGGGGGGTGTTGATGGGCGTGGTTTTGCTGCTCAATGCCTTGATCAGTGCACTCCATTGGCGCCATGGCCGACGCCAACACTTGGCGGGTGCTTCAGGGCTCTCCCAGGGGCAAGTGCACAGCAACCCGAGGTCCTTGTCATGAGTCCTAGCGTTGACACTCCAGTGCAGCCGATTTTGAGTTTGCAAGGCGTCAGTTGTGAGTTCAATGGCTTTTGGGCGCTCAAGGATTTGAATTTCGAGCTTCACGCCCATGAGCGTTTGGCGATTGTGGGCTCCAACGGTAGCGGGAAAACCACGCTGCTCAAACTCTTGCACGGGCTCATTGCACCCCAACGAGGGGATTTGAGCTGGCATCAACCGTTCAAGCAAGCCATGCTGTTTCAGCGCCCCCAAATGCTCAACACCCAGGTGATCCATCACGTGGCCTTGGCGCTTTGGGCCAATGGAATGAGTTGGAAGGCGGCACGTCAAGCGTCATTCGAAGTCCTTGCCCAAGTGGGTTTGCAAGACTGGGCTTGGCACGACGCCAAAACCTTGTCCGTGGGCCAGCAGCAACGCCTCTCCTTGGCCCGCGCCTGGGCGCTGGGGCCTGAGGTGCTGCTGCTTGACGAGCCTACAGCGAGCTTGGATCCCGCTTCCAAGCAGCAAGTGGAGGCCATGATTGAGCAGTGGACCCAATGCACCCCAAAGTCCATCGAGTCTCCCAGGTCCTCGCTGGCTCCAGAGCTGATCCAGCCCAAAACTTGGATCCTCAGCAGCCACAATTTGGGCCAAGTCAAGCGCTTGGCCTCGCGGGTGATCTATCTTGAGCAAGGCGCCATTCAGGCGGATTTGCCGGTGTGGGAGTTTTTCAACACCTCACTGGCCCAAAGCCACCCCAAAGCCCATGCATTTTTACAAGGAGAGTTGGTTTGAACAAAGTGCCGCATTTGATCTTTGATCCACCCGATCATCGGGACGACTCGTGGTCAAACCGCTTGAGACTGTTGGGTGTATGGGCATTGGGGGCGCTTGGGATGCTGTGGGTGGGTTGTGCGCTGGCGCAAACGTCCCTTGGTTCTGGCAAGCCCTTGGTGATGGCCTCGACCACGTCAACGCAACAGTCGGGGCTTTTTGAGCACCTGTTGCCGGCCTTCAAAGCGGCCAGTGGCCTAGACGTGAAAGTGATTGCGGTGGGAACTGGCCAAGCCTTGGATTTGGGGCGTCGAGGAGATGCGGACGTGCTGTTTGTCCACGACCCTCAAGGCGAGGAGTTGTTCGTCTCTCAAGGTGATGGTCTCAAGCGTCAATTGGTCATGTACAACGACTTTGTGCTGATTGGACCCCAATCCGACCCTGAACACGTGAAGGGTTTGGATATTGCCCAGTCATTGAACGCACTGATCAAAGGCCAAACACCGTTCATCTCCAGGGGTGACAAGAGTGGCACCCATGTGGCCGAGTTGAAGCTTTGGCAAGCGTTGGGCTTGGCACCCAAGGGTGCGTTTTATCAAGCTTGCGGATGTGCAATGGGGCCAGCGCTGAACATGGCTTCCGCTTTGGGGGCCTATGTGCTCAGTGACCGAGGGACGTGGTTGAACTTTAAAAATCGCTCGGGCTTGGAGATTTTGGTTCAAGGCGAGCGCAAGCTCTTCAATCAATATGCCGTGATGGTGGTGAACCCAGTCAAGCACCCTGGTGTGAATGACAAAGCGGCCCAGGTGTTTGCCAACTGGGTGACCTCTCAAGCCGGACAAGGGGTGATTGCGGGCTATAAGATTGATGGACAAGTTTTGTTTTACCCCAATGCCAATGCAAACATCAATGCCAAATAAACCCCTGATTCACTTGGCAAGCACGGGCTCACTTGAATGACCGAGTTGCCCAATCCTATACTCAATACAACTGTGCCCCGGCAGGAATTTGAGCCAGATCAAGGCTTGAGGGGGTTTTTTAAAAAACTCAGGGTAAAACCTCTTCGTCTTTTTTTACCCAGGTCATTTAATCATTGGTAACATCTCACTGGTAGATAGTCATCAACATGGAGCGAACTATGCAATTGAACATGAATGTGAACCACAAGCCAGTGACCTTGGAGGTTCAACCCAACACCTTATTGGTCCAAGTGCTCAGAGAAGCTTTGCACCTCACCGGCACCCATGTGGGGTGCGATACAGCCCAATGTGGTGCTTGCACGGTGATTGTGAATGGCCAAAGTGTGAAATCATGCAATATGCTGGCCCTTCAAGCCCAAGGTGCCGAGGTCACGACCATCGAAGGTTTGGCGCACGCCGACGGCACCTTGCACCCCATGCAAGCCGCGTTCAAAGAATGCCACGGTCTTCAATGCGGATTTTGCACACCTGGCATGGTCATGAGCGCAGTGGATTTGTGCACGCGCAGTCCCAATGCCAGCGAGGCTGAAATTCGCGAGCAACTCGAAGGCAATTTGTGCCGCTGCACGGGTTATCAAAACATTGTCAAAGCTGTCCAACTTGGCGCGTCAAACATGAAATAAATGGCCTTGGAGGGGTTGGCATGGCGCTGGCTCAAGTCTTGGGGTTGTCTTGGCCTTGGGCCAGCCATTGAGCGCAGAGGCAGTGATTTTTAATCGAAAAAAAAGAGTCGTTCACAAAAACACCAGAGTTACCAACAATTCGCATTAGGAGACAAACATGGGTGCATTTGATTTTTCTAAACTCCCCCACATTGGCGAGTCAGTGCTGCGCAAAGAGGATTACCGCTTCCTAACAGGGGCGGGAAACTACACCGATGACATTGATCTGCCACTCATGACCCATGCGGTGTTTGTGCGCTCACCCCATGCACATGCGCGCGTGCTGAAGGTGGACATCTCCAAAGCACTCCAAAGCCCTGGCGTGGTGGATGTGCTCACCGGTGCCGATGTGGCCAACGCCAAAATCAACGGCTTGCCGTGTGGTTGGCTCATCACCAGCACCGATGGTCAACCCATGAAGGAGCCGGCCCATCCCATCTTGGCGCTAGATAGAGTGCGCTACGTCGGAGACCATGTGGCGATGGTGGTGGCCGAGACGCTGGAGCAAGCCAAGAACGCTGCCGAGCTTGTTGGAGTGGAGTACGAGGTGTTGCCTGCCGTGGTGAGAATTCAAGACGTGAGTGACAAGACTCGCAGCAATCCGGCCCTACATGAGCAAGCGCCTGACAATTTGTGCTATCACTGGGCCATTGGAGACGAGGCCCAGGTCGATGCTGCGTTCAAAACAGCCGCCCATGTGACCAAGATCGACATCAGCAATAACCGCCTGGTGCCCAATGCCATGGAGCCCAGGGCGGCCATTGGCTCCTACAGTCGCGCCAATGACGAGTACACCCTTTATGTCTCCAATCAAAATCCCCATGTGGAGCGCTTACTCATGACGGCGTTTGTGATGGGGTTGCCCGAGCACAAGGTGCGTGTGATCGCACCCGATGTGGGGGGTGGTTTTGGCTCCAAAATTTATCTCTACGCAGAAGATGTGTGTCTCACTTGGGCGAGCAAAAAACTCAACCGCAACATCAAATGGACAGCCGATCGATCCGAAGCATTTTTGAGTGATGCGCATGGCAGAGATCACCAATCACATGCCGAGTTGGCCATGGATGCCAAGGGCCAATTTTTGGCGCTCAAGGTGCACACCCATGCCAATTTGGGGGCTTATTTGTCCACCTTTGCCACTGCTGTGCCGACGATTTTGTACGCAACCCTGTTGGCTGGGCAATACAAAACGCCACAAATTCACGTCCAAGTCGATGCCTGGTTCACCAACACCGCCCCAGTGGACGCTTACCGAGGCGCAGGTCGCCCAGAGGCGAGTTATTTGCTCGAGCGCATCATCTCCCGTGCTGCCCAAGAAATGGGCATGAGCCAAGCGCAGATCAGGAAAATCAACTACATCGATCAGTTCCCGTACCAAACACCGGTGGCGCTTCAATATGACACGGGAGACTTTCATGCCTGCTTGAGTCAGGCCGAATTGAAGGCCGATGTGGCGGGTTTTAAAGCCCGTCAAGACGCCTCCAAGGCCAAAGGCTTGCTCAGAGGCTTGGGCTACTCCAGTTACATTGAAGCGTGTGGCATTGCACCGAGCAACATCGCGGGCGCTTTGGGTGCGCGCGCTGGTCTGTTTGAATGTGGTGAAGTTCGGGTGCATCCAACAGGCAGCGTCACCATTTTCACCGGCTCACACAGCCACGGGCAGGGCCACGAGACCACCTTTGCCCAAGTGGTGGCGGCGCGCTTGGGGATTGCAGTGGAGCAAATCGACGTGGTCCATGGTGACACGGGAAGAGTGCCCTTTGGCATGGGGACGTATGGTTCGCGCTCCATCTCCGTGGGGGGCGCGGCCATCATGAAGGCGCTCGATAAAATCGAGACCAAAGCCAAAAAAATTGCCGCCCATTTGATGGAAGCCTCGGATGCCGATGTAGAGTTTGTCAATGGTGAATTCAGAGTCAAAGGGACCGACAAAATGGTCACGTTTGGACAAGTCGCCTTGACGGCCTATGTGCCGCACAACTACCCCTTGGAGACCCTGGAGCCCGGACTCAATGAGACGGCGTTTTATGATCCCACGAATTTCACCTTCCCCGCGGGCACCTACATTGCTGAAGTGGAGGTGGACCCGCAAACGGGTGTCACCCGTTTGGATCGTTTCACCGCGGTGGATGATTTTGGCACCCTCATCAACCCGATGATTGTGGAGGGCCAGGTGCATGGCGGTTTGGTCCAAGGCATTGGGCAAGCCATGCTAGAAAACTGCACCTACGACGCAGAGACAGGCCAGTTGCTCACCGGCTCCTTCATGGACTATGCCATGCCCAGAGCCGATGACTTTCCCCATTTCGAGATTGGGCACGTGTGCACGCCGTGCACCCACAATCCCTTGGGCACCAAAGGCTGTGGCGAGGCGGGCGCCATTGGATCTCCACCAGCGGTGATCAATGCCATTTTGGATGCTTTGACACCCTTGGGAGTCAAAGACTTGGACATGCCCGCGACCCCACACCGTGTTTGGCAAGCCATTCAGGCAGCCAAGTGAAACTTGGTATACCATTCGTTTAATTCTTGATCGAGAGAAAGTTTCAGACCATGTACGCATTCAATTATCAACGCCCCAATAGCCTCAAAGAGGCTGCTGCCCTGATTCACTCTGGTGGACAAGCCCTGGCTGGGGGACAAACTTTGTTGGCTTCCATGAAATTGCGCTTGAGCAGTCCTGAGAGCTTGGTTGATTTGTCACAAATCCCTGAGCTCAAAGAGATCAAGTTGGATGGCCAGCAGTTGGTCATTGGCGCCATGGTCAAGCACGCGCAAGTGGCCGCCAATCCCTTGGTTAAACAACATCTGCCAGCGTTGGCCGATCTGGCGGCTCACATTGGCGACAAACAAGTTCGCGCCATGGGCACCATCGGGGGCTCGGTGGCCAACAATGACCCCAGTGCCTGCTACCCCAGTGCCGTGTTGGCTTTGGGTGCGAACATCCACACGACCAGCAGAGTCATTGCGGCCCAAGACTTTTTCCTCGGCATGTTCAGCACCGCCTTGGAGCCCGGCGAATTGATCACCGCCATCTCTTTTCCTTGCCCCAAGAAAGCGGTTTATTTGAAGTTCAAGCAGCAAGCGTCGCGTTTTGCGCTGGTGGGCGTGTTCATGGCGCAAATGCCAGATGGCGTGCGTGTGGCGATCACAGGAGCGAGTCAACAAGGGGTATTTCGCCATGCTGGACTTGAGGCCGCTTTGAGCAAGAGCTTCACCGTCGAGTCCGCCGCTTCGGTGCGCATTGAGGAGACGGACTTGAATCACGATATCCATGCTTCTGCCGCGTACCGGGCCCACATGATCAGCGTTCAAGCGCAACGCGCAGTCAAGCAGCTCTTGGGATGATGTCCATTGATGGGCTGATTGCTGCGCTTCGTGCCCAGGGTTACGAAGCGGATCGAGCAACGGCCACATCGGTGTATCTGTCCCTTGTCTTGGGGCGTCCTTTGCTTTTGGAAGGCGAGCCAGGAGTGGGCAAGACGGAGTTGGCCAAAGCCTTGGCCAAAGTGCTCGGTCGCAGTCTATTGAGGCTACAGTGCTACGACGGATTGGAGCTCAGGGATGCACTCTATGAGTGGAATTATGCGGCTCAGATGTTGCATTTGCGAGCGGCCGGCGTCCACGACGCTCAACAGTCCTCGGTCCCCACTTTGGAGCAAGAGGTCTATCAATCCAAGTACCTGATTCGGCGTCCTTTGCTGCAAGCGCTTGAAGCGCCTGAGCCAGGAGCAGTCTTGCTCATCGATGAGGTGGACCGTGCAGACGAGCCATTTGAGGCGTTTTTACTGGAATACCTGGGGGAGTACCAAGTGAGCATCCCCGAGCTCGGGACCATCAAAGCACTCACCAAGCCGGTGACCATCCTCACCAGTAACCGAACCCGAGACTTGAACGATGCGGTCAAACGCCGGTGTTTGTTTCACTGGATGGATTATCCTGACCGAGAGCGTGAGCTTAGTATTTTGCGCACGCAAGTGCCCCAAGCGTCCGAGGCTTTGAGTGAGCAAGTCTCTCGCATCGTGAACAAGCTTCGCTCAGCACCTTTTGCCGATGCATTTTCTCGCTCTCCAGGGATTGCCGAGAGCGTGGAGTGGGCACGTGCCTTGGTGGCGCTCAACACGTTGGTGGTGGACCCGGAGGTCTTGGGGGACACAGCGGGCATTTTGTTCAAGCAGCGCGAAGATGTGGCCCAACTCTTGCCCATGTCCACATCGCTCTTGAGTCCAGACGAATAACGCTGCGTTTGAGTCGAGAAATCAATGCAACTTGGTGACGCTCGAGTCGGCAAATGGCCCATCAACCTCTTGGGCTTTGCCAGAGCACTCAGGCGTTCGGGCGTGCCCATGGACAGCGCCAAGATTGCCTTGTCGCTCCAAGCGGCTTTGGCTGTTGGTCTTGAGAAGAAGGCAGACCTCAAGGCAGCACTGTCGTGTGTTCTCATCAACCGGTTGGAAGACCGCATGGTGTTTCATGAGCTCTTTGAGGCCTACTTCAAGGACCCTCAAGTGGCGAACCAATTGCTCGCGCAAATGCTGCCCACTGCCCAGGGCGAGGCGCCCGCCAACACCAGAAAACCCCGAGCGAATGAAGCCTTGAACCCCAAGAGGGCGCAAGACGTTCAAAACAAAGCCAACAAACCCGACAAAGAGCAAGAGTTCGAATTGGACGCGGCCATGACCGCCAGTGATTTGGTGCGATTGAGGCAATCGGACTTTGGTGCCTTGGGGGCCGAGGAGTTCAAACTCGTTCAGCGCTTGGCCATGCAAATTCCCATGGTCTTGCCAACTTATGCCACTAGACGGCAAAGGGCAAGCCGTGATGGCCGAGGTTTGAACTGGCCGCAAACGTTTCGCCAAGCGCTCAAGACCGAAGGTGAATTTCTGGTCTTGCCAAGGCGAGGCCCGCAACGCCAACCATTGCCATTGATGATCATTGTCGATATCTCTGGCTCCATGGAGCGATATGCCCGTTTATTGCTGGCTTTTTTGCACCAAGCAACCGTGCAATACCCAAAACGCGAAGTCATGGTATTTGGCACGGGGCTCACTCGATTGACGCCCATCTTTCAAAGGGCTGATCCCGACGAAATGCTTCAAGGCGTCAATGACACGGTGAAAGATTTTGCGGCAGGTACCTTGCTGGGTCGCTCATTGATGGAGCTCAAGGCGCGTTACCCGAGAACATTGGTGGCTCGCAAAAGCGTCGTGCTGTTGATCACCGATGGCTTGGACACAGGCGAGAGCGCTGAGCTTGAAGCGTCCTTGCAGTGGCTCAAACGCCACTGCAAAAGCTTGTGTTGGCTCAACCCTTTGCTGCGTTTTGATGGCTACCAGCCTTTGGCCAAAGGGGCAAGTTTGCTGGATCGGTACGCAGATGCCAAAATTGCCATTCACAATTTAACCCATTTGGAGCAACTGGCCAAAGCCTTGGCCCGTGTCGTGAGCTCGAAGCGGGAGTAAGATAGGCGTTTTGGGCTTTGGCCCGGACGTTTTTTGAACCAACTCATGGAGAATTTTCCCAATGGACATGCAAGGCAATAGACCACTCGGAGTGACACAGCAACAAGCTTGGGAAGCACTCAACAACCCCGACGTGCTCAAAGCCTGCATCCCAGGATGCGACAAAATCGAGGCTGTCTCTCCAGAACAATTCGTCATTGGAATGGCCATCAAGATTGGTCCGGTGTCGGCTAAATTCAGCGGCAAAATTACGTTGTCAGAAATGAATCCGCCAGCGAGCTACACGCTCAATTTTGAGGGCCAAGGCGGAGTGGCTGGTTTTGGCAAAGGTGTGGCCCACGTTCAGCTCGTGCCCAGTGACACCGGGTGTGAACTCAATTACCAAGTCAACGCACAAGTTGGGGGCAAAATCGCCCAATTGGGCCAACGCTTGATCGACGGAGCGGCAAAGTCTTTGTCGGAAGAGTTCTTTAAAAAATTCGATGTTCAAACACAGAATATGTTGAGCCAGTCCAATGTGGTTGCTGAAAATGCTATGCAGACTGCTTCGGCTCAAAGCGAGCCCACCGATGCGAGCAGCTCGATCTTCACGCCCAAAAACTTGGGGATTGCCGCTGTCGTGTTGGTGGCCCTTTACTTCATCTTTCGTTAAAACACCAAGCTAGACGCAATTCCAGGCCATTCTCGGTGGCCACAAAGCCGAGATTCATTGCATCTTGGTCGGTAACCCTGGAGGAGGCGATTCAAATGAAAGCAATTCAATAGGAGTTGTTTGTCAACCTCAGGCAACGGAGTCCATTCTTATGCGCACTGACATCAAGCCTGGCTTTATCGCGTTGCACAGCAATCGGCTAGAAGGACTTGCGCAAACCTTGTCGGCATGGCTTGATCGCTATCCATTGAACCCACTCGAGCTCGAGCGTGTGATCACCCTCTCTAGTGCAACGGCCGAGTGGTACAAAATTTGGATGGCCCGTGAGCACGGTGTGTTTGCAGCGAGCACAGTGGACATGCCTGGTCGAACGATTTGGGGTTTGTACCGGTCCTTGTTCAGTGCGGATTCCGTGTTGATGAGTTCGGCCACGGATCAAAAAACATTGGTCTGGAGGTTGATGCGTTTGCTACCAGGCGCATTTGAAAAGCCAGAATTTACTGCATTGAAAGACTATGTCCACCAAGGCGGCGCCAAAGCCCACTATGAGCTGGCCAAAAAAATCGCAGACCTCTATGATCTCTACCAAATTTACCGAGCTGATTGGCTCGAGTCTTGGGCATTGGGCAAGAGGTCGGTCTTCACGGCGCAGGGCCAATCCAAAGCACTTGAGCAAGGCCAAGAATGGCAAGCAGAACTTTGGAAAAATGTCCTTGACGAGTTGAATATTGAGCAGCGCCAGAGTGTTCGCAGTGTCATGCACAGTGAGGCGATGAATGTATTGCGGGGGCTTCATACTGCGCCGGCACAATGGCCCAGGCGTCTGATTGTATTTGGAGTGAATGCATTGCCGCTTCAAGTGTTGGAGTTTCTTGCTCAGATGTCCAAGTTCACTCAAGTGATTTTGTGTGTGAATAGTCCTTGCCAGTACCACTGGGCTGACATCATGCAAGGACGTGAATTGTTTTTTGCCCATCAGAGACGATTCAAGAGTCGTGGTGGCGTGGATTTGAGTGCCACACCGATGGATCAAATGCACTTGCACGCCAATGCACTCTTGGCCCAATGGGGGCGACAGTCGAGGGATTTTGTACGACAACTCGATCAGTTTGACGATGTGCAAAAGACCAAAGAAGAGTTTGATCACCTCAAGGTGGAACTCTTTGACCATGAAGGCGGCGAACCCGCCAACATGCTTAGGCGTATTCAAAACCAAATTCGAGACTTGGAGCCAGTGCAGCCATGGTCTTTGGCATCCCGTGTTGACGATTCAGCGTTGAAAAAAGCCGATGGATCCATCGTCTTTCATATTGCACACAGCTTGACTCGTGAATTGGAGGTCTTGCATGATCAGTTGTTGTCTTTGATGCAATCCCAAGCGAGGACTTCACCCATTGACCCCAAAGACATTGTGGTGCTGTGTCCACATGTGGGTGAAAGCAAGGCCGCTATCCAGGCCATCTTTGGACAATACGACAAAAGTGATTCGAGGTTCATTCCGTTTGATGTTGCCGACACGCAAGCACTACAATCTCACCCCATGATGATGCAGTTGCAGTGGTTGCTTCATTTGGCCAGCAGTCGCTGCACTTTGAGTGAGGTGATGGATTTTGTTGCCTCACCCTTTGTGGCTGCACGATTTGGTTTGGAGCAAAGCGATATCGAGCAACTCAATGAATGGTTGATCGAGAGTGGTGTGCGCTGGGGCTTGGATGGGTTTCAGCGCGATGCTTTGGGCTTCAAAGCCAACGGATCCATTCACACATTTTCTTTTGGTGTAAGGCGAATGCTGTTGGGCTTGGCCACAGGAGAGATGGACGTTGCACAGCCCTTGGTTCAAATCGAGAGCATTGAGCCCATGACCAGTGTGGGTGGTTTGGAGTCTCAAGTTTTGGGGCGTTTTGACGCCCTGCTTCAAATGCTGAAGGATTGGTGGACATTATCAACACAACCCACCATCGCGTCCGAATGGACCAAGCGATATCAAATTTTAATAGAACAATTTTTCAAAGCCACAACCAAGGAAGAGGCGAGTGTGATGGAGGCACTGTCACGCGGATTGGTCACCTGGTCTGAGGCATTGTTGGGGGCGGACTTTGATGATGTCTTGGAGGCCGCGGTAGCCCATGCTGCATGGATAGACCATATTCAGATCGCACCACCCAAGCAAAGGCTGTTGGCCTCGGGCGTGACGTTTTGTTCGATCAAGTCAATGAGAAATTTGCCCTTCAAGGTCATTTGCATGATTGGCTTGAATGAAGGAGATTTTCCAACGTCACAAAGAGTGCAAGATTTTGATTTGACCAAGGAAGCCAACTTGCAGCGCGTTGGTGATCAATCCCGAGCAGAGGATGATCGCGCCATGATGCTGGAGTCGATCTTGGCGGCGCGAGAAGTGCTCTACATAAGTTGGAGTGGTTTGAGTCCAAGAGACAACGCGAGTAAGCCGCCAAGCGTATTGGTGACTCAATTGCGGCAATATATGGCGGCCCAGTGGGGTGCGGAAATATTGGATCAAGTGACCACCCAGCATCCTTTGCAGCCCTTTAATCGAGCCTATTTTGAAGCGGGTGGCCAACTTCACACCCATGCAAGTGAGTGGAGAGACATTCACGTCAATCATGTGGATACATCGAATGTTCATGCGCATTCAGATGAAATTCAAAAAGAAAACTCGACCCTGCGAGCCCCACTTGAAGCGCAAGAGTCAATGCCTGGAGTTTCAAAGGGATCAAAACAACCAAATTCAACAAAAGAAGTGAATATCCGTGAGTTGTGGAATTTTTATAAAAATCCAGTAAAAGATTATTTTGTTCGTGAGTTGGCAGTCAACTTCAAAGCACAAGAAGTACAAAGCAAAGATTTTGATCATGAGGCATTCAGACTCAAGGGCCTGGACTTGTTTCAAGTCAAAGACAAAATACTCAAGGCTTTTGTACAAAAACCAGAAAGGCTAGTGAGTATCAAGGACAACTGCTGGCGAGAAATCCAAAAACTCAAACACGCTGGCGTATGGATGGTCGGCGCCATGGGTGATTTGTTTGAAAGTCAACTGCATGGTGAATTGGTGCTGATGCTCAATCAGTACAAAATGCTCAGCCAAAGCATGAATGACGAATTGGAGCCGCTAAGCTATGCAATCGAAATGCCAGAGGTGGTTGACGGATGTGTATTGGCGGGCCAATTGAAGTGTCGTGCAGCGCGTCAAGGCACTCGGGAGCGATACTTGATCAATATTCAGGCCAATGCACTTAAGGGTTCAAAAGAAATTCGGCATGATTTGTTGTTTGGATCTTGGTTGGAATTCTTGGTGTTGAAGGCCTTGGGCTTGGAGGTGAAGGTATCTTGTTTGTTTTCAGACGCATGGATTGAGTTTGATACTCTGGGCAGCGTTGAGAATGCCGACTCAACTTTCGCACACGATCAGTTGAAAGCCAAATCCCATTTGATTGAATTGGTGGAGCGTTGTATCGGCGGTCAAACGAAGTTGTTGCCCATGCCACTCAAAACTGCATTGAAATATGCGCAAGAAATAAATCCCGACAAAGCCCTTGAGAGTGCCCGTGAAGTGTATGAAGGAGGATACAAGGCGTCGTTTTTTGAATCTCAGGAGATGTCGCTTGGTCGTGCGTATCCGCAATTTTGTGATTTGATCAAGAACCCTTCAACCCTTGAGGTCTGGGTGAGTGTGTTGGGTCCATTCTTGGAGTGGGTGAAGACTTTGCAAGTGCGTGAATATGAAGTGGTTGACGAAGGAGTAACGCCGTGAGCACTGAGGCAGAAATCCTCAAGCCCTCCCGGTTTCCTCTTTGGGGGAGTCGTCTGATTGAGGCCAGTGCGGGGACTGGAAAAACTTACACCATCGCCGCTTTGTATGTTCGGTTGATTTTGGGGCATGGTCAAGACAATGGTCCACCAAGGCCACTTGGCCCCAAGGATATTTTGGTAATGACGTTCACCAAAGCTGCTACTCAGGAATTGACCACACGGATACAACAACGATTGAGTCAGGCAGCTCAAATTTTTCGAGGTCAAATACAGGCAGATCCCAAGGATCAATTTGTCATCGAGTTATTGCAAGATTATCCAACGCAAGGTGAAAAAGACAATGCCGCATGGCTTTTGAATGAGGCTGCACAGTGCATGGACGATGCGTGTATTTACACCATCGATGCCTGGTGCCAACGCGTACTCAAAGAGTATGCGGTCTACAGTGGTCAACCCTTTGATGAGGAGTTGGTCAGTCATCAAGAGCAATTGAGAAAGCAAGCGCTAGAGGACTTTTGGCGGCAAAGTGTTTACCCACTGAGTCCTGATCATGCATTGATGCTGAAGCGGATTTGGCCCAATGAAATCGATGATCTTGAGCGTTTGATTGATGACCATGCATTTGATCTTGAAAATAATTTAATCGATGACGTTCAAGAAAACGATGAGTCAATGGAGATTATTGATCTCGATGCTCATTGGACTGAAATGTTGGCTGCTAGGGCCATGAAACTCAAACCCCTCAAGCAAGATGCCTTGGTTTGTATAGAGACTCTTCGACCTTGGATCGATTCCTTGTCGAATAGTCCAACTCAGTTATGGAACTTGAGAAGTCTTGTCAAATCTAGTTTACTCAAGTGGATTGGAGCAATTGAAGTTTGGTGCAAGGATGCAGACCAACTCGACATTGATCTAGATCCCAAGAAGTGGAGGCGAATTTCATTGGATTCAATCAGGGAGTCCTTGCTAGAGCCTCAAACGGTCATCGTGTATCCAAAAGAACTGCTTCATTTCGAGGAAATTGGCAGAAAAGTGTTCTCAATACCAACCATCAAACAAGAGATTCAAGACTATTGTTTGAATGCAGTTAAGCACAAAATCAAAATCATTAAAAAACAAAATTCAACCTTTGGTTTTGCTGATTTGCTCATGAGACTCAATGCCAGACTTCATCAAGGTCATGCCAATGTATTGAAGGGTCTGATCAAAAAACAATACCCTGTTATTTTGATCGATGAGTTTCAAGACACGTCGTCCCTACAGTATTCTATTTTTAACACCATCTATGAAATCGGTCAAAACGATCGAAATCATTTGATTTGTCTTATTGCTGACCCCAAGCAATCGATTTATGCGTTCCGAGGTGCTGATATCAGCAGTTACATGTTGGCCAAACAGTCAACAAGTCCAAGACACTATTACTTGGATCAAAATTTTCGATCGACTACTGCGTTGGTTAACTCCGTGAATCGTTGGTTTGGTTTCGCGCAGACCAATGCCCCTTGGGGTGCATTTTTGTACAAAAGGGACAACAAGGACGATTTGCCATTCCATCCGGTGCAGGCCAATGGCCTAGACAGTTGGATCGTTCAAACGCAAAACAACATTGTTTCGCGCATGCCCAGTGTGAGCATGGTTTGCGATTTTGTTCCTAAAAATGCGCAGTCGATTCACGAAAAATTTGCAGCGTTGTGCGCAGAAAAAATTGTTGCTTGGCTCAATGATGACACGATGTCATACCTGAAGGGGGCAGAGGATTCGCCTGCAGGAAAAAAACAAAGAATTAAGCCTGCAGACATTGCTGTATTGGTTCGGACAACCAAGGAATCAGTTGCTGTTCGGCAAGCCCTCAGTTTGCGTGGTGTTGCCTCGGTCTATTTGTCCGACAAAGACTCGGTCTTTGACACAACTGAAGCCCGAGACTTGATTTTTTGGTTGGATGCCGTGGCCAACCCAAGGAACGCAGACAAGATGCGTGCTGGTTTGGCCACGAGCACGATGGGTTTTGAGTTGCAGGAGATCAAAGCCATTGGGCAAGATGAGGCCGTATTTGATCATTACAGTGAAATCATCAGTGATTTGAACCATGTATGGCAACACTCTGGTGTGCTGGCGATGCTCAGATCAACCCTTCACCGATTGTCCTTGCCCAAGCGGTGGTTGAAAATTCCTGAAGGGGAGAGACGACTGACCAATTATTTGCATTTGTCTGAATTGCTGCAAATGGCAAGTCTCAATCAAATGGGCACACAAAGTTTGGTGAACTGGCTCAGTAGTGCGATCCATGAAAAAACCTTTCAAACCGATGAGCACATTTTGAGGCTTGAGAGTGATGCAGATTTAGTGAAAGTCATTACGATTCATAAAAGTAAAGGGCTCGAGTTCCCTATTGTGTGCCTGCCCTTCCCGACTTTATTCAATTCAAAGGCTGGTAAAAAAGAAAAAATCAGTCCCTTCATAGATCCCTCATCTAGTGAGCAAGAAGACGTTGATGAGGAGTTGCGAGAATCGATGCGATTGTTTTATGTTGCCCTCACGCGCGCAAAATATGCTTTGTGGCTGGGATTTGCACTTTACAAAGAGGGCAGTGGAAATAAAGATCTGACCTATCGAAGCGCCTTGGGTTATTTATTGGGATCGACGTCGGTTGAATTGAATCCCGTAGAGTGGGAAAATAGAGTCAATGTATTTTTCAAGGATGTGATTGAAACTGGCACTGAAGAGTGTACTTTTTTGAGTAAAAAGTCCGACAGTTTGCCCGGTGGTAACGATACAGGTGATGCATTGAATCCTGGCAATGATCTGCCTGTGGAGAGTCTCGGTATCAATACATTGCAGGTTCATGCGAACTCAATGACTTTGCGGCCACACGTGACTTATGCTGCACATTTTGAGCGGGATTTTAAAATCCATAGTTTCTCGTCTTTGCTAAGAAATACACCCATCCCATCGATCGCTGTAGGCATCATGGGTGGGGTGATTGCCAACGATGACGAGTTGCAGGCATGGGAGGCAGATGAAAATAATTTGACAAGCGGTCTCAAACGGATTGCCAATTCAACGCTCAAGCCCAAGGACATTGATCCACCAAGTCCTTTAAAAAACGCGATGCCCGCATGGCGGGACTTACCCGGCGGAATGAAAGTGGGAACTTTCATCCATGACACCTTGCAATGGATGATTCAAGAGGGTTTGGAGTCTCTGGACCATGATGATGGTGCAGCAAGGTTGCTGCAGAAAATCGAAATGACACTCCCGGGGAAGCTTACCACTGATCGAAGTGGTTTGGTGGATGTAGCCGAGCAAGTTGTGCTGAATGAATCCAATCAGGTGCTTTGTGCAACCTTTGCAGATTGGTTCAAGGCCATTGCAGCCACGAATATTGAGCCTTTGGGCACCAGTTTAAAAAAGATTTCGACACACCTGTGTGAAATGGAATTTTGGCTATCGGTTGAGTATTTCCATGCTCACCGTGTCGAACAAATTTGTAGGCAATTCATATTCCCCAATCTAGAGCGTCCTGTGCTCACGCCTCAGAGTTGGCATGGATTGATGATGGGATTTGCAGATCTTGTTTTTGAACATGAAGGCCGTTTTTGGCTCATGGATTACAAGTCAAATTACCTGGGTTTAGAAGAGGACTCGTATTCAAGGGAGAATATTGAACGCGATGTGGTCAAGAATCGATATGACTTACAAATGGCGATTTATTTGGTTGCGCTTCATCGAATCCTCAAATCGAGGCTTGGCGCACAATATCACGTGAATCGCCATCTTGGTGGTGCGATGCTATGGTATCTCAGAGGGGTCGACTCCCCAAGTCAAGGGATATGTTTTATTCCTTGTGGGGTTGAAATGATGGAGTCTCTTGATGGCATCATTTCAGGTGATTTTGGCCTCCCATCTCGCACATTGGACGCGTCAAACGCAAGATCGGATACCACCCATGACTAAGTCAGCCATTGGTCAGGAGTCTTTTGACTTTACAGAGGTGAGCATATCAGTTCATATGGACGAACAGGTGAAAGCATTGCGCCTTCTCAAGCAGGCAGCGCAGTTGGGATGGGTGAGGCAGATTGACTATTCGCTTGCATTTTTTCTTCAAGAATTGAACCCGCCAACTTCATCTCCGTGCTTGATCTTGACAGTAGCTTTATTGTCCTATGCGGAATCCTTGGGACACACCTGTCTTTCCATTGATCAACTGCTCAGGCATGGCCTGGGTTTTTTAGGGATAACCTCTTCTTTAAAACTGGCGGAAGACATCAGATTGTTGCTACCCAAAAATAAGGACATTTACAAAACCGAGCTCCTGAAGAGTCCTTTGGTTCGATTTGAGTCCTTGGATTCGGGTGGGAATGAAACATATCCAGCTCTTCAACTCGATCAAGGTCAGCCATTGGTGCTGTGTCAGCGCGAAAATGAACTGATTTTGTACTTGAGAAGGCACTGTCAAAGTGAGTCTTTTATTGCTTCAACTGTGGTCAACAAATGCAAACAAGTGCTAACTGTGAACGAGGCCAAGACTGCAGAACTTTTGGAGTTGTTGTTTCCAAAGGATAAGGCTGGTGCAGGTGAGGTCGATTTGGATTGGCAAAAGATATCATGTGCCTTGGCCGCTCGATCCTCGTTCACATTGATCACCGGAGGACCTGGCACGGGTAAAACCTATACGGTTTCCAGGTTGATCGCTTTGACTTTGGCGTTAAGTGATGCTTTGGAGAAGAAAAAAATTGCCTTGGTTGCACCGACTGGCAAAGCAGCTTCTCGTTTGTACCGGTCTATCCAAAATTCTTTATTGGAGTTGGGGGACAAGTTAAAAGTTCATGTTAATTTTCTAGAGCAGTTTGAAAGCATTGGCGTTGCCAAAACATTGCATTCCTTGCTGGGCGCTCGAAAAGGATCCCGATCCTATCGATTTCATTCGGGCAATACACTCGATCTGGATGTCTTGGTGATTGACGAATCATCCATGATCAGCATTGAATTGATGTCGGCACTGCTGCGTGCACTCAATCCTAGGACTCAGCTGATTCTTTTGGGGGATAAAAATCAATTGTCCTCAGTGGAAGCAGGCTCGGTATTTGGTGCATTGTGTGAGGCGCAATCATTCGAGCTTTTGCCAGGTGCCACGCATCTTGACGAAACTCCTGTCTATGGACAGTCTGTCAAAGACTATATTCTGCGGGTGACGTCTTTATCGGTCGCACCGGCGCAGTCACCTGCGCTAGGTGGTTCTGGGGAAACTTCAGGTGCGGATTTGATTCGAGACCACATCGTCAAGTTGCAAAGAAGTCATCGTTTCGCTGGCCCCATTGCACAATTGGCTTCTTGTATCAATGAGGGTGCGCTTGAGGCGGCTTGGCAAGTGATCAATACACAAACCACTGGGGAGATCTTTGTGAAAACCACAGAAGATGTGCAAGTCATTTTGTCGATTGCTTTGAAGGGGAGAATACTCAATTCAACGCAGACATCCACATCTCCATCCATATTAACGCCCCATTACCAGAGGTATTGGGACTTGATTGATCAGGCCTTGAAGGATGGCTTGCTTTCGATGGATCCAAAGAGGCCTGTGCCCAAGGGAGTTGGTGGCAATGATTTGATGCTGGGCGAACAATCACAGGCTTATTTTGAAGCGCAAATTGCCTGCATTAAAAAAATATTACAGACCTTTGACAGTTTTAGGGTTTTATGTGCCGTCAACGAAGGCCCATTTGGTGTTGATGCGATCAATGGAGCAATAGAGCTGGGACTCAAGTCCCATGGCTACATTCATGAAACAAGTCCCTGGTATCCCGGCAAAGCCATCATGCTTACACGCAATCAACCTGAGTTGGAACTCTCCAATGGAGACGTGGGCTTGGTCTTGCCGTCTCTCGATCATGATAGGGCTGGCCAACGATTGAAGGCCTACTTTTTGGCAGGGGATGGCGTCCAAAGTATTGCTCTCAATCGACTCGATGGCGTACAAACCGCATACGCGATGAGTATTCATAAATCACAGGGTTCTGAGTTTGATCACGCTTTGCTTGTGCTGCCCAAAAACATGGATCAATCCCTCAGTCGAGAGTTACTGTACACCGGCATCACCAGAACGAAAACTTGCCTCAGTATTGTTCAAGCTCAGCAGGGTTTGATTGACAAAGCGATCGTCAAAAAAACCGAACGCGAAAGTGCACTTGTTTCAAGAATCAGTGCAATCGCAAGACTTGAAACCTCGCCCAATTAGGTGGCAGAGCCATTCGGCGATAAATTCAAAAGCCCTTCAGTTTCAATGAAGGTGATCACCTCTTGCAGTCCATCAAGTGTTTTCAAGTTGGTGAATACAAAGGGTTTGAGTCCCTTTGCGTGCTTTCGCATGCGGTGTGCATCTTCTCGCATGATCTCCAAGTTGGCACCAACGTGTGGGGCCAAGTCGGTTTTATTGATCACCAGCAGATCACTTTTTGTGATACCTGGTCCCCCTTTCCTGGGAATCTTTTCACCAGCGGCTACATCAATGACGTAGAGTGTCAAATCGCTCAGCTCAGGACTGAAAGTGGCGGCCAAATTGTCGCCACCACTCTCGATAAAAACAATGTCTGCGTCAGGAAAGGTTGCGAGCATGCGATCAATGGCCTCTAAATTGATGGAGGCATCTTCGCGAATGGCGGTGTGAGGACACCCTCCCGTTTCCACGCCTAAAATTCTCTGCGCATCCAAGGCTCCGCTGATCGTGAGCAAGCGTTGGTCTTCTTTGGTGTAAATATCATTGGTAATGGCCACCAGATCAAAGCGCTCACGCATGTTTTTGCAAAGCATCTCAAGCAGTGTCGTTTTTCCAGATCCAACCGGTC
The DNA here is from genome assembly GCA_903864315.1 of uncultured Burkholderiales bacterium. GTDB lineage: Bacteria > Pseudomonadota > Gammaproteobacteria > Burkholderiales > Burkholderiaceae_C > Limnohabitans. Next base: position 5,604 of record CAIPFK010000288.1, on the reverse strand, counting down.
CACCTATACCCACTCTGAGTGGTGGCAATGGTTTGGTTCTGTTTTTGATGTGATGGAGTTTGTTCATGATCTAAAAAGTCTGGAATATTGCTCTTCATGTTGGGCGCTCAAAATGGCCAAGCGAGGCGTGAAGACTTGGCGATTTTTTTCTGTTTGCTCAATGGCAAAGTCAACCGCCTCGGGTATTTCGAGCATGAGGGCATTGAGCAAGCGTTGGCCCGAGAGTTGGCCAAGGGGGATCGTTTTCATGGCCGTTTGAGCCATGTTTTCCGCCCAACCAAATGCATGTGACGTCAGTCCCAAGGTCAGATCGGTTTGACTCAAAGCCAGGGCCAATGCATAGACGATGGGCCATGTGGGTTGTGTAAGCTCATCGCAAAAAATGACCCGAGAATCTTTGATCTCTTCATTGGCATTGAGCCAATTGAGTAAGGATCGACCCATTTGAATCGATTGGAGTCTGAACTCGGAGCTTTCTCGGGTCATGATCACCCAAGTGTTGAGCTCAATGATCTTGTCGCGAAGGGCTTGTTCATTGTGATCAAAGCTTTTCCAAAGACCAATGGTTTGCGCAACAAGAGACCAATCCCCACGAGCTTGATTGAGATGCATCTGATCACGTAGCCACGATAGCGCTGAAGCTTCATCATAGACCAAGCCATGTTCTACAGCGATTTCCAAGCCCTCGGAATATGAAAATCCACCCACAGGGAGTGTGGGAGAGCCCAACCACATGAGTTTCATCAATGCTTTAGGACTCAGGAGATGGGTTTTCATCGAGAGATCAAATGATAAGGGCAAGTTGTCGGTCATCCGTGAAGGTGCGGTTCATCGTGATGATGATCATCATGATCATGTGAGCCATGTGCATGTGAGCCATGTGCATGATGAGTTTCGTGTTTGTGACCGCTTGCATGTGCTTGGTTGCCGTCACCATAAGCGCCACTTTCGGGTTCGAAGGCGCACACTACATGTTCGACAATGAGTCCCATGTTCGATATCATTTGCTCAAGGACGTGGTCAGGTTCAATGTGCAAATGCTGCGCTTGAACTTCGATGGGAATGTGCCGGTTGCCCAAGTGATAGGCCGCACGCATGAGGTCATGGGGTGCGGAGTGAAGCGGACAGGCAGAAATTTTCAAAAGGGGTTGTGGTGCAGATTCAATTCGAAGAAATGTACCGTCCTCACTCACCAACACGTCCTGTGCTCGAAGCACTTTGCCCCGCTCAATAAAAATTGCGACTTCGTTGCCCGAAGAGTCAGTGGCATGAAGGCGACTTTTTTGTCGCTGCTCCCATTCTAGGCTTACGAATGGGGCTCTTTTGATCAAAACTTTGGCAAGACCTTGCCCGCCAGGGAGGTGTTTGTGAAATACTTTGGTTGTCAAAATGGATCGCTTGCTCGGTGTGTTATTTGAAGAGTCGCTCAAAACAAAAAGTAACGTTGTGTGAGCGGCAGTGAAACGGCAGGTTCACAAGTCAACAAAATGCCATCTGCTCTGACTTCGTAGGATTGAGGATTGATTTCCATTTTTGGCAAGTAATGGTTATGAATCATGTCGCGTTTACCGACATGCCTGATGTTTTTGACCACAGCCAAGTTTTTTTGTAAGCCAAATTTAGCATCGATGCCAAGTCCCATTGCCGCTTGGGAAACAAAGGTCAATGAACTCTTTGACAGTGAGCGGCCAAAAGAGCCAAACATGGGGCGATAGTGCACCGGTTGAGGGGTCGGAATTGATGCATTGGGGTCTCCCATCGCGGCCATGGCGATCGTGCCACCTTTGATGATGGTGGAGGGCTTGACACCGAAAAAGGCAGGTCTCCACACGACCAAATCAGCCCATTTCCCGACTTCAATGCTGCCCACCTCATGGCTAATGCCATGGGTAATGGCCGGATTGATGGCCAACTTAGCGATATAGCGCTTCACTCGTGCATTGTCATGCCTGCTACTGTCGTCAGGCAGGGGGCCGCGCTGCATTTTCATTTTGTGGGCGGTCTGCCAGCAACGCAAAATCACCTCACCCACTCGTCCCATGGCTTGGCTGTCCGAGCTGAACATGCTGATGGCGCCCAAGTCGTGCAAAATGTCTTCTGCGGCAATGGTTTCTTTTCTTATGCGACTCTCGGCAAACGCCAAGTCCTCGGCAATGGAGGGGTCCAGATGGTGGCAGACCATCAACATGTCCACATGTTCATCCAGGGTGTTGATGGTGTAAGGTCTGGTGGGATTGGTCGAGGACGGCAAAACGTTGTTCTCACCCACAACTTTCATGATGTCGGGTGCGTGCCCACCACCAGCGCCTTCGGTGTGAAAGGAGTGGATGGTGCGACCCTTGAAGGCAGCAATGGAGTCTTCCACAAAGCCAGACTCATTGAGTGTGTCCGTGTGGATGGCCACCTGGGTGTCGGTGAGTTCTGCAACACTCAGGCAGTTGTCGATGGCTGCTGGCGTCGTGCCCCAATCTTCATGAAGTTTGAGTCCTATGGCGCCAGCATTGATTTGCTCATGCAAGGCATCTGGAAGAGATGCATTGCCTTTGCCAAGAAAGCCCAAATTCATGGGAAACGCTTCTGCCGCTTGCAGCATCCTCTCTAGATGCCAGGCACCTGGCGTGCAAGTCGTGGCAAAGGTGCCTGTGGCCGGTCCCGTTCCACCGCCAATCATGGTGGTGACGCCACTGGCCAAGGCCTCTTCAATTTGTTGAGGGGAGATGAAGTGAATGTGTGTGTCTATGGCGCCTGCCGTGACAATCATGCCTTCACAACTGATGATCTCGGTGCCGGGTCCAATGATGATGTCAACGCCGGGTTGCGTGTCTGGGTTGCCTGCTTTGCCAATGGCTGCAATGCGTCCATTTTTCAAACCAATGTCCGCTTTCACAATGCCCCAATGGTCCACAATCAATGCGTTGGTCATGACGGTATCGACGGCCCCTCCAGATTGAGGACCTGTCTTCAAAGCGGCGTCTCGTGTCCTTTGTGACTGCGCCATGCCGTCGCGGATGGTTTTACCACCGCCAAACTTCACCTCTTCACCATAGCCACCCGCCAACAAGGTGTAATCCTTTTCCACTTCAATGATGAGATCGGTATCGGCCAAGCGGACACGGTCCCCAACAGTGGGTCCATACATCTCGGCGTAGGCTCTTTTTTCAATGCTCGCCATCACAGTGCTCCTTGAACAAGGCCGCGAAAGCCATAGATTTCACGCGCACCACTGAAATCAACCAACTCAACGGTCCGTTGTTGACCCGGTTCAAACCGAACTGCGGTTCCAGAGGCTATGTTCAGACGCATTCCCTGGGCTGCTTCGCGATCAAAACCCAACGCTGAATTGGTCTCGGCAAAATGGTAGTGTGAGCCTACTTGGATGGGGCGATCAGACTCGTTTTGTACAAGAAGTGTGATGCACTTGCGATTGGGATTGATGGGATGCTCGCCAGCATCGATGAGAAGTTCACCAGGAATCATAAAGACCTCGATTGAATGCGAAATAAAGTACGGCTAAACGATGGGTTGGTGAACTGTGACGAGTTTGGTGCCGTCAGGAAACGTGGCTTCGACTTGGATGTCTGGAATCATTTCTGCTATCCCATCCATGACCTCATCACGATTGAGAACACCTCTGGCCAAGCTCATGAGTTCGGCAACGGTTTTACCGTCTCTCGCACCTTCCATGACAAAAGCACTGATGAGTGCAATCGCTTCTGGGTAATTGAGCTTCAGGCCTCGGCCCTTGCGCCTCTCAGCAAGCAGTCCAGCAGTAAAAATCAGTAACTTGTCTTTTTCTCTTGGGGTGAGTTCCATGCGAATAATCCACTTTGCATAAATTTGAAATAAGTTCGCGCAACATATATGCCAACTCCATGCTACATGTTAAATCTTTTTTTCCAAATAAGGGATCCATCGCAGGAAGATGCAATGAAAATTGTGCACATTAAAGGTGCAAAGTTCAAATGGCGCACATTTATGGTGCAAACACCAGTCGGTGCAAGTGAATAGTTGGTGCGTAAAAATGCAGTAAGAATACTTTTTGTTCGGATTTGGGCTTGAATTTTGTGGCACGGGCTTTGCCTTAGATGACTGTCAGGTTAAAAGTTGAAATCAATGCTTGGCCTACAGATTCTTGTTCTCAACCACAAATGGAGTAAATTAATGATTAATCGTCGTCGTCTCACGGCTCTTGCGGCAGCTGCAGCAGTGACTGCTGGCAGCTTGGCTTGGTCAACCATGACCTTTGCCGCAGACACCATCAAAGTTGGTGTGTTGCACTCTTTGTCTGGAACCATGGCCATTTCTGAGTCCGTGTTGAAAGATACCATTTTGATGGCGATTGATGAGATCAATGCCAAGGGTGGTGTATTGGGCAAGCAACTCGAGCCAGTCGTTGTCGATCCTGCATCAAATTGGCCTTTGTTTGCTGAGAAAACCAAGCAGTTGTTGACTCAGGATAAGGTTTCTGTGATTTTTGGTTGCTGGACATCTGTGAGTCGTAAGTCTGTGTTGCCCGTGGTTGAAGAGCTCAACGGGTTGTTGTTTTACCCCGTTCAGTACGAAGGCGAAGAGTTGTCGAAAAATGTGTTCTACACAGGTGCAGCTCCAAATCAACAAGCCATTCCCGCGGTTGACTATTTGATGAGCAAAGAAGGCGGTGGCGCCAAGCGTTGGGTTTTGCTAGGTACTGATTATGTGTACCCCAGAACGACCAATAAAATTTTGCGCGCTTATTTGCACAGCAAAGGCGTGAAAGATACTGATATTGATGAGAAGTACACACCATTTGGTCATTCAGATTACCAGACCATCGTGGCCGATATCAAGAAGTTTTCTACTGGTGGTAAAACTGCTGTTGTGTCCACCATCAATGGTGACTCCAACGTTCCTTTCTACAAAGAATTGGGCAATGCAGGCTTGAAAGCCAAGGATGTGCCAGTTGTTGCATTCTCAGTGGGTGAAGAAGAGTTGCGCGGTGTGGATGCCAAGCCTTTGGTTGGACATTTGGCCGCATGGAACTATTTCATGAGCATCAAGAATCCAACGAATGATGAGTTCATCAAAAAATGGTCAACCTACGCCAAAGCCAAGGGCATTCCTGGACACAAAGACAAGCCTTTGACCACCGACCCAATGGAAGCGAGCTACATTGGTATCAATATGTGGAAGCAAGCGGTTGAAAAAGCCAAGTCCACTGATGTTGACAAAGTCATTGCAGCCATGGCGGGTCAAACCTTCAAGGCACCAAGTGGTATCACATCCATGATGGACCCCAAGAATCACCACTTGCACAAGTCAGTGTTCATTGGTGAAGTCAAGGCCGATGGTCAATTCAATGTGGTGTGGAAAACTCCTGGTCCTGTCAAAGCCAAGCCATGGAGTCCCTACATCGAAGGCAACGACAAGAAGCCTGATGAGCCAGAAAAGAAATAATCTTTTGGTTCAATCCTAAGTGAGTAAGGGCGCTTTGGGCGCCCTTACTTTTGATAAAGTGGTAAAGTCATATCCATGGGGGACATTGATCCTTAGAACACCTTGGAATTTATTTTTACGAAATGCACTGGCTTGAGATGAAACGTTTTTTTACCCCTGTCTTTTTGGCCT
>CAIPFK010000287.1 GCA_903864315.1 uncultured Burkholderiales bacterium | reverse complement strand
GTTTGGTAGACCACACCTTTTTCTCCCGGCAACGCGTCTTGCCCCGTTTGCAGGTCTTTGATCTCAAGCACAAAGGAGTCTTCAAACACGTGCGAGCCGGTTTGGTGTTCGCACTCGGCCGAAAGTGAGCCACACTCATTGGTTCCATAGGTATCATAGACCTTGGCCCCCCAGAGTTCCTCAAGAGACTTGCGGTCATCCACCCCCAGGTGCAAAATCAAACTCTTGATCCCCAAGGATTTTGGGTCAATCTTGAGTTCATCTTTCATGACTTGGCCGATTTTGCGGATGTAAGCCGGGAAACCTATCAGGTGCTGGGTCTTCCACGCTTGCATGATCTCAATTTGTCGGCGTGTGGGCGTTTGCGCACCCGACCCCGTCATGACAGGCACCGCCCCCGAGTATTTCCAGATGCCCTCGCGCACCAAAAAGCCCCCATTGGAGAGTCCCAAAGAGAGCATGACTTGGATCACATCAAAGGGCCTGACCCCTTGCATGCAAAGGCGCCGTCCGGTGTTGATGTTCATTACTTCACGGTCCATGGGAGAATAGACCATGGCTCTGGGCAAACCTGTGGTCCCGCCACTTGTTTGCAGCACCAAGGGCATGGGGCTGTGCTTTTCCTGATCCAATGCAACAAAGTCCCCCCAAGGCGGGGAGCGTTCAATCGCACCCCTCAAATCCATCACGTCAAAGGCAGGGATGGTGTTCAAATCATCCAAGCTTTTGATGTCTCCGTCGCGCATCCCCGCTTGGCCCCAATGGCGCTGGTAAAAAGGCACCTGCCAGGCACGCTTCATTTGCGCCAAGAAGCGGGTGTTTTGCAAGTCTCGGATCTCGTCGCTAGACAGAAGATACGTGGTATTTAAAAAATCAGTGCCCGTGGGGTACTTCGCCCAAAGGGCCTTGAAATCAAGGAAGTCGTAATAACGGGGAACGGTATCCATGGCTTCAATTAAAAAGAAGGAGCAGGGTGAAATGCGTGCGCATGAAGGACTGAAACGGATTGTGAACTGAGGTTCTTACTGCTTGGGGATTTTGGCATTGATGATAACCTGTGCCCATTTTTTCATCTCCTCATCGACAAAGGCGGTAAAGGTAGGGGTGTCCATTTCACCAGGCGTCACCCCGAGGCGGGCAAATTGTTCGCGAATTTCATTTGATCCCAAAGCCGATTGCACCTCCTTGGACAAGAAATCCAGCGCATTGGGTGGCATTTGTGCAGGTCCATACAAACCAAACCAAGAGCTCACCTCAAAGCCTTTGATGCCAGACTCGTTGATCGTGGGCAAATTCGGCGCCAGAGAGGAACGCTTCAAGGTGGTGATGCCGAGGGCTTTGATCTTGCCATCTTGCAAATGCTTAGAGACGGTGGCCAAACCATCGAACATCAAAGGCACGTGACCGGCAATTACATCGTTGAGTGCAGGCGCCGCACCACGGTAAGGGATATGCTGCATATCGATCCCGGCCATGACTTTGAGCAATTCACCGGATAGGTGATTGGCGCCGCCGATGCCACTTGACGCGAAGCTTAAAACCCCAGCATGCTCTTTGGCGTAGCGCACCAATTCTGCAACCGTGCTAGCCGGAAAAGATACATTGGCAATCAAAACATTGGGCGCTGAGCCAATGAGGGCAATGGGGGTGAAGCTTTTTCGCGTGTCATAGGGCAAGTTTTTTAGCAAAGTCGGATTGATCACGTGGTGAGTGGCGGTCAGCAGCAGAAAGTGTGCGTCTCCGATTGAGCGGCTCACGAGTTCAGATCCCAGGGTTCCCGATGCACCGTCTTTGTTCAAAACGATCAATGGCACTTTAAAGTTCGGCTGCATTTGCTTTAAGACTTCACGTGCCAGCACATCGGTGGTCCCGCCAGGTGGAAACGGGACCACCACGGTGATGGACTTGCTGGGAAAAGACAGCGCACTCGCAGACCCGGCGATGTTGACCAAGGGAGTGGCGGTTTGCGCATCAGCCAATGGGGCATTAAAGATCGCCCAATACCCCAAAAATGAACAGCCCAAAGCAAAACGCGCCATCACTTTTGAAAGGGTTATCAACGATAAAAAAGGGCTGGGGTGATCAATCGCCATTCAAAGCCTCTTCCTGTCCATTTGCGGCCGCTCCCCTTCGACCGTGATACGGTGCAAACGCCTGGGGTACTCACCGTAATCGTGAATGGCGTAGTGCGTGGTGCAGCGGTTGTCCCAGATCACCGTGTCGCCCGCTCGCCAGCGGTGGCGATAAACATGGTCTGGCTGCCCCAAGCGCGACAGAAGGAAGCCAAGAAGTCCTGCACTTTCATCCACACCCATGTCTTCAAAGTGCTCAGCTTGGCCTGAGATGAATAAACTCTTTTTGCAGGTTATTGGGTGCAAGCGCACCAGAGGGTGCGCAAAGCTCTCCAGATAGGGTGTTCGGCCCTCCACCGAGTTGAAGCGCTGGCGGTCATAATGCACCGCTTTCAAGTTGTGGATCATGCGCTTCATCCCATCGGATAAAGCCTCATAAACACTGTACTGATTACACCACATGGTGTCGCCACCCACGGGCGGGACATCCACCGCACTCAGCATCGTGATGGCAGGCGGATTCTCAACGAACGTGGAGTCGCTGTGCCAATACTCGGTTACCGTTCCCGACTTGCCACGGTTCTTGATGGTCACCACGGCTCTCGTGTCGTCTGCGGCACGCAGTAATGGTCCAAGCCAAGGATTTCCCCACCGATTGGAGAAGTCCCCCAACTCTTGGGCATCTAAAAATTGATCTCTAACGATCACCACACCCCGTGTATAACAAAGACTGGCCAAGCTTTGAAAGTCTTGTGCAGACAATCTCCGCAAATCCACAGCCTTGACCTCAGTGCCCGTGTTCGGGGACAAATGCTCATTCTCAATCATGAAAGACCACACTCAGACAAAACCGGGATTGTCTTTAATGGACAGACCCAGGGCAATAGCGATATTCCCTCAATCAATAGGGCTTGGGCATTGGTCCGGTTCGAATTGGTGTAAGTCCCTAGCAAATTGGTATTCCTATAGTCGGTTCAAGGTTTATGATAAACGGAACACTCTTGCTCGTCCATGCTCAACTACACATCCACAGTTCAACCCCGATTGGAGGCTATGGAAGCCACCGACTATTCGTTGACCGTGAGCAAAGCATTGCAAATACTCACCTCCTTTGACCGCCAACAAAGTGAAAAAGGCATCAGCGAGCTTAGCCGAGAACTGAGTCTTTCCAAAACCAGTGTGCAGCGTTTGGTCTATTCGCTCGAGCGCCATGAGTTCTTGCACCACAACCCCGTCACCCGCAAGTACAGCATCGGCGCCCAAGCCTTTCGCGTGGGCAGTCTCTACCAGTGGAGCACCAAGGTGCGCCAACTCGCGCGCCCTCAAATGAAAGCATTGGTAGAGGAAACTGGGTTTACCTGTTATCTCTCCTCCATGCAAGGAGCGAGCATGGAAATCCAGGATTCGCTTGAAGGTGGCGGTAGGATACGCTACAGCATCCCAGTGGGAGAGCGACTACCCATCTACTGCACCGCAACGGGCAAGGCCGCACTCTCTGCTCTTGAAGTTGGCCAAGCCGAAGAGTTTTTGAAGAACTCGGTGCTGGAGCACAAAACCGCTTTTTCGATCACAAAGCGCTCCGAACTATTGCGTGAGATCGAGCACACCCGTCAGCGTGGGTACTCCACCAATTGGGAAGAAAACAATCTGGGCGTTGCCTCCGTTGCCGCACCCATCCTCAGCTCTCACCTGGGAGAACTCTTTGTCCTCTCTCTGGGC
>CAIPFK010000286.1 GCA_903864315.1 uncultured Burkholderiales bacterium | reverse complement strand
ATGTCGCTTGGCGATGGACTGCACGAGCGACAAGCCCAGGCCCGCGCCTTTGTCATTGTCATGTTGGCCCGCCAAGCGAAAAAATGGCTCAAAAATGCGGTCTCGTTGAGCCTCGGGCACGCCTGGGCCGCGATCTGCCACGGTGATGCTCACCTGCGATGCATTGAGCTGGGCCAGGGAGACCTCCACGCCGTCAAGCCCACCCCCGTGGCGCACGGCGTTGTCAATCAAATTGCGCAGCAAGCGGCGAATGAGTCGTGGCACGCCCATGATTTCGATGGGCTTGGGCAGGGCACCCAGTTCCAACTCCACGCCCGCGCGCGAGCACTCTTCGCTGGCCAAGCCCGTCAAATCGATCTCCTCAATGGCACCGAGGTCCACGGCTTTGGCGTCCAGTCGGGAGGCCAGAAGAATTTCATCGATCAGTTGGTCAAGCTCAGCGATGTTTTGTTTGATCTCGGCCACTCGAGTGGGGTCTTGCGTCTCGGGCATCAACTCCAAACCCATGCGAATGCGAGTGAGGGGGGTTCGCAATTCATGAGAGGCATTGGCCAGCAAGGTTTTGTGCGACAAGACCAGCGCCTCGATTTGGGCGGCAGCGTGGTTAAAGCGTTGCGCAAGAAACCCAATTTCGTCCTCGCCCGTTTGTGTCACCCGTGCCGAAAGGTTGCCCTCACCCCACTGCTCAACACCGGATTGCAAGGCTTCCAAGCGACGCGTCAATCGACGCACGATGGGGTAGGTGGCCAAAGCGACGGCGATGGCCACCCAGGTGAGCAACCAAATGAAGCCCAGGGGCTCAAAAAATCGATTCCGCTTGGGTGAATGCGGCAAGTGCACATGCAGCACTTGGCCGTCGCCCAAGGTCACCAAAAACTCAGGTCCAGGACCATACACACCCTGCACCGGCAGGGGAGAGGAGGATGGCGAGTCGTGAAGCTCTGGAGGCTCGACTCTTTGGACAGCCATGCCGTCGTCGGCGCTTGAGTTGTCTTCGCGGCGTTGGGCATACAACTGGGGGTCTTGGACCTGGCCCTTTTCATGGATGTTGAGCGCAATGGTGTTTTGCTCTGCTGGCGCTTTGGCGTTGTTTGGGCCCACGCTTGAGGAGCTTGCACTGTCCCCATTGCTCAAGCGAACCCGTCCTTGCCCCAAGATCATCCCGTCTTGTGAGCGAATGACCACCTCTCGCAAAGGCGGCTCGCGTGTCACGCGCATGACCCAGGCGGACAGCAAGCTCAGCACCACAATGGCCAAGACCACGGCGGCCCAAATTCGGACGTACAGGCGTTTTAAAAAAATGCGAAGCAAGGGCATGGGGTCATCGGGTTGATCAATCAGAGCAAGTCCCAAAGCCGCTGGGCGTTGAGCGGCTTGGGCCAGCACTGCTCAGCCAAATGCCAGGGCCCAGGCATTTGCAGCAGCATCAATCTTGCTGTTTGGCAAAAACGTATCCTACTCCACGCACAGTCAAGATGCGCTTGGGGGACTTCAAGTCGTCTTCAATGGCGGCGCGAATGCGCCCCATGTGCACGTCAATGCTGCGATCAAAGGCTTCAAGCTCTCTTCCGCGGACCGCCTCCATGATTTGGTCGCGCGAGAGAACCCGTCCTGCACGCTCTGCCAACACCATGAGCAGGTCAAATTGATACGACGTGAGGTCGCTGGTCTTGCCGGCAACGCTCACCGTGCGGGCGTCGCGATCGAGCTCCAAACGGCCAAAACGCAGGACGGGTTGTCTAGAGGTCGTGGAGGCGTTGTCACTTTGCAAGACTTGGCGACGAAAAATGGCCCTGACCCGAGCGAGGAGCTCTCTGGGCTCAAACGGTTTGCTCAAATAGTCGTCTGCGCCCAACTCGAGGCCCACCACCCGGTCCATCGGGTCGCCTTTGGCGGTGAGCATGAGCACCGGAATTTTGGCGAATGCATTGGGCAGCGCCCGGATGGAGCGACACACCTCCAGGCCATCCATGTCGGGCAGCATCAAGTCCAAAATCACCAATGGGGCGGGTTGAGCGAGGTGTTGCGCATCGTGTAATTTTTGTAGGCCCAGTTGACCATTCAATGCATGAGTGAGGACAAATCCAAATTGCTGTAAATAGTCGCAAACCATTTGGGCCAAGCGTTGATCGTCTTCGATTAAGAGTATGTGTTCCATGGCCATAGGATGCTCTCTCAAGATGGAGTTTCGTTAAACCAGATGTAAAGATAGGTAAATGGGCAGCACGGGGTGCGAAGGGATCGGCCCGGCCACGTCAATCACGCCATGACGCCAAGGCGTGCGCGGGTTGATTCAGCAGCGAAGGCTCACCCCATCGTTGAGCATTTGAGCGGCGGCGAGAGCGTGATTTTGCGCGCAATTCACGGGGGTGGGGGCTTGGAGGGGGTTGGCACGAGGTTCAAGTTTTGAACATGTTTGATCAGCATCAAGACCGGAAGCCCCAAGAGGGCCGTGCCGATGAAAAACCAAAAATAACCCACGTGTTCGACGGCCACCCCCGAGAAGCCGGCCAAGCTTTGCGGGAGCAAAAAGACAATGGCACTGAGCATCGCGTATTGAGAGGCGGAGAACTGCACCCGAGTGAGACCCGAGAGAAATGCAACAAAGGCGGCTTGGGCAATGCCGCCCGATAAATTGTCAGCACTGATGACGCCAATCAGGGCGCCCAAGTGATGTCCTTGCCCACACAGCCAGGCAAAGAGGAGGTTGGAGCCGCAACTGAGGGCGGCCCCCCACATCAAGACCCGAACCACCCCAAAGCGTTGGCTCAAGGCTCCCCCCAAAAATGCACCGCAAAGGGTCATCAAGACACCAAACACTTTCGAGACCCAAGCGATTTCGTCCTTGGTGAAGCCCATGTCAACATAAAACGGATTGGCCATGACGCCCATGACCAAATCACTGATGCGGTAAATGCCAATGAGCGCCAAGAGTGTCAGCGCTTCTTGGAGCGTAAAGCGACTGAAGAACTCTTGAAACGGGGCCCACATCACATTTTGAAACCAAGCCTTGAGGTTTTTTTGTGGTGCAGCCTGGGGTGCAGCTTGCTCGGGCGAACACAGGCCTGCCACCACCCCCACCACGATGGACAAAGCCATGACCGTGTAGGCGCTTTGCCAGGCCAGTTGGCTGGCCGCTGGAGGGCTCAGCGCCACTTCTGTTGGTAGCAAATTCTGGGCCCTGGCCGCAATCCACAAGGCGCCTGCACCCGCCCAAATCATTCCCAAGCGGTAACCGGTTTGGTACATGGCCGCCAACGCGGCTTGGTGTTCGAGGGCGGCCGATTCGATCCGGTAGGCGTCCAGTGCAATATCTTGCGTGGCCGAGGCCAAGGCGACAAACACGGCGCCCATGACCAAGGCGCTCAAATGGGTCTCAGGCGAGGTGTTGGCCATGAACATCAGTCCAGCAATCAATGCGCATTGAGCCAGCAGCAGCCAGGCTCGTCGCCGACCCAATCGAGCACTCAGCCAGAAAATGCGTTGGTGATCCACCAAGGGCGCCCAAAGCCACTTGAAGGCGTAGGCCAAGCTCACCCAACTTAAAAACCCGATGGTGCTCAACTCCACCCCAGCTTCTCGCAAACGAAAGCTGAGGGTTCCAAGGACCAAGAGCAGTGGCACACCCGCGGCAAAGCCCAAACACAGCATTCGAAGGCTGGTGGCGCTGGCATACCACGTCAAGCTTTCGCGCCACGAGGCGCTGGGAGGCGTGGGGTCTTGGTGTGGGGTCTTGGTGTTCATAAAAAGCCGGTCATTCGCAGGGGCCAGCCCCGTGGGTGAGAGCGTACAGCGCAATTGTCGCTCACAATGTGGGGACCATTGTCCAGCGCGGTCGTATAAGATCCAAAGTCCATGATGTTGATGAAAAAATTGATGCGTTGGCTTTCACTTGACCGACAAAGGCTCGCTTTTGGGTTGTTCGCGCTGATGCTTGGTGTGCCAAGCGCCTTGAATGCGCAAGCACCAAGAGGCAACGCCGGCATCGTTTTGGCACCCATTCCCGCTTGGGTGACGCTTGCGATGCGCTTGGTGCCGGAGGAGCAGTTGGAGTCACAAGCACTCAGGGACTATGCGCAAATCACCATGAGCGCACAAATGAGGGGCGCATTGGTGTCTTCACTTGACGAGCGCGTATTGACACTCAGGCGCTTGACCCAGCGGCTCATCAAAGAGACACCGCATTGGAGTGGATCGGCTGCAGCTTGGCGCTGGGAGGTCAACTTGGTGAGAGATTCACAAATCAATGCGTTTTGCATGCCAGGGGGCAAAGTGGTGGTGTACACAGGGCTATTGCAAACCTTGGGGCTCAGCCGCGACGAGTTGGCCGTGGTGTTGGGGCACGAAATGGCGCATGCGCTTCGTGAGCATTCGCGTCAGCGTTTGGCCAAAAGTCTGGCCGCACAAGGGGTGAGCCGCAGTGTGGGGGTGGTGGCCTCGGGGGTCTTGGGGGTGGACCCGCGCTTGACCGACCGCTTGGCCATCGAGGGCGCCAATTTGTGGGCCTTGAAATTCAGCCGCGAAGAAGAAACCGAAGCGGACTTGGTCGGTTTGGATTTGGCCGCCCGCGCGGGCTTTGATCCCAGGGCGGGTTTGACGCTTTGGCGGAAAATGGCACAAACGAGCTCGCGCGAAGCCGCCCAGTGGCTCAGCACCCATCCCAGTCACGAAAACCGCATTCGCGAAATTGAGCTGCATTTGCCACAGGTGATGCCTTTGTTTGAGCAAGCCGAGCACCTCGAGCGGGTCCGAACCTACCATTTGGACGAGGCGCCTCGCGCCAAGCCATGAAAACACTGTTTTAAACCCAACGATTCAAGTGCCACCGACATAGGGGTTGGTTTGGCGCTCTCGCCCAAAGCTGCTCTCTGGACCATGTCCTGGAATGAAGATGGTGTCGTCTCCGAGGGGCCACAGTCGCTCGGTGATGCTGCGAATCAGGGTGTCGTGGTCACCTTGGGGGAAATCCGTGCGCCCGATGCTGCCAGCAAACAGCACATCGCCCACAAAGGCGCGCTTGAGGCTCTCGGAGTAAAAAATCACATGCCCAGGGGTGTGGCCTGGGCAGTGCCGCACGAGGAGTTGATGACTCCCCAGCGTGACATGGTCCCCGTCCGAGAGCCAGCGCGTGGGCACAAAGGCGCGTGCGTTCTCAAACCCGTAGCGTGCGCCTTGGGTGGGCAGCAGGTCAATCCAAAACTGGTCTCCTGGGTGCGGGCCCGTGATGGGCAACTTCAATTGATCGGCCAATGCCGCGACTGCGCCAGCATGGTCAATGTGCGCATGGGTGACCCAAATTTGACTGAGATGCAGGCCGTGCTCTTTGACTCGGCCCAACAAGTGCTCCACATCACCTCCGGGGTCAATCAAGGCCGCTTGCAGCGTTTCGGTGCACCAGACCAAGGAGCAGTTTTGCTCAAAGGGGGTGACAGGAATGGTTTCGTAGTTCAGCATGAAAGGGGACCCGTGAGAAGTGTGGGCTCTAGAGCGTGAAATCATAGTCCACACCCAAGGGGGCGTGGTCTGAAAAGCGTTGGTCTTTGAAGACAAAGGCGTGTTTTGCCGTTTGTGCCAAGCCTGGCGTTGCGAGTTGGTAGTCAATGCGCCACCCCACATTCTTGGCATACGCTTGCCCGCGTTGGCTCCACCACGTGTAGGCCTCGTCGCCTTGATCGGGGTAGAGGTGCCGGTAGACATCGACCAAACCGGTGCTCTCCAAGAGTTGCGTGAGCCAGGCACGCTCCTCGGGCAAGAAGCCTGAATTTTTGAGGTTGCCCTTCCAGTTTTTCAAATCAATGGGGTGGTGCGCGATGTTCAAGTCCCCCATCAAGATGAATTCTCGCTCCTTGGACAAGGCCAACAAATGGGGATAGACCACATCCAAAAAGGCATATTTTGCCGCTTGGCGTTCATCCCCACTCGAGCCACTGGGAAAGTAGGCGCTGATCAAGCTCACGCGAACCCCATTGTGATCAAAACGCTTTTCAATCCAACGCCCTTCGGCGTCAAACGTGGCGTTGCCCAGTCCCACGATGGTCTCAGAGGGCTTGGCCACGGTGTACATGCCCACGCCCGAATAGCCTTTTTTCTCGGCATGGTGAAAGTCGCCCTCCAGGCGTTTGCCGTGTTGGTTGAGTGCAACTTTCATCTCCGCGCTCATGTCCGCGTCTTGGGCTTTGAGCTCTTGCACGCCAAGCGCCTCGCAGTCTTGGGTTTGAAGCCAATCAAAAAACCCTTTGGTGTGAGCCGACCGAACGCCGTTGAGGTTTGCCGTGATGATGCGCATGAGGTGTTGGGTGTGAAAAAAAAAGAAAGGGAGGGCCTGGCCGTGAGGCTGCGCCCGAGCTCTCGAGCGCTCCCCAGGTGGGGCCTGGTCCACTGGATTGAAGTAAACAATTGATTTTAGGGGGGATTTGATGAAGACAAGTCTTTCTTTGGGGCTCATGTCACCTTGCAGCCGCCACCTCGCTCAGGTGCGCACCATGCCAGCACAGCCAAGGCGGTGCCAGAGGGATAAAATCAAAGGCTGACCCGGTGCCCAAGAGGTCGATTGAAGGTCTTGGGGTCAACGGCGCGCTGCTCTTACAACGGACCTTTCACATGAACTCCTCCCCCCGTGATTCTCAAGCCACAGCCCAGTCTTTTGTCGCGTTTGCGCTGGAGTCGGGCGTGTTGAAGTTCGGTGAATTTGTCACCAAAGCGGGTCGGTTGACGCCCTATTTCTTCAATGCGGGCTTGTTCGATGACGGCCAAAAGTTGGCCCGACTCGCCAGCTTTTATGCGCAAGCTTTGCTCAAAAGCGACATTGAGTTTGACATGATTTTTGGGCCAGCTTACAAAGGAATTCCTTTGGGTGCAACCTTGGCCATGGAGCTCGCTCGTTTGGGCAAGAACGTCCCCTTTGCCTACAACCGAAAAGAGCTCAAAGACCATGGTGAGGGTGGCAGCATCGTGGGTGCTGCACTCAAAGGACGGGTCTTGATCGTGGACGATGTGATGAGTGCCGGCACCGCCGTGCGCCAGTCCATCGAGATCATTGAGTCTCAAGGCGCGAAAGCACAAGGGGTGGTGATTGCGCTGGATCGTCAAGAAAAAGCCACCGAGGTGGTCGAGGGCATCGCCCGCGATGTCTCCTACAGTGCGGTGCAGTTTGCCCGACAGACCTTGGGGCTCAAAGTCTGTGCTGTGGCGACATTGGACGACTTGTTGGCCTACCTTGAGCAACACAAGGACGCTGACACCCAGGCCCATCTCCAAAGCGTTCAAGCCTACCGAGAGCGCTATGGTGTGTGAGACCTGGGCATGGCCCAGTCTCAACAACCGGTACTAGAGCAAGGCCAACTTGGCTTGCAACAAGTCGTTCACGTCTTTGGGGTTGGCTTTGCCCTTGCTCGCTTTCATCACTTGACCGACCAAGGCGTTGAAGGCCTTGTCTTTGCCAGCTTTGATTTGCGCGATGTTGTCAGGATTGGCGGCGATCACTTGCTCAATGATGCCTTCTAGTGCCGAGGTGTCGTTCATTTGCTTGAGCCCCAGACGCTCAATGGCCAAGTCCACCAGAGCTTGGGCCGCGGTGGGCTCACGCCCTCGGCTGTCTCCATCCTCCCACAAGGTGTCTAGAAGGGTTTTGGCGGAATGGTTGGACAAGGTGGCGTCCATGATGCGCAAAATCAGTGCCGCCAGCGTTGGCGCCGACATGGGGCTTGCGTCAAAGTCCAAATGCGCGGCGTTGAGTCGACGGCTCAGTTCACCCATCATCCAGTTGCTCACCAACTTGGCTTGGGCGCCCAAAGCAACCGTTTGTTCAAAATAGTTCGCCATGGCTTGGTTTTGGGTGAGCGTGCTCGCATCGTATTCGGGCAAACCCAGTGCGCTCACGAACCGGGCTGCCTTGTCGCGGGGAAGCTCCCCCATGCGAGACTTCACCTCATCGACCCATGTGCGGCTCACCTCCAAGGGGGGCAGATCGGGGTCGGGAAAGTAGCGGTACTCGGCCGCATCTTCCTTGGTGCGCATCGATTTGGTCTCGCCCGTGTCGGGGTTGAAGAGCACCGTGGCTTGGATGATCTTGTGGCCATCCAAGATTTGCTCGATTTGCCAGCGCACCTCGAAGTCGATGGCTTGCTGCATGAACTTGAAGCTGTTCAAGTTTTTGATCTCTCGCCGTGTGCCCAAGGCCTCACCGGGTCGGCGCACCGACACATTGGCGTCGCAGCGGAAACTGCCCTCTTGCATGTTGCCGTCGCAAATCCCAATCCAGGTCACGATCTTGTGCAGCTCCTTGGCATAGGCCACCGCCTCGGCGCTTGAGCGCATGTCGGGCTCGGTCACGATCTCCAAAAGAGGCGTTCCTGCTCGGTTCAAGTCAATGCCAGACTGGTTGACAAAGTCCTCGTGCAGCGACTTGCCCGCGTCTTCTTCCAAGTGGGCCCGCACCAATCGAACCGTCTTTTTGGTGTCGCCCAAGAAAAAACTCACCTCACCGCCCACCACCACCGGGATTTCGAACTGGCTGATTTGGTAGCCCTTGGGCAAGTCGGGATAAAAGTAATTTTTACGCGCAAAGATGCTGCGCTCAGAAATCTCGCCGCCCACGGCCAGTCCAAACTCAATCGCGCGCTCAACCGCAGCTTTGTTCATCACCGGCAAGGTGCCGGGCAGCGCCAAGTCCACCGCACAGGCCTGGGTGTTGGCCTCGGCGCCAAAGGCGGTGGAGGCGCGGGAAAATATCTTGCTCTGGGTGGTGAGTTGCGTGTGCGTCTCAAAACCAATCACCACCTCAAAGCCCTCGATCAAAGGAGAGGTGTTTGTGTTTGCCAAACTCATGCGGGACTCCCGGGTCGTTGTGTGTGCCACTCACTCACCCCTTGGAAGCGGTGAGCCACGTTCAAGAGTTGGGACTCTTTCAAGTAGTTGCCAATGAGTTGTAGGCCAACAGGCATGTGGCCCTCTCCAAATCCGCACGGCACGCTCATGCCAGGCAGTCCCGCCAAAGAGGCGGGCAAGGTGAAGATGTCGGCCAAGTAGTTGGACAAGGGGTCGCTTGACTTTTCACCCAACTTCCACGCCACCGTCGGGGCCACTGGCCCGGCAATCACATCGCACTGCGAGAAGGCGCGCTGGAAGTCTTCGGAGATCATGCGCCGAATTTTTTGCGCTTGCACGTAGTAAGCGTCGTAGTAGCCGTGGGAGAGCACATAGGCCCCCACCATGATGCGGCGTTGTACCTCTGCGCCAAAGCCCTCAGAGCGGGTCTTTTGGTACATCTCATCGAGGTCTTTGTAGTCTTTGGTACGGTACCCAAACTTCACCCCATCAAAGCGCGAGAGGTTGCTTGACGCTTCTGCCGGGGCCAAGATGTAGTAAACAGGAATTGACAGCTCCGTCTTGGGCAATTCAATCTCCACCAATTGGGCACCCATTCGCACAAGCGTCGCCAAGGCGGCTTGGACGGCGTCGCGCACATCGTCGGCCAAACCTTTGGCAAAGAACTCCTTGGGCACGCCAATGCGAAGCCCTTGGATGTCGTTGTTGAGGTGAGTGCAGTAGTCCTCTGGGGGGAGGTCAAGCGAGGTGGAGTCGCGCTCCACATCGGGGCCACACATGGCGCTTAAGAGTGTGGCACAGTCCTCGGCGCTTCTTGCCATGGGGCCAGCTTGGTCCAAGCTCGAGGCATACGCAATCATGCCGTAGCGCGAGGCCCGACCATAGGTGGGTTTGATGCCGGTGATCCCACAAAACGCAGCGGGCTGACGAATCGAGCCGCCCGTGTCGGTGCCGGTGGCCGCGGGTGTGAGCCCCATGGCCACGGCGGCCGCGCTCCCGCCGGAGGAGCCACCCGCGATGCGCGTGTGGTCCCAAGGGTTGTGCACCACCCCAAAGGCCGAGTTTTCATTGGCAGAACCCATGGCAAATTCATCGCAATTGAGTTTGCCAAGGCTCACCATGCCCACCTCGTTGAGGCGGCCCACCACCGTTGCATCAAAGG
The DNA here is from genome assembly GCA_903864315.1 of uncultured Burkholderiales bacterium. GTDB lineage: Bacteria > Pseudomonadota > Gammaproteobacteria > Burkholderiales > Burkholderiaceae_C > Limnohabitans. The sequence continues at coordinate 22,218 of CAIPFK010000286.1, read as the reverse complement.
GCGAGCGATAACCCGCCAATATCTTCGAGCCTGCGGTGGTGGGGAAGTGTTGGGTCACAAAGATGTCTTTGTGGGCAATGGGCACCCCCTCAAGAGGTCTGGCCTGGCCGGTTTGGAGGCGCTGGTCGCTGGCATCCGCTTGCGCCAAGGTGTAGCCTTCATCCATGCTCAAAAATGCCCCACAAGAGGGGTGCGCAGGGTCGGCGGTGCCTGAGGGCGCCATGTCGCTGGCCAAATGGGCTTGGCTCGCTGCGTGTTGCCGAGCACGCGCAAGAAAGTGCTCCGCCACTTGGCGAGCGCTCAATTGTTGGGTTTGCAAAGCGTGGGCGAGCGCTGTGAGGCTCAACTCGTGAATGGCGTTCATATCAGGACTCGATCACTTTGGGGACCAAAAAGAGGCCCTTTTGGACTTCTGGTGCGCTTTGCTGGTTGGCTTCTCGCTGGTTGCGCTCACTCACCACGTCAGGGCGCAGTCTGAGGGCCACCTCGGCCACCGTGGCGTAGGGATGTGAGAGTGGGGTGACACCGTGGGTGTCGACCGATTTGATTTGCTCGACCAAGTCAAAAAATGAATTCAGTTGCGCGAGCATGCTGTGCTGCTCGGGCGCGGTCATTTGGAGCTTGGCGAGCTCGCCGATTCGAGAGATTTCTTGCAGTGTCAAGGACATGGTCAAAAACGGTGAAAGTTGAAAAATTAAAGCACGCGAATCAACGCGGGACTCTGTCGTTCGTGTATTATCACGCCCCAATGCTTGAGAAGTTTTGGGAAGACCCAATTCAGCACAAAAAACGAAGTTTTTTGGCTTTTCAAGAACTTGGTGCCCCATGGACATCAAGAGGTTTCAATTGCAGCGCACCAAAACACCGCCACATTGCTTGGGGCTAAACGTGAGCAAGGGTGGTGTGCATCAGAGGAATTTTCATGTTTGGATCATTTCGTCGGTATTTTTCAACCGATTTGGCCATTGACCTGGGTACAGCCAACACCTTGATTTGGGTCAGGGACAAGGGTATTTTATTGGATGAGCCCTCGGTCGTGTCGATTCGACACGAAGGTGGGCCTCAGGGCAAAAAGACCATTCAAGCCGTGGGACGCGAGGCCAAGGCGATGCTCGGCAAGGTGCCCGGCAACATCGAAGCGATTCGTCCGATGAAGGACGGCGTCATTGCCGACTTCACGGTGACGGAGCAAATGCTCAAGCAATTCATCAAGATGGTGCACCCGCGCTCCATGCTCAAACCCAGTCCTCGCATCATCATTTGCGTGCCGTGTGGTTCCACCCAAGTCGAGCGCCGTGCCATTCGCGAGTCGGCACTCGGTGCCGGAGCCTCCGAGGTGTATTTGATCGAGGAGCCCATGGCGGCAGCCATTGGCGCGGGATTGCCCGTGTCTGACGCGAGTGGCTCCATGGTGGTGGACATTGGAGGCGGCACCACCGAGGTCGGCGTGATCTCCTTGGGCGGCATGGTCTACAAGGGCAGCGTGCGTGTTGGCGGCGACAAATTTGACGAGGCCATCATCAACTACATTCGGCGCAACTACGGCATGTTGATTGGCGACCCCACGGCCGAGATGATCAAAAAGAGCATTGGCTCGGCCTTCCCAGGCTCAGAGGTCAAGGAGATGGAGGTCAAAGGACGCAACCTCTCTGAAGGTGTGCCCCGTTCATTCACCATCTCTTCCAATGAAATTTTGGAGGCCTTGACGGATCCCTTGAACAACATTGTCTCGGCCGTCAAAAATGCTCTCGAGCAAACCCCCCCTGAGCTTGGCGCCGACATTGCCGAGCGAGGCTTGATGCTCACCGGTGGCGGTGCCTTGCTCAGAGACTTGGACCGTTTGCTCGCTGAGGAGACGGGGCTGCCCGTGCTCGTGGCCGAAGACCCCTTGACTTGCGTGGTGCGCGGCTGCGGCATGGCGCTCGAGCGCATGGAGAGATTGGGCGCGATTTTCACCAGCGAATAGGTTTGAAAGGGCGAGGCCGACACGGCCCGTGCCCACTGGTGACATGGCGCCCATGTTTTGTTCGACTTTTAATTCACAGCCCTAATTTTTGCCATGCCCCTGGGGACGCTAGACCGAACACCACCGCCTTTTTTCAAGCAAGGGGCGACGCCGCTTCACAAGTTGATTTTTTTCGCAACCTTGTCGATTTTGCTCATGTTTTGTGACGTGAGGTGGCAACTCACGTTGCCATTGCGATCGGCCTTGTCCTTGGTGTTGACGCCCGCGCAGTGGCTTTCTCGTCAACCCCAACTCCTGGGCATTGAGGTGGCTGCTTTTTTTGAAGATCGACAATCCTCACAAAGCCGTGAGCAAGTCACGAAACAAGCCTTGCTCGATCAATCACTGCATGCCTCGCAAGTCGATGAGCTACTCTTGGAGAACCGGCAGTTGCGCGACTTGCTCGAGCTCAAACAACGTGTGAAGACGCCCTCGGTTGCTGCCCAGGTGATCTACGATGCGGCCGACCCCTTTACCCGGCGGGTGATTTTGAATAAAGGCAGTGTGAATGGCATTTTGCTCAGCTCCCCCGTGATGGATGAGCAAGGCATCGTGGGCCAAATCACCCGTGTCTACCCCTTGGTGAGCGAGGCCACCTTGATCATTGACAAGGACAACTCCATTCCTGTGCTCAACAACCGCACGGGTGCGCGAGGCGTGGCGTTTGGTGAGTCCAGTGGCGCGCCTCTTTTGGAGTTGCGTTACATGGCGGCCAATGCAGACATCCAAGACAACGATGTACTGAGCACCAGTGGCGTGGACGGCGTGTACCCACCCGGTGTGCCTGTGGCGCGGGTGATCAAAATTGAGCGAACGGCCGACTCCATGTTTGCCCGCATCTTGTGCCAACCCTTGGGGCGTGCGCAAGGGGTTCGCCAAGTCCTGGTCTTGAACCCGGTGGGGCTCGATGAGCCCAAGCGCCCTGAGCCCGAGGTCGTCAAAGCACTCGGCAAACTTGGGGCCAAACCATGATCATGCCACGCGGGCAGCAGCTCCTCTTGCCAGCCAACCCGTTTTTCATCGCGCTCAGTTTGCTGCTCGCTTTGGTGCTCAACATGATTGAGAACGTGAGCCTCTTGGGCAATGCGGCTTGGAGGCCGGACTTTTTGGCCCTGGTGCTGCTTTTTTGGTCCATCCATCAGCCACAAAAAATCAGCATCGGTTGGGCCTTTGTGCTCGGACTCATTTGCGATGTGCACGAGGTGTCGTTGCTGGGCCAGCATGCGTTGGCCTACACCGTGCTTGCGTTTTTTGCCACCCTGATTCACAGAAGGCTGCTGTGGTTTTCCGTGCCCTCCCAGGCGCTGCAAGTGCTCCCCTTGTTGATTGCGTCCCATGCCATCTCGATGGTGCTGCGCATGAGTTTGGGCACGAGCTTGGTGGGTTGGCCCATGCTCTTTGCCCCTTTCTTGGAGGCCTGCTTGTGGCCCGTGATGAGCGTGGTGCTGTTGGCACCCCAGCGCAGAGCACCCGACCCCGATGAGAACCGACCCCTATGAGCTTGGGGGGCAATATTGAGCAAGATCTCCGGCGTTTTCGCAGCCGTGTGCTCGCAGCCACCGTGTTCGTCTTTTTTGCCTTTTCTATGTTGGGTTTGAGGCTCATCTATTTGCAAATTTGGCGCTACCAAGATCTGTTTGAACAAGCCGAGAACAACCGCAAAGTCATCGCCCCAGTGGTGCCCACCCGCGGCGTCATCATGGACAGGAATGGCGTCATTGTGGCGAGCAACTATTCGGCCTACACCTTGGAGATCACGCCTTCCAAAACCAGGCTCGCCCTCGATGACTTGATCGATCAGTTGAGCAAAGTGGTGCCCATTTATGCCAGGGACAAGCGGCGGTTTAAAAAACTCCTTGATGAGTCCAAAAGCTTTGAGTCGGTGCCCATTCGCACACGCTTGAGTGATGAAGAAGTGGCGCGTTTTGCGGCGCAGCGTTTTCGCTACCCAGGTGTGGAGATCAAGGCCAGACTGTTTCGCTCCTACCCGTTTGGTTCGCTGGCCAGTCACTTGATTGGCTACATTGGCCGCATCAACCAGACGGAGAAAGAAAAGATCGAAGACTCCGAGGACGAGGACAACTACCGCGGCACAGACTACATCGGTAAATTGGGCATTGAGCAAAGTTATGAGCATGAGCTGCATGGCGTCACGGGGTTTCATGAAATGGAGACCTCGGCCGGTGGTCGTGCGGTCAGGCGCTTGAGCTCGAGCCCCTCCACGCCTGGTAACACGGTGGTGCTGTCCGTGGACATCAAGCTGCAAAAGTTGATTGAAGACTTGTACGGAGAGCGTCGTGGGGCCTTGGTGGCGATGGATCCCAAGACTGGCGAGTTGTTGGCATTTGTCAGCAAACCCACCTTTGATCCCAACTTGTTTGTCGAAGGCATTGACAGTGAAAATTGGCAAGCCTTGAACGAGTCCTTGGACAAGCCGCTCTTGAACCGGGCCTTGCGAGGCACCTATCCGCCGGGATCGGTCTACAAGCCCTTCATGGCCTTGGCAGCCTTGCAAACGGGCAAACGCACGCCAGAGCAAACCATTTTTGATCCCGGTTTTTTCATGTTTGGCAATCACCGTTTCCGAGACGACAAGGAGGGAGGGCATGGCACGGTTGACATGTACCGATCGATTGTGGAGTCGTGTGACACCTACTACTACATGCTGGCGAGAGACTTGGGGGTGGACACCATTTTTGAACAAATGAAACCCTTGGGGTTCGGACAATTGACCGGCATTGATGTCTTGGGCGAATCCAAAGGCATCTTGCCCTCCACCGATTGGAAAAAAAACAACTATAAAAAACCAGAGCAACAGCGTTGGTACTCGGGTGAGACCATTTCACTGGGCATTGGACAAGGCTACAACAGCTTCACGGTGTTGCAAATTTTGCAAGCCATCTCCACGGTGCTCAACCAGGGTCAGAAGATGCGACTGCATTTGGTCAAAGAAATCGTGAGTCCAGATGCCCGCACGCGCAAAAACGTCCCGGTCTCCCCCATGGAGCTTTTGGTGTTGAAGCCTGAGAACGTGGCCATGATCCGACGCGCCCTTGAGGGGGTGAACTTGGAGGGGACCTCGGCGACAAGCTTTGTCGGAGCGGCGTACACCAGTGGTGGTAAAACCGGCACGGCCCAGGTCTACAGCGTTCGCGAAAACGAGAAATACAACGCCTCAAAAGTGGATGAGCGCATGCGCGACCATGCGCTCTTCATGGCTTATGCCCCAGCCGATGACCCCAAGGTGGTGCTGGCCATGGTGGTGGAGAACTCGGGCTTTGGTGCGCAAAACGCCGCACCCATCGCGAGAAGGGTTTTTGACTACGTGCTCCAAGGCGAGTACCCCTCAGAGGAAGACATTGCGGCGGTGCAATTGGGGCAGGCCACTCGCCCCATTGGCAAGCCCCGTGTGGCGACCTCTGTGGCTTGGCCCGTGATCAGTCCTGACAAATCCAGCAAGTCCGCTGACGTCAACCCTTGAGATGGGGTGCAGGGTTAGAGAGCTGATGCCCTGAACCCAGTGCTCACCATGGTGTTGAAGAGGCCAGCGTAAGCGTCCCAAGCCGTTTTCACAATCAAGGCGCTCACCACCAGCAAAAACATCCAACGCACAAACCTTGATCCCAAGCGCATTGCCAACGTGGTGCCCCCAAGGCTGCCCGCCACATTGCACAAGGCCATGGGAATGGCCAAGTACCACCAAATTTGCCCCTGGGAGACGAAGAGACTGAGCGCGGCTGCATTGCTGGCGCTGTTGAGCACTTTGGCATAGGAAGAGGCGTGCAAAAAATCGTATCCCAAGTAACGCACCAAGATGAATATTAAAAAGCTACCGGTTCCTGGCCCAAAAAACCCATCATAAAAACCAATGACAGCAGCCACCCCCATCAAGACCCAGGTCTCTCGGTGAGCGGCAAAGCGTGGGGCATGGTCTTGTCCCAAGCGCTTGCTTGTCCAGGTGTAGATCAACAAGGCGAGCAAGATCAACGGCAAGGCCAGCCTGAGCCAAGTCGAGGGCAAGAGCCCCAAGCACCAAGCCCCCGCCAATGAGCTCAGCAACGAGCAAGCAACGGCGGGTGTGAGTTGCGCCCAAGGCAGCGGGATGCGTCGACTAAAATTCCAAGCGGCAAAGAGCGTGCCCCAAAGTGAGACCGATTTGTTGTTCCCCAGCAAGGTGGCGCTCGGCGCATTGGGATAGGCGCTAAAGAGCGCGGGCACCAAGATCAATCCTCCACCGCCCACCACCGCATCGACGAAACCGGCCAAGCCTGCACAGACCAACACAAAAATAATATCCATGAAGGTCGATTGTGACAGCTTAGAAGCAACTCAGACGGCGGCGTCAAAGAGGCGGTAGGGGCTGGCAAGTTTGCCACGCGGGAGGTGTCGAGAGCTCAAGCCCAAAAAAAAGGCACCGCCAAATGCGAAGTGCAGTGGCAGTGCCGCGGTGTGTTGCCTTTGTTTGTCAGGCACTTGACCGTCAAGGGTCTCCTCCAATTCAGTCAAAACCGGATGTTTGATCCTGTGGCATTGATCTTAAATCCCTGGGCAAGACACGAGACTTGGTGCTTTCCCTTGAGGGCAATCAGGCCCTCAGTCCAGGTGAGCAGCGAACCCGTTCACAAAGACGTTAAAGTTCAGCCTCGGTGGCGATCCAACGGGCGACTTTTTCAGCGATGAGCATGGTCGGTGCATTGGTGTTGCCACTCGTGATGGTGGGCATGGCCGAGGCGTCCACCACTCTGAGCCCTTGGACAATTCCGCCTTTGCCGTTTTGAACACGGCAGTGGCTATCGAGCACCGCCCCCGCTTGTCCCAAAGGGCCCATCCGTGCCGTGCCAACGGGGTGAAAAATGGTGGTCCCGATGTCTCCAGCGAGTTGGGCCAAATCAGCGTCGCTTTGGTATTGGATGCCAGGCTTGTACTCTGTGGGCTTGAAGGGTTTCAATGCCTCTTGCTGCATGATCTTTCTTGTCAGGCGCAGCGAGCTCGCCGCAATGGCCAAGTCTTGCGCAGTGCTCAAGTAATTTGGGGCGATCAGGGGGGCGTCTTGGAAGTTCGGACTCTTGAGCTTGACTTCGCCTCGGGAGCTTGGGTTCAAATTGCAAACGCTTGCGGTGATGGCATTGAAGTCGTGCAGCGGCTCGCCAAAGGCGTCCAGACTCAAAGGCTGAACGTGGTACTCCAAATTGGGCCAGGCCTGGTGGGCGTCGCTTTTGGTGAACACGCCCAATTGCGATGGGGCCATGCTCAAGGGGCCGCTTTGCCTCAAGGCGTACTCCAAGCCCATTTTGGCCTTGCCCCACCAAGACCGCGTCATGGTGTTGAGTGTGCGCGCTCCATGAACCTGATAGACCGCGCGGATTTGCAAATGGTCTTGTAAGTTTTGCCCCACACCGGGGAGGTCCACGTCGACGGGGATGTGGTGGCTTTGCAAGTGCGCGGCCGGGCCCAAGCCCGAGAGCATCAAAATGTGTGGACTGCCGATGCTGCCCGCACTCAAAATCACCTCGCCGCGAGCACGCACCTTGATGCGTTCTTTGCCATCAAAGACCTCGACGCCGTCGCAGCGTTTCGCGCCGTCCTCACCCGTGCTGAGCATCAAGCGCGTGACTTGCGCGCGGGTCCACATCTCAAAGTTGGAGCGCGCAAAGCAAGTGGGTCGCAAAAAGGCCTTGGCCGTGTTCCATCGCAAGCCCCGTTTTTGATTGACCTCAAAATACCCCACCCCCTCGTTGTTGCCTCGGTTGAAGTCTGTGGTGGCGGGGATGCCGCTTTGCACACAGGCCTTGGCGAACGCATCCAAGATGGGCCACTGCAGTCGCTGCTGTTCCACGCGCCACTCATGCCCTGCACCACGGTGCGACAAGATGGAGTCGTAGTTGGCGGTATGGGTTGCTTCGTCGCTCAAGCCCAAGTGGGATGCAGCCAAGGCCGAGGAAATTGGTGCCGTTTGGGCGCCATGCCATGGTGTGGCGCCCAAATGGTGGTCTTCTTGGAAGATGAAGTCTTTGAGGCATTCTTCCCACGTCCAACTGTTGTCCCCAGTGAGCGTGGCCCATTGGTCGTAGTCGCGTGACTGTCCGCGCATGTAAATCATGCCATTGATGCTGGAGCATCCGCCCAAGACCTTGCCTCTGGGGTAGCGCAACGATCGGCCGTTGAGCCCAGCCTCGCGCTCGGTTTGATACAACCAATCGGTGCGGGGGTTGCCAATGCAATACAAATAGCCCACCGGGATGTGAATCCAGTGGTAGTCGTCTTTGCCGCCGGCCTCAATGAGCAAGACTTTGTGGCGAGCGTTGGCACTCAGGCGATTGGCCAAGAGGCAACCTGCACTGCCCGCGCCCACAATGATGTAGTCAAACTCAAGATCGTTCATGGGGGCATCTTCTTTGGCAGCATGCTCAGGCAACAGGGCTTGGCTGGCTGGGCTTGGCAGCCCAGTGGGGTTGTGACACCACCCCGGGGTTAACAAGGCAGGTGTTGGATCTCACTTGGAGGTGGGCATGACAAACTCCGCGCCCAGTGGTGTGCCTTGAGGCCAGCGTTGCATGATGCTTTTTTGCTTGGTGTAAAAACGCACCCCTTCCTCCCCATAGGCATGCATGTCACCAAAGAGCGAGCGCTTCCAGCCGCCAAAGCCGATCCAAGCCATGGGAACGGGGATGGGCACATTGATGCCCACCATCCCCACTTGGATGCGACGTGAGAATTCGCGCGCGACGTGCCCCTCACGGGTAAAGCAGCTCACGCCGTTGCCAAACTCGTGGGCATTGATGAGCTCAATGGCCGCGTCAAGATGGGGCACATGCAAGCACACCAGCACTGGGCCAAAGATCTCTTCCTTGTAAATGCGCATCGAGGGGCTCACGTGATCAAACAAGGTACCGCCCAACCAAAAGCCATCTTCGCAGTTCTCGCCTGCAGTCTTTGCGTCAAAGTGTCGCCCATCGACCAACAATGTTGCGCCCTCTTTCACCCCAAGATCAATGTAGCCGCTGATGCGCTCTTTGGCCGCACGGCTCACAATGGGGCCCATTTCAGCGTCCAAATTCTCACCGTCTTTGATCTTCAAGTGGCGAGTGCGTTCGATGAGTTTGGGCATGATCTTGGCGCCCACGTCACCCACCAGCACGGCCACACTGATGGCCATGCAGCGCTCGCCAGCCGACCCATAGGCGCTGCCGATCAAGGCGTCCACGGCTTGGTCCAGGTCCGCATCGGGCATCACCACCATGTGGTTTTTGGCGCCACCGAGTGCTTGCACGCGTTTGCCAAGGTGTGCGCCCATCTCGTAGAGGTGGTGGGCAATGGGTGTGGAGCCCACAAAGCTCAAGGCGTGCACGCCGGGGTGCTGCATGAGCGCTTCGACCACGTCCTTGTCGCCTTGAATCACGTTGAAGACACCATCGGGCAGCCCCGCGTCTTTGAGCAGTTTTGCCATGATGAGCGAGGGCGACGGATCCAAAGGACTCGGCTTCAAAATGAAGGCGTTGCCACACGCAAGCGCCACGGGGAACATCCACATGGGGACCATGACAGGAAAGTTAAATGGGGTGACCCCGGCCACGACCCCCAAGGGCTGGCGAAGCGACCAGTTGTCAATGCCGGTGGAGACTTGGTCGGTGAAATCGCCTTTGAGCAATTGCGGGATGCCGCAAGCAAACTCAACGATGTCTATGCCCCGCGAGACTTCGCCTTGCGCATCGGTGAACACTTTGCCGTGCTCGGCGGTGATCATGTGGGCGATCTCGTCTTTGTGCGCATTGAGGAGCTCAAGAAACCGAAACATCACGCGGGCGCGCCGAATGGGGGGCAACTCGGCCCAGGCCACCTGGGCTTGTTGGGCGGCAAGAACGGCCGCGTTCACATCGCTCGCGTCGCCAAGGACGACTTCCTTGCTCACTTGCCCACTTGCCGGGTGATAGACGGCTTGCTTGCGCGGGCTTTGGGGTGAGCGGGTGTGTCCGTTGATGAAGTGCTCAATCAAGGGCAGTGTGGGGGTGTGACCCGTCATGGGGAATTCCTTTTGTCAATCACAGGCAGTTGCACAGACCTCTAGCCCAACGCAAAAGTCAGGAAGAAATCCAAGAGAGGTGGTTTGGCCTACTTCCAGGTTCAATTCGATTTCACGCGAAATTCAGGCCAGGGCCAAGCCAAGCCAGACCCATGGTCAAGCTTAAACCAAAGGGCGAAGAAACTCTATAGAAAAAAACCCAATGTCGTGGACTTGGCCAGGATCAATCGCACGCGCTTAGCGAGCGCCCGAGACGTCCAAGATGGAGCCCGTACAGTAGCTGGAGTCTTCGTTTAAAAACCACACAATGGCTTGCGCCACTTCTTGGGCGGAGCCCGCCCGGCCCAATGGCATTTGGGGGCCCACTTCACGAACGCGGTTGGGAAGGCCGCCGCTGGCGTGGATTTCGGTGTCGATCATGCCCGGGCGCACGCAGTTCACGCGCACGCCCTCACCGGCCACCTCTTTGGCCAATCCGATCGTCAAAGAATCAATGGCGCCTTTGCTCGCTGCGTAGTCCACGTATTGGCCCGCGCCTCCCAAGCGAGAGGCGACCGAGCTCAGATTCACAATGCTGCCCCCAGTCCCGCCGTGGCGCGTGCTCATTCGCAAAAGAGCCTCTTTACAGCACACCAAGGGCGAGATCACATTCATGAGCATCATGCGCTCAATGCGCTCAAAACTGTACTCATCAACGCGTTGAACTTGGTCGACGATGCCGGCGTTGTTGACCAAGCCGCGCAATGGGCCGATGTGAGCAAACTCGCGCTCCACCTCGGCAAAAAGACGTTGGATGTCCGACTCCACGCTCACATCGGCTTGAAAGGCCTTGGCCTGGCCTCCGTGAGCCACAATGTGGTCCACAACGCCTTGGGCTTTGCTGGCTTGGGTGGCATAGTTCACCGCCACTGCCCAACCGTTTTGGGCGGCCAAGAGCGCAGTGGCTGCACCAATACCGCGGCTCGCTCCGGTGATCAACACAACGGGGTTCATGGCGACATCCTTTCATGGGGGAGTGACTCGTGGGTGGGCAAGTTGGACACGGTTTGGGCTGCATGGGCTTGGCGGTCGGCATGATAGCTCGAGCGCACCATGGGGCCCACGGCCGCGTGTTTGAAACCCAGGGCATAGGCCTGGGCTTCAAACATGGCAAAGGTATCGGGGTGGACGTAACGCGCCACGGGCAGGTGGTGAACACTGGGGGCGAGGTATTGGCCAAGGGTCAGCATGTCAATGTCGTGCTCGCGCATTTCTTTCATGGTTTGGAGAATTTCTTCATCCGTTTCACCCAAGCCCACCATGAGCCCGCTTTTGGTGGGGATGTGGGGGTGCTGGGACTTGAATTTTTTGAGCAAATTCAAACTGAAGGCGTAGTCGCTCCCGGGGCGCACTTGTGCGTAGAGTCTCGGGACGGTCTCCAAGTTGTGATTCATCACGTCAGGAGGTGCACTGTTGAGGATGGTCAAGGCGCGGTCATCGCGCCCGCGAAAGTCAGGCACCAAGATCTCAATTTGGGTTTGGGGCGAGAGCGCTCGAATGTGCTCAATGCATTGCACAAAGTGTTGACTCCCGCCGTCTCGCAAGTCATCTCGGTCTACGCTTGTGATCACCACGTAGTTCAACTTCAAGGCCGCCACCGTTTGCGCCAAATGTTCGGGCTCCAAGGGGTCCAGGGGGTCAGGTCTGGCGTGTCCGACATCGCAAAAGGGGCAGCGTCGGGTGCATTTGTCGCCCATGATCATGAAGGTGGCCGTGCCCGCACCAAAACACTCACCAATGTTGGGACAAGAAGCCTCTTCACACACGGTGACGAGTTTGTTGGAACGCAAAATGTCCTTGATCTCATAAAACCGTGTTCCCGCCGAGGCAGCTTTCACGCGAATCCAGTCGGGTTTTTTTAAAACCTCCAGCCCGCCTTGTACTTTGATGGGGATTTTGGAGAGCTTCGCTTGGGCTTTTTGTTTGACACTGGGGTCGTAGGAAGCGGTCATGGCAATGGCGGTTTGGGGTGTGGAGGGCAGGGTGAGTGTGACAATGGATGCAAAACTAGGGCGCCAAATAAATGGCCAGCTTTTGAGCCAAAGCTTGACCCACCTGGTCTGAATTTAACACGAGGCCCAGTTGCCGTAAATCGGTCACCTGAAGACCGGGATAACCACAGGGGTTGATGGCCGCAAATGGCGCCAAGTCCATCGCCACGTTCAGGGCCAATCCATGGTAGGTCCGGTGCTTGGAGACTTTGACGCCCAGCGCTGCGATTTTGGCCAACCCAGCAAAATGCACGCCTGCGCTTGGTGGGGCTGGTGATTGGCTCACCAAGCTCGCCCAGGTGGCATGGGAGTGCGGGTCCTGGGTGTTGACATAGACCCCTGGCGCCCCAGGGACACGGTAGCCACTCACGCCCCAATCGTTGAGACATTTGATGACGCACTCCTCTAAGCGGTGGACGTACTCTTTCACAAAGTAGCCCAGTCGCGACAAATCGAGCAAGGGATAGGCGATGACTTGACCTGGCCCGTGGTAGGTGATTTGACCGCCACGGTTGGATTGGACCAAGGAAATGCCCACGTCAAGCATCAAGTCGCTGTGGACACCAGACAGTCCCAAGGTATAGACCCGAGGGTGTTCACAAATCCAAAGCTCATCGGGCGTGCTTGGGTCCCTCTCGCGGGTAAAGGCTTGCATGGCCAGGGCCGTTGTTTCGTAGTCCACGACGCCCAGGTGTTTGATCAACATAGATTGAATGGTGCACTAAAGATAGAAGGCGAGGACGTCGCACGGCGCATCACTTGAAGAGCCCTTCAAAGCACCACTTTGACCATGGGGTGGGTGGACAAGGTTTGATAGATCGCATCGAGCTGCTCGCGGCTGGTGGCGCGAATGGTGAGGGTCACGCCCAGATACTTGCCCGTTGAGCTCTCTCTGAGCTCCACCGTGCTGGCATCAAAGTGCGGATCAAAGGACTCGGCAATTTGAGTCAAGGTGTGCACAAAGTGCTCCACCTTGGGGCCCATGACCTTGATGGGAAAGTCACTGGGGTACTCAATGAGGGAGTCTTTGGGGTCGATCATGGTGCGTGTGGCAAGGTGGTACGGGCGTGAAACGGGGCCGCCCAGTCCGTTTGGAGGGAACTCCCCCCCCCGATCAGGGGGCTTTGAGTGCCTTGGGGATCCATTATGACAGGCCGAACTTGAAAATAAGAAAATGGGCGGGGCTGGCCAGAACTCGTGTTTTTCCTTTACAATCTTAGACTGCATTATTTCAGGGGTCTTGGGCCAACCCGACCAGGTCAACCGAGGGTTAACTCTGAGGTTGAAATCCAAGCACGAAGATGCTGGTTTGATGTCGGCTTCAATTGAGAGCGTCACACGCCCACCAAGACAGTACTGAATAAGCATGCACATGGACAACAACAAAGCAACTCACGCAAGTGAGTGGGACAAAGAAGAGCCTTTACCGGTGGCCTGGACGGCCGAGCAAGTTCAGGCGCTTCGCGAGAAAGACCCAGCGTTTTCAATCACGACGGTTCTTTTTTTACAAGCCTGTGTGGGTTTGGTGCTCACGGTGGTCACGGCAATCGTGTCCAACCGTTTGAATTACGCATGGTCCGCGGGCTACGGTGTGTTGGTGGTGCTCTTGCCCTCGCTGCTCTTTGCGAGGGGCTTGGCACGTTCCAACGAGGCGAAAGATCCGGGTGTTGCCATGAGAGGGTTTTTTATTTGGGAGTTTGTGAAACTCATGACGATGATTGCCTTGTTGGCCTTGTCGTCGTTGTTGAATGGATTGAATTGGTTGCTGATGCTCTTGGGCATGGCCATCACGATGAAAATTTATTGGATTTGCATGTGGCGGTACAAATCTGCCAAAGCAATGAACCAGTTTGTGGATCAAAACGTTTTAAAACAGTGAACAAAAATGACTGCTGAAAATTCCACTGAACACGTGCTCACCGCTGGCGACTACATCAGTCACCACTTGACGCACTTGCAAAACAAAACCATGTCTGGGATTGTTGACTTTTCTGTCTACAACATCGACTCTGTGTTTTGGTCCATCGTGATTGGGATTGTGGGCTCCTACTTCTTGTGGCGCGCAGCACAGGCCTCCACGTCCGGGGTTCCTGGACGCTTTCAAGCGGCGGTGGAGATTTTGGTGGAACTCGTGGACTCACAAGCCAAAAGCATTGTGCACAATGCGCAAAGTCGCTTGTTTGTCGCTCCTTTGGCCCTCACGGTGTTTGTGTGGATCTTTTTGATGAACGCCATGGACTTGTTGCCCGTGGACTTGTTGCCACAATTGTGGGCTTGGTACTACGAGAGCACCGGCCAAGAGGTGCACCACGCCTATTTGCGCGTCGTGCCCACTGCGGATCTCTCCACCTCGCTTGGGCTATCGTGCTCGGTGCTCTTGGTGTGTTTGTTTTACAACCTCAAAATCAAAGGCCTGGGTGGCTGGTTGCATGAGCTCTTCACGGCGCCGTTTGGCAACCATCCGGTGCTTTGGCCCATCAACTTTGTCATGCAAATGATTGAGTTTGCCGCCAAGACGGTTTCTCATGGCATGCGACTTTTTGGTAACATGTACGCAGGCGAGCTCTTTTTCATGCTGATCGCCTTGATGGGCTCCTATGCAGCCATGTCATTGTCTGGAATTTTGTTGCCCATTGGGCACATCATCGCGGGCTCAATTTGGGCCATCTTTCACATTTTGATTGTCACCTTGCAAGCCTTCATTTTTATGATGCTCACCTTGGTGTACGTCGGTCAAGCGCATGACGCGCATTGATTTGCACGAACTCGACTCTCAAACCTTTTTTCTTTCAACATCACAACTCTCAGGAGCATTTCATGGAACACATTCTTGGCTACGTTGCATTGGCAGCAGGTTTGATCATCGGCTTGGGTGCCAATGGCGCTTGTATCGGTATCGGTATCATGGGTAGCAAATACCTTGAGTCCGCTGCCCGCCAGCCTGAACTCATGAACGAACTCCAAACCAAAATGTTCTTGTTGGTCGGCTTGATTGATGCCGCCTTCATGATCGGTTTGGGTATTGCAATGATGTTTGCATTCGCCAACCCCTTCGTGTTGAAGTAAGCTTGTTTGGTTTTACAAACTCATAGAAAGGCGTTGCCGTGAGCATTAATGCAACCCTCTTCATCCAAGCCATCGTCTTTGCGATCTTGGTGTGGTTCACGATGAAATTCGTGTGGCCACCCATCGTTGGGGCTTTGGATGAACGTGCTAAAAAAATCTCAGACGGCCTAGAAGCCGCTGAGAAAGCCAAATTTGAGCTTCACACGGCCACACGCCATGCGGAGCAAGAAATGGCCAAGACCAAAGACCTCGCTGCCGCTCATTTTGCCGAAGCTGAAAAGCGTGCGCACTCCATCATCGAAGAGGCCAAGTCTCAAGCGGTGGTAGAGGCACAACGCATCATCGCCCAAGCGCGTGTGGAGGCTGAGCAACAAGTGGTGCAAGCGCGAGAATCACTTCGCGTGCAAGTCGCTCAGTTGGCCCTCAAGGGTGCTGAGCAAATCTTGCAAAAAGAAGTCAAC
Organism: uncultured Burkholderiales bacterium; assembly: GCA_903864315.1. Lineage (GTDB taxonomy): Bacteria > Pseudomonadota > Gammaproteobacteria > Burkholderiales > Burkholderiaceae_C > Limnohabitans. The sequence goes on along the minus strand of CAIPFK010000286.1, from coordinate 6,636 downwards.
GCCACTGTTCACGCTCAGCTGCTCGAGCAGCTCCAAGCGCAACTCTAAGACGCAAGCAAAAGGGACCGACATGGCTGAAATGGCAACACTTGCTCGACCTTATGCCGAGGCTTTGTTCAAGTCTTCTCAAGCCAAACACAGTTTGGAAGAGACACAAAGTTGGCTAGACGAAATGGCCTTGGTGGCCCAAGACGCCCAGCTCTTGGATTTGGCAAAAAACCCGGCTGTCTCGCGCGAAGCCTTGATGCAAGTCATCACCCGAGTGGGCAAGCACAGCTTGCCTGCTGAGGGCGTGAACTTCTTGAGAGTCGTGATCGAGCACAAGCGATTGGTCGCCATGGCAGAAATTGCCGATCAGTTCAGGGTCCATAAAAATGCCTTGGCCGGAGCGTCTGATGCCACCATCGAGAGTGCTTACCCCATGGATGAGGCAACACTCTCGCGTTTGAAAAAGGTCTTGGAGAAGAAATTCTCCAGACAATTAAACCTCTCCGTTGAACTCTGTCCAGAGCTCATTGGTGGGGTCCGCGTTGTGGTGGGTGATGAGGTGTTTGATACCTCCGTCAAAGCCCGCTTAGAACACATGAAAGTCACGTTGACGGCTTGAGTCCCTTGGGGCCCCAAGCGTTGACCTTTAACCACTAGAAAAAGGAAAGAGTCATGCAACTCAATCCCGCAGAAATTTCTGAACTGATCAAGAGCCAAATCGATGGCATGTCCACCCATGTGGACATTAAAAATCAAGGCACAGTCATCTCCGTGACTGACGGCATTTGTCGCATCCACGGCCTCTCGGACGTGATGCAAGGCGAGATGCTTGAGTTTCCCAACAACACCTTTGGTTTGGCGCTCAATTTGGAGCGAGACTCGGTGGGCGCGGTGATTTTGGGTGACTATGAGCACATCACCGAAGGCGACACCGTCAAGTGCACAGGCCGTATTTTGGAAGTTCCCGTCGGTCCTGAGCTCATTGGCCGCGTGGTCAATGCCTTGGGTCAACCCATCGACGGCAAAGGCCCGATCAACGCCAAAATGACCGATGTGATCGAAAAGGTGGCCCCTGGCGTGATTGCACGTCAATCGGTGAGCCAACCCATGCAAACGGGCTTGAAATCCATTGACTCGATGGTGCCGATTGGTCGCGGACAGCGTGAGTTGATCATTGGCGACCGTCAAACCGGTAAAACTGCGGTTGCGATTGACGCCATCATCAATCAAAAGGGTCAGAACATGACCTGTATTTATGTGGCGATTGGTCAAAAGGCCTCTTCCATCAAAAACGTGGTGCGTTCTTTGGAAGCCGTTGGCGCCATGGACTACACCATTGTGGTGGCTGCGTCTGCCTCTGAGTCTGCTGCCATGCAGTACGTCTCGGCTTATTCAGGCTGCACCATGGGTGAGTATTTCCGCGATCGCGGAGAAGATGCGCTCATCATTTATGACGATCTCTCCAAGCAAGCCGTGGCCTATCGCCAAGTGTCTTTGTTGCTGCGCCGCCCACCGGGTCGCGAAGCCTATCCTGGCGACGTGTTTTATTTGCACAGCCGTTTGCTCGAGCGCGCTGCTCGCGTGAATGCAGATTATGTTGAGGCCTTCACCAAGGGCGCGGTCAAAGGCAAAACCGGATCCCTCACCGCATTGCCTGTCATTGAGACGCAAGCCGGTGACGTGTCTGCTTTCGTGCCCACCAACGTGATTTCGATCACCGATGGCCAGATCTTTTTGGAGACCAGCCTCTTCAACGCGGGTATTCGTCCTGCGATCAATGCGGGTATTTCTGTCTCTCGCGTGGGTGGTGCTGCTCAGACCAAATTGGTCAAAAACCTCTCGGGTGGTATCCGGACCGACTTGGCGCAGTACCGTGAATTGGCCGCTTTCGCGCAGTTCGCGTCCGACTTGGACGAAGCCACTCGCAAACAGTTGGACCGCGGTGCACGTGTGACCGAGTTGCTCAAACAAGCCCAGTACAGTCCTTTGTCCATCAGCTTGATGGGGGCGACACTTTTTGCGGTCAACAAAGGTTATTTGGATCACATTGAGGTCAAGCAGGTTCTTCACTTTGAAGCCGGTTTGCACCACCATTTGAAGTCCAACCATGCAGCACTGTTGGCCAAATTGGAAAGCGACAAAGCGATGGACAAAGAGGCCGAGGCCGAATTGACCGCAGCGCTTGAAGCGTTCAAAAAATCATTTGGCTAATCCCAGAGCTCACGCAAAGGAGCCTTAGATGGCAGTCGGCAAAGAAATACGAGGCAAGATCAAATCGGTGGAAAACACCAAGAAGATCACCAAGGCCATGGAAATGGTGGCCGCCTCCAAAATGAGAAAAGCGCAAGAACGCATGCGAGCCGCCAGGCCCTACAGTGCCAAGGTGCGCGACATCGCGTCCAATTTGGCGCAAGCGCATCCCGAGTATGTGCATCCTTTCATGAGAACCCATGTCGATGCAAAAGGTGTGGGTTTCATTGTGGTGACCACCGACAAAGGCCTGTGTGGCGGCATGAACACCAATGTGCTGCGAGCCCTCACGCACCGCTTGAAAGAGATGGAAACCCATGGCGAGACCGCGCAAACGGTGGCCATCGGCAACAAAGGCTTGGGCTTTTTGAATCGCATCAACGCCAAGGTCTTGGCCAGTGTGGTGCAGCTCGGTGACACGCCCCATTTGGAACGCATGATCGGTCCCGTGAAGTTGATGCTCGACGCGTATGCTGAAGGTCAATTGAAAGCCGTTTACTTGTGCTACACCCAATTCATCAACACCATGAAGCAAGAGGCGACGCTCGAGCAGTTGCTGCCCTTGTCCGCGGGAAAGATGAAAGAGGAGTCGGCTGCCTCGGCCCATGCCTGGGACTATTTGTACGAACCCGATCCACACGCCGTGATTGACGATTTGTTGGTCCGGTATGTTGAAGGCTTGGTTTATCAAGCCGTGTCTGAGAACATGGCCTCTGAGCAGTCTGCACGGATGGTGGCCATGAAAGCGGCCACGGACAATGCGGGCAGCGTCATTGGCGAGCTCAAACTCATCTACAACAAGACCCGTCAAGCCGCGATCACCAAGGAACTCTCCGAGATTGTGGCAGGAGCGGCCGCGGTTTAAGTTGAATCAGTTCAATTAAAGCAGTTTTCAGAATTTCAGTTTCATCTCTATTTGGAGCAAAAAAATGGCTCAGGCACAAGGAAAAATTGTTCAATGTATTGGCGCTGTGGTGGACGTGGAATTTCCACGCGACCAAATGCCCCACATCTATGATGCATTGAAATTGGCAGGAACGAATTTGACGCTCGAGGTGCAGCAGCAACTCGGCGACGGCGTGGTGCGCACGATTGCGCTCGGATCCTCCGACGGACTTCGCCGTGGCTTGATGGTGGACAACACCGGCAAAGCGATCACGGTGCCGGTGGGCAAGGGAACCTTGGGCCGCATCATGGACGTGCTCGGTCACCCCATTGATGAGCGTGGACCAGTCGATGCAACGCAAGAAGCGTCCATTCACAGAAAAGCCCCTGCCTATGATGAATTGAGCCCTTCACAAGAATTGCTCGAAACCGGCATCAAGGTGATTGACTTGGTGTGTCCTTTCGCCAAAGGCGGTAAAGTGGGTCTCTTTGGTGGCGCGGGTGTGGGCAAGACCGTGAACATGATGGAGCTCATCAACAACATCGCCAAAGCCCACTCGGGACTCTCCGTGTTTGCGGGTGTGGGGGAGAGAACGCGTGAAGGCAACGACTTCTATCACGAGATGATGGAGTCTGGTGTGGTGAACTCGGACAATTTGAGCGAGTCCAAAGTGGCCATGGTGTATGGCCAGATGAATGAGCCCCCAGGCAACCGTTTGCGCGTGGCCTTGACGGGTCTCACCATTGCCGAGTCCTTCCGTGACGAAGGCCGTGATGTGCTGTTCTTTGTGGACAACATCTATCGTTATACATTGGCCGGTACCGAAGTGTCTGCGCTTTTGGGTCGGATGCCTTCAGCCGTGGGCTACCAGCCCACCTTGGCCGAAGAGATGGGCCGCTTGCAAGAACGGATCACGTCCACCAAAGTGGGTTCGATCACCTCCATTCAAGCCGTGTATGTGCCTGCTGACGATTTGACCGATCCGTCGCCTGCCACCACCTTTGCTCACTTGGACTCCACCGTGGTGCTCTCGCGTGACATCGCCGCCTTGGGTATTTACCCCGCGGTGGATCCACTCGATTCCACCAGCCGTCAGTTGGACCCCAATGTGGTGGGTGAAGATCACTACGACACTGCACGTGCTGTGCAAGGCACTTTGCAGCGCTACAAAGAGTTGCGTGACATCATTGCCATTCTAGGCATGGACGAGTTGGCACCTGACGACAAGCTCGTGGTGGCACGTGCTCGCAAGATTCAACGTTTTCTATCTCAACCATTCCACGTGGCCGAGGTGTTCACGGGCACGTCGGGCAAGTACGTGTCGTTGGCAGAAACCATTCGCGGCTTCAAAATGATTGTGGCCGGTGAATGTGACCATTTGCCAGAGCAAGCGTTTTACATGGTGGGCACCATTGACGAAGCGTTTGAGAAAGCCAAGAAAATTTAAAGCGAGTGATTGGGTTTGGACTGGGTGTTGGGTTGTTGGATGGACTGCTTCCGCAACTGATTCGCTCTCAAGCCCATCTTGCAAGACCTTCTAGGAATGAATGACATGAGTACCCTGCACGTGGATGTTGTGAGCGCTGAAGAATCGATCTTCTCGGGCGAGGCTCGCTTTGTGGTGTTGCCTGGAGTCGAGGGGGAGTTGGGCATTTATCCCCGCCACACGCCCTTGATCACCAAAATCAAGCCTGGGAGCGTGCGCATTGAGTCGGCTGAAGGGGAAGAGATTTTTATCTTCGTGGCCGGTGGCATCATCGAGGTTCAGCCCCATTCAGTGACGGTCCTGTCTGATACTGCCATTCGAGGCAAAGACCTCGATGAAGAAAAGGCGTTGTTGGCGCAGCAACAAGCCCAAGAGGCTGTCAAAAATGCCAAGTCCGACATCGACATGGCCATGGCACAAAGCGAGTTGGCGGTCATGGCGGCCGAACTTGCTGCGGCAAGACGTTTTTTACAAAGACATTGATGTAGTAAGCGGTGAGTGGCGCGTTTCACACTCACCTGCATCTCTCGATAAAGCGGCCCTCTCATCAAACAATGGCGATTGGGCAGAAGTACACTGCGCCTTGATGTGAAATGGTTCAGTGTTGCACTGTGACCATGCCGCCATGGCCTGCCGTCCCAATCAAATCACGACTATGTCCAAATCAAAACAACGCTTTACTGTGGGTGGCTCGGCCGATGAGGTGGAGAACGCTTTTTATGAAGCCATGCAAACGGGCAATTTGGACAAATTGATGGCGTGTTGGGCGGACGAGGACGACATCGTCTGCGTGCACCCTGGGGGCGCCAGACTCGTGGGTGCTGGGGCCATTCGAGAATCGTTTGAAGCCATTTTTGCCCAAGGGGCCATCCCAGTGATGTCCATGGACGTTAAAAAAGTGGAGTCCATGGCCTGTGCCATGCACAGCGTGCTCGAACGCATCCAAGTGGCCTTGCCCGACGGGGTGTCTGAGGGCTTTGTGATTGCAACCAATGTGTATCATCAAACCCCACAGGGTTGGCGACTGGTCGTGCACCACGCGTCTCCTGGCACCATGGAAGAAGCCCAGGTGATGGGTGCCATGCCAGCGGTTTTGCATTGAGCGAGTGGTGCAGGGAGCACATTGTGGTGAACCCCAAAAGATTTCTGCAAGCCAAGCCGCACACCCATGGATGAGATCGTCAAGCAGTCCTTGCGCAAATGGCCCAATGTGCCGCATTGCTTTGGATGGTTGGGCCTGGACGACAGGGGCAACTGGTTTTTGCGCGACGATGCCACCCAAGCCAAGGGCAGTTTCATGGAATCCAAAGGCGACAGGCTCGAGCACACCGCACTTCGCGAGTTCATCGAGCGCAATTACACGCACGACCCACTGGGCCAGTGGTATTTCCAAAATGGCCCACAACGGGTGTACGTTGAGCTCGCTCAGACGCCATGGATTTGGCGTTTGCATCCCGCTCCAACCCCATTGCAAGCACCCGCAACACCTGTGGAGAAATCAAGCTTGAGGCAAGAGACCCAAGAAGACCGGCGGGGTCTTTTGACGATCAAGTCGCACACGGGCGTGGCCACTGAATTCTTGCACGCACTGGAAGATGAGGTGGGGAGACTTTATCTCCTCACCACACTTGGATTGGGACTGGTGCACACCCAAGACATGTGGCAAGCTGCCATGTGCCTTGAAGATGTGTGGCCTGCTCCCGAAAAAATCAAACGCATTGATTTGGCCGCTCGGTTCAAGTTTGTCACCAGACCCTTGGCTCACCAAGGAGAGCCATCAACCCCCAAGCCCATGGCAAATTGAGGCCCACCAACGCAAAACCCCCCAACCGGTGGGGGGTTTGAGTGGCCACTGCTCACCAGGTGAGCGGGCATGATTGAAGGCCTATTGCTTGGCTGCTGCCTGAGGCGCTTTGGGCTCTGAGAACTTGGCGCCGCCTGCATTGGCCATGTAGACCACCGCACGAGCGACTTCAATGTCGTCATAATCCCCGCCGCCTTGAGCGCCCATGGCGCCTTTGCCTTT